>NZ_JBITGZ010000058.1:0-23638 GCF_044457565.1 Kitasatospora sp. NPDC050543 | reverse complement strand
GGCCCGCGACACCACCAGCGAATGACCGACGTCCTCCAGCGACACCTCCGGCCGCTCCGCGAGGAAGGTCAACAGCCGCTCCGCCTGACCACGCACCGCGCGCTCGCTGCGGCCCGACAGCACCAGCGGCACCGGACCGGCGACCGGCGGCTGCGCCTCGCTGCCGGCCTCGGCCGGTACCTGCGGATACTCCAGGATGGTGTGGGCGTTGGTGCCGCTCATGCCGAAGGAGGAGACGCCGGCGCGGCGCGGACGGCCGGTCTCCGGCCAGGGACGGTTCTCCGTCAGCAGCTCCACCGCACCCGCCGACCAGTCCACGTGCGGCGAGGGCTCGTCGACGTGCAGGGTCCGCGGGAGCACCCCGTGCTCCATCGCGAGCACCATCTTGATCACCCCGGCGACGCCGGCGGCGGCCTGGGTGTGCCCGATGTTCGACTTGATCGAGCCCAGCCAGAGCGGCTGCTCCCCGGAGTGCTCCCGACCGTAGGTGGCGAGCAGGGCCTGCGCCTCGATCGGGTCGCCGAGCCTGGTCCCGGTGCCGTGCGCCTCGACGGCGTCGACCTGGTCGCCCGTCAGACCGGCGGCCGCCAGGGCCTGCCGGATGACGCGCTGCTGCGCGGGTCCGTTCGGGGCGGTGAGGCCGTTGGACGCGCCGTCCTGGTTGATCGCCGAACCGCGGACCAAGGCCAGCACCCGGTGCCCGTTGCGCCGGGCGTCCGACAGGCGCTCGACGAGCAGCAGGCCGACGCCCTCGCCCCAGCCGGTGCCGTCCGCGCCGGCGGCGAACGCCTTGCAGCGCCCGTCCTCGGCAAGACCGCCCTGCCGGCTGAAGGAGATGAACGCACCCGGCGAGGACATCACCGTCACGCCGCCGGCCAGGGCCAATGAGCACTCGCCGTTGCGGAGTGCCTGGACGGCCATGTGCAGGGCCACCAGCGAGGAGGAGCAGGCGGTGTCGACCGTGACGGCCGGGCCCTCCAGGCCGAAGGTGTACGAGAGGCGGCCGGAGACCACGCTGGCCGCGTTGCCGGTGCCGAGGAACCCGGCGATCTCCTCGGAGGACTCGATCGCCAGCCGGAGGTAGTCCTGGCCGTTGGTGCCGACGAAGACGCCGGTCCGGCTGCCACGCACGTCCTCGGGGTTGATGCCGGCGCGCTCGAACGCCTCCCAGGAGGTCTCCAGCAGCAGCCGCTGCTGCGGGTCCATGGCGAGCGCCTCGCGCGGCGAGATCCCGAAGAAGGTCGGGTCGAACTCACCTGCCTGGTAGAGGAATCCGCCCTCCCGGGTGGACGAGGAGTACGTCTCGTCAGCGTCCTGGAGGGCCTCCAGGTCCCAGCCGCGGTCGGTGGGGAAGCCGGCGATCGCGTCGCGGCCCGTGGACAGCAGCTGCCACAGCGCCTCCGGCGTGTCGACCCCGCCGGGGAAGCGGCAGCTCATCGCGACGATCGCGATCGGGTCGTCGGTGGTGGCGGCGATGACGTCGGCGTCCGTCGGCTCCTCGGCCGCGGCGCCGAGGAGCTCGTCCCGAAGGTGGTCGGCCAGGGCGCGGACCGAGGGGTAGTCGAACACGACCGTCGCGGGCAGGGGCAGGCCGGTGGCGGCGCCCAGCAGGTTGCGGAACTCCACGGCGGTCAGCGAGTCGAAGCCCAGCTCACGGAACGCCTTGCCGACCTCGACACCCGTCGGGTCGGCGTAGCCGAGGACGGCGGCGACGTGGCCGCGCACCAGGTCGAGCAGCGCGGCGTCGCGCTCCTCCTCGGAGAGCCCGGCGAGCCGCTGGGCGAGCGAGGAGGCCGGACCGTCCGCCCGGCCCTCGTCGGCACGGTCGAGGGCCTGCCGGGCCTCGGGCAGCGCGTCGAAGAGCCGGCTGGGGCGGGCCGCGGTGAACGAGGGCGCGAACAGCTCCCAGTCGAGGTCGGCGGCGACGACGGCCGGGGCCGCGTCCCCGCCCGCGGCGAGCTCCCGCCCGAGGAAGGCCAGGCCCAGCTCCGGTGCCATGGCGGGCATGCCGCCGCGCCGCAGACGCTCGGCCAGCTGGTCGCCGACGGCCATACCACCCTCGGCCCACGGCCCCCACGCGATCGAGGTGGCCGGCAGACCATCCGCGTGACGCTGCTCCGCGAGCGCGTCCAGGTACGCGTTGGCCGCAGCGTAGTTGCCCTGGCCGGCACTACCGGTCGTACCCGAGATCGACGAGAACAGCACGAACGCCGACAGGTCATGACCAGCCGTCAACTCATGCAGATTCCGGGCCGCGTCCACCTTCGGACGAGCCACCGCCGCCATCCGCTCGGCAGTCAGCCCGTCCACCACACCGTCATCCAGCACACCCGCCGTATGGAACACGGCCGAGAGCTCATGCCCGGCGAGCAGAGCCGCAAGCGCGTCCCGATCGGCGACATCACACGCCGCGACCGTCACCGTCACACCGAGAGCGGCGAGCTCGTCCCGCAACTCGGCCGCGCCCGGCGCATCCAAACCACGACGACTGGTCAGCACCAGATGCTCCGCACCACCCCGGGCCAGCCAGCGCGACACCTCCGCACCCAACGCACCCGTACCACCCGTCACCAACACCGTCCCCGACGGCGACCAACCCGAGCCGTCGCCCCGAACGGCCCGCACCAGACGACGCGCGAACACACCCGACGCCCGCACCGCCACCTGATCCTCACCACCCAGCAGCACACCCGCCAGACGGCCGAGCACCCGCTCGTCCGCGTCCACCGGCAGGTCCACCAGACCACCCCAACGCTCCGGATGCTCCAGACCCACCACCCGGCCCAGACCCCAGACCTGCGCCTGCACCGGATCCGCCACCCGCTCCGAACGACCGGTCGCCACCGCACCACGCGTCACACACCACAGCGGAGCGTCGATCCCGGCCTCACCCAGCGCCTGCACCAACGCCAACACCGAACCCGGCGCAGCCACCGACGACAGCACACCCGCCACCACCGCACCATCGGCCACCACCGACCGCAACTCCCCGGCCAGCACCCCACGATCAGCCGAAGCACCATCGAACACCCGCACCTCGGCACCACGACCCGCCAGCGCCCCAACCAGACCCTCAACCCCCGCAGCCCCCGCAGCCACCAACCACACACCCGACAGCACACCCACCGCCGCCGCATCCGCAACCGGCTTCCACGTCACCCGGTAACGCCACCCATCCACCGTCGACCGCTCACGGCTGCGGCGTCGCCACGCCGAAAGCTTCGGCAGGAGGGCGCTCAGCTGGTCGTCGTCCTCGATCTCCAGGGCCGCCGCCAGGGCCGCGCTGTCCGCGCGCTCGACGACCTCCCAGAACTGCACGCCCGCCGGGTCGTCGGCGCCGGCGGCGCCGGGCTGCGGTGCGGCGGACTCCAGCCAGTACCAGGCGTGCTGGAACGCGTACGTCGGCAGGTCGATCCGGCGGGCGCCGGTGCCGGCGAATACGGCCGGCCAGTCCACGGTCAGGCCGCGGACGTGGGCCTGGGCCAGGGCGGTCGCGAGCGACCGTGCCTCCGGCCGGCCCGCGCGCAGCAGCGGGACGAACGCGGCCTCTGCGCTCACGCTGTCCTGCCCCATGGCGGACAGGACGCCGTCCGGGCCGAGCTCGACGAAGGTCCTTACGCCCTGCGCCTCCAGCGTCCGGACGGCGTCGGCGAAGCGGACGGCCTCCCGGACGTGGCGCACCCAGTACTCGGGCGAGCACAGCTCCTCGGCCGTGGCGAGCGCGCCGGTCAGGGTGGAGACGACCGGGATGCGCGGGGTGTTGAACGCCACCTGCTCGGCGACCCCACGGAACTCCGCCAGCATGCCGTCCATCAGCGGCGAGTGGAACGCATGGCTGACCGTCAGCCGCTTGGTCTTGCGCCCCTCCACCTCGAACAGCGCGGCGAGGTCCAGTACGCCGTGCTCGTCACCCGAGATCACCACCGCCGCAGGGCCGTTGACGGCGGCGATGCCGACGCCGTCCGTGAGCAGCGGCAGCACCTCGGCCTCCGTGGCCTGGATCGCGACCATCGCGCCGCCGCGCGGCAGCGCCTGCATCAACCGGCCACGAGCGGCCACCAGCTTCGCCGCGTCCGCCAGGGACAGCACGCCCGCCACATGCGCGGCGGCGAGCTCACCGATCGAATGCCCGGCCAGGAAGTCCGGCCGCACACCCCACGACTCGACGAGCCGGAACAGCGCCACTTCGAGGGCGAACAACGCCGGCTGGGTGAAGCCCGTCTCGTTGATCAGCTCCGCATCCGCGATCGCCTCACGCAGCGGACGATCCAGCAACGGATCCAGCTCCGCGCAGACCTCGTCGAAGGCCTCCCGGTAGGCCGGGTAGGCGGCGTACAGCTCCTCGCCCATGGCGACCCGCTGGCTGCCCTGCCCCGTGAACAGGAAGGCGGTACGGCCGGGGGCGGTCGTACCCCGGACCAGGCCGGGGGCCTGCTCGCCCGCCGCCAGTGCGCGCAGCGCGCGCAGGATGCCATCGCGGTCCTCGCCGACCACCGAGGCACGGCGCTCCAGAGCGGCCCGGCCGGTCGCCAAGGTGTAGGCGACGTCGGTCGGTTCGATCTCGTCGGACCGCTCGATCGCGGTGAGCAGGCGGTCGGCCTGCGCGCGCAGCGCGTCCTCGCCCCGGGCCGACAGCAGCCATGGCAGTACGGGGGCCGGCTGTGTCCGGGGCCGCCGCTGCGGGGTCCGGTCGGCGGCGGGCGCATGCTCGATGATGGTGTGGGCGTTGGTGCCACTGATGCCGAAGGACGAGACGGCCGCGCGGCGCGGACGGCCGGTCTCCGGCCAGGGGCGGGCCTCGGTCAGCAACTCGACGGCGCCGGCCGTCCAGTCCACGTTCGGCGAGGGCTCGTCCACGTGCAGGGTCTGCGGCAGCACGCCGTGGCGCATCGCCATGATCATCTTGATGATGCCCGCCGCGCCGGCGGCGGCCTGGGTGTGACCGAGGTTCGACTTCACCGAACCCAGCCAGAGCGGCTGTTCGTCGCTGTGGGCCTGGCCGTAGGTCGCGATCAGCGCCTGCGCCTCGATCGGGTCGCCGAGGGTGGTGCCCGTGCCGTGAGCCTCGACGGCGTCCACCTCGTCGGCCGTCAGCCCGGCGCCCGCGAGGGCCTGGCGGATCACCCGCTGCTGCGACGGGCCGTTCGGGGCGGTGAGGCCGTTGGACGCGCCGTCCTGGTTGACCGCGCTGCCACGCACGACCGCCAGCACCTGGTGGCCGTTACGGCGGGCGTCGGACAGCCGCTCGACCAGCAGCAGGCCGACGCCCTCACCCCAGCCGGTACCGTCCGCCGCGGCCGCGAAGGACTTGCACCGCCCGTCCGGCGAGAGGCCGCGCTGGCGGCTGAAGTCGACGAAGGTCTCGGGGGTGCCCATCACGGTGACACCGCCGGCCAGCGCCATCGTGCACTCGCCGCTGCGCAGCGCCTGGATGGCCAGGTGCAGGGCGACCAGCGAGGAGGAGCAGGCGGTGTCGACGGTCACCGCCGGGCCTTCGAGCCCGAACGTGTACGCGACGCGGCCGGAGGCGATGCTGCCGGAGTTGCCGGTGCCGAGGTAGCCCTCGACACCGTCGGGGAGTTCGGCCAGGCCGCTGACGTAGTCGTGGTACATCACGCCGGCGAAGACGCCGGTCCGGCTGCCGCGCAGCGTCGCCGGGTCGATGCCCGCTCGTTCGAACGCCTCCCACGAGGTCTCCAGCAGCAGCCGCTGCTGCGGGTCCATAGCGACCGCCTCGCGCGGCGAGATGCCGAAGAAGGCCGGGTCGAACAGGCCCGCGTCGTGCAGGAAGCCGCCCTCCCGGGCGTACGAGGTGCCCTGGTGGTCCGGGTCGGGGTGGTAGAGGTTCTCCAGATCCCAGCCGCGGCCCGCCGGGAACCCGGACACCGCGTCCCGGCCCTCCGACACCAGCCGCCACAGGTCCTCCGGCGAGCCGATGCCGCCGGGGAAGCGGCAGGCCATGCCGACGATCGCGATCGGCTCGTCGCCGGCGCCCGCGGTCCGGGTCGCGACGACTGCCCGCTCCGCCGGTGCTTCGCCGACCAGCTCGGTCAGCAGGAAGGCCGCGAGGGCGCCCGGGGTGGGGTAGTCGAAGACGAGGGTCGCGGGCAGGCGCAGGCCGCTCGCGCCGTTGAGCTCGTTGCGCAGCTCGACAGCGGTCAGCGAGTCGAAGCCCAGCTCCTTGAACGCCCGGCCCGCATCCACCGCGCTCGCGTCGGCGTAGCCGAGGACTTCGGCGACGCGGGAGCGGACCAGGTCGAGGAGGGTCTGCTCGCGGTCGGCGGCGGGCAGCGCCAGCAGGCGGGCGGCCAGCTCGGAGCCGCCGGCGGACCCGGCACGGGCGACCCGGCGGGTCGGCACCCGGACCAGGCCCCGCAGCAGCGGTATCACCCCTCGGGAGGCATCGCGCCGCACGGCGGCGAGGTCCAGGCGCATCGGGACCAGGGTCGCGGTGTCGGCGGTGGCGGCGAGGTCGAAGAGCGCCAGCCCCTCGGCCGCGGCCAGACCCTCGACGCCCGAGCGGGCCATCCGGTCGATGTCGCCGCTGTCCAGGCTGCCGGCCATGCCCGCGCCGTCGGCCCACAGGCCCCAGGCGAGGGAGGTGGCGGGCAGGCCGGCGGCGCGGCGGCGGGCGGCGAGCGCGTCCAGGAAGACGTTCGCGGCCGCGTAGTTGCCCTGGCCGGGCCCGCCGAAGGTGCCGGCTGCGGAGGAGAAGAGCACGAAGGCGGTGAGCGGGTGGCCGGCGGTCAGCTCGTGCAGATGGAAGGCCGCGTCCACCTTGGGGCGGAGCACGGTGTCGAGGCGGTGGGGGGTGAGGGAGGCGACGATGCCGTCGTCCAGGACGCCGGCCGTGTGGACGACGCCGGACAGCTCGTGGCCGGACAGCAGGGCCGCCAGGGCCTCCCGGTCGGCCACGTCGCAGGCAGCGACCGTGACGGCGGCGCCGGCCCCGGTCAGCTCCGCGACCAGCTCGGCCGCACCCGGCGCGTCCGCACCACGGCGCGAGAGCAGCAGCAGGCTGCGCACCCCGTGCTCCGCCACCAGGTGACGGGCCACCAGACCACCCAGCAGACCCGAGGCACCGGTCACCAGGACCGTGCCGGAGCTGCCGAACACCGGAGCGGCGTCCACGGTGGTGGCCACCCGGACCAGGCGGGGGACGCGCACGGCGCCCTCGCGGAGCGCCAGCTCGGGTTCGTCGGTGGCGAGGGCGCCGGCGACCAAGCCGGTGTCGGGCGCCTGGTCATCCGCCAGGTCCAGGAGGACGAAGCGGTCCGGGTTCTCCGTCTGCGCCGATCGCACCAGGCCCCAGACGGGTGCGTGAACCAGGTCCTCGACCTCGGCGCCGACGGCCCGACGGGTCACCAGCACGAGGCGCGAGGCCGCGAACCGCTCGTCCGCCAGCCACTCCTGCACCGTGCCCAGCACATCGTGCAGCACGGACCGCGCATCGGAGGGAACGTCCTGCGCGGCAGTCGCCGAGAGAGGCAGGAACACCGTGTCGGGGGCGTCCGCTCCGGCGTCGACCGCCGCGCCCAGCGCCGCGAGGTCCGCGTACCGCTCCGCGCCGAAGCCGTCCCCGCCGAGGACGGCCCACCGGCCGACCGGGGCCGGGGAGACCGGTAGGGCGGTCCACTCCACCCGGTACAGCGACTCGGTGGCACCGCCGCGCGAACCACGCACCTGCTCCTCGGAGACCTCCCGCAGCACCAGCGACCCGACCTCGGCCACGGCCTGGCTGCTCTCGTCGGCGAGCCAAAGCGAGATCGCGTCCGCGCCGGTGCGCGACAGACGGGCCCGTAGCACGCTTGCCCCCGAGGCGAACAGGGTCACGCCGTTCCACGAGAACGGCAGACGGCCGCGCCCGGTGTCGTCGAGCAGGTTGCCGATGCCCACCGCGTGCAGGGCCGAGTCCAGCAACGCCGGGTGGAGGCCGAAGGACGCGGCGGAGTCCTTGGCGTCCTCGGGGAGAGCCACCTCCACGTAGGTGTCGCCGTCGTGGCGCCAGGCGGCGCGCAGGCCCTGGAACACCGGGCCGTAGCCGAACCCGGCCGCGGCGAGCCGCTCGTACAGGTCGTCCACCGGGACGGACACCGCGCCGTTCGGCGGCCACTCCGCCAGGTCGAACGAGGGGACGGTGACCGTGCTGCTGGGCGCGAGCACACCCGTGGCGTGCCGCGTCCACGGCTCCTCCGCCGGCGCGTCCTCCACCCGCGAGTGCAGACTCAGCGTCCGACGGCCCGCCTCGTCCACGCCCGCCAGCGCCAACCGCAACTGGACACCGCCCTGCTCGGGCAGCACCAGCGGCGCGGCGAGGGTCAGCTCCTCCAGCACCCCACAGCCGACCTGGTCACCGGCGCGGATCGCCAGTTCCACGAACGCCGTACCCGGGAGCAGCACCGACCCCATCACGGCGTGATCGGCCAGCCACGGGTGCGACTGCACCGACAGCCGACTCGTGAACACCACGCCGTCCGATGCCGGCAGGTCCGCACTCGCGCCCAGCAGCGGGTGATCCGCCCGTGCAAGGCCGAACGACGCCGCGTCACCGACCGAGGTGCCGCCTTCGAGCCAGTAGCGCTGGCGCTGGAAGGCGTAGGTCGGCAGGTCGACGCGGCGGGCGCCGGTGCCGGCGAAGACGGCCGGCCAGTCCACGGCCAGGCCGCGGACGTGGGCCTGCGCGAGGGCGGTGGTGAGCGTACGGGCCTCGGGGCGGCCGGCCCGAAGGACCGGGACGAACGCAGCGGCCTCGGCCGTCACGCTGTCCTGCCCCATCGCGGACAGCACACCGTCCGGACCCAGCTCGACGAACGTACGGACCCCGTCGGCCTCCAGCACCCGCACCGCATCGGCGAAGCGCACGGCCTCCCGGACATGCCGCACCCAGTACTCGGGATCGGCCAGCTCCTCGGCGGACGCGAACGCGCCGGTGAGGGTCGAGACGATCGGGATCCGGGGAGCGTCGAACGTCAACCCGACGGCCACCGTACGGAACTCGTCCAGCATGCCGTCCATCAACGGCGAGTGGAACGCGTGGCTCACGGTGAGCCGCTTGGTCTTGCGACCCTCGGCCTTCAGCTGCTCGGCGACGTCCAGAACGGCCTGCTCCGAGCCTGAGATCACCACCGAGGTGGGCCCGTTGACGGCCGCGACGCCGACGCCCTCGGTGAGCAGCGGCAGGACCTCGGCCTCCGTCGCCTGGACGGCGACCATGGCGCCTCCGCGCGGCAGCGCCTGCATCAGGCGACCGCGAGCGGCCACCAGCGTCGCGGCATCGGCCAGGGACAGCACCCCGGCGACGTGCGCGGCGGCCAGCTCACCGATCGAATGACCCGCGAGAACGTCCGGCGTCAGCCCCCACGACTCCACCAGGCGGAACAGCGCCACCTCCAGCGCGAACAGCGCCGGCTGCGTGAAGCCCGTCTCGTTGACCAGCTCCGCGTCCGCGATCGCCTCACGCAGCGGCCGCTCCAGGTGCCGGTCCAGGTGCGCGCACACCTCGTCGAAGGCATCCGCGAACGCCGGGAACGAGCCGTAGAGCTCCTCGCCCATACCGGCCCGCTGGCTGCCCTGACCGGTGAACAGGAACGCCGTACGCCCCTCCACCACCGAACCCGAGCCCGACAGAGCGGCCAACCCGGCCAGCAACTCCGCACGGTCCGCCGCAACGAACCCGGCCCGGTGCTCGAACGCGGCCCGGCTCGTCGCCAGCGAGAAGCCCAGGTCCAGCAGACCGGGTGCCCCCTCACCCTCGACCAGCGCCACCAACCCGGCCGCCTGCGCCGCCAACGCCTCCGCACTCCTCGCCGACAACACCACCGGCACCACCGGCGGAACAGCAGCCGCCACCGAAGCCGGCACATCCTCGACCACCGGAGCCTGCTCCAGGATCGTGTGGGCATTCGTCCCGCTCACACCGAACGCCGAGACACCGACCCGACGCAGCTCACCGGTCTCCGGCCACTGACGGGCCTCGGTGAGCAGCTCGACCGCGCCCTCGGACCAGTCCACGTGCGGCGAGGGCTCGTCCACGTGCAGCGTCTTCGGCAGCACGCCGTGCTGCATCGCCAGCACCATCTTCATGATGCCCGCGACGCCGGCCGCGGCCTGGGTGTGCCCGATGTTCGACTTGAGCGAGCCGAGCCAGAGCGGCCGCTCATCGGTCCGTTCCTGGCCGTAGGTGGCGAGCAGCGCCTGCGCCTCGATCGGGTCGCCGAGCGTGGTGCCGGTGCCGTGCGCCTCGACCGCATCGATCTGGTCGGCCGTCAGCCGGGCGTTCTCCAGGGCCTGGCGGATCACCCGCTGCTGCGACGGACCGTTCGGGGCCGTCAGGCCGTTCGACGCACCGTCCTGGTTGACGGCGCTGCCACGCACCACCGCGAGCACCGGGTGCCCGTTGCGGCGGGCGTCCGACAGGCGCTCGACGAGCAGCATGCCGACGCCCTCGGACCAGCCGGTGCCGTCCGCCCCGGCGGCGAAGGCCTTGCACCGGCCGTCCGAGGCCAGCCCGTGCTGGCGGCTGAACTCCACGAACACGTCGGGGGTGGCGAGGACGGTCACGCCGCCCGCCAGCGCCAGCGTGCACTCACCGTTGCGGAGCGCCTGGACGGCCAGGTGCAGCGCCACAAGCGAGGACGAGCAGGCCGTGTCGACGGTGACCGCCGGGCCCTCGAAGCCGAAGGTGTAGGAGAGGCGGCCGGACACCACGGCCGCCGCGTTGCCGGTGAGCAGGTAGCCCTCGACGCCGTCCGGCAGGTCGTCCGCGATGACGCTGTACCCCGAGGTGGAGGCGCCCACGAAGACGCCGGCCTGGCTGCCGCGGAGCGTGGTCGGGTCGATGCCCGCCCGCTCGAAGACCTCCCACGAGGTCTCCAGCAGCAGGCGCTGCTGCGGGTCCATGGCCAGCGCCTCGCGCGGGCTGATCTCGAAGAACGCCGGGTCGAACCGGGCGGCGTCGTGCAGGAAGCCTCCGCCGCGGGCGTAGAACGTGCCCTGCCGGTCCGGGTCCGCGTCGTACAGGTCGGAGAGCTTCCAGCCACGGTCGGTGGGGAACTCGGAGATGGCGTCGCCGGCGTCGGCGACGAGCCGCCACAGGGCCTCCGGCGACTCCACGCCACCGGGGAACCGGCAGCTCATCCCGACGATCGCGATGGGCTCCCGCGACGCAGCGATGAGCTGCTGGTTCTGCCGGCGCAGGCGCTCGGCCTCCTTGATGGAGGCCCGCAGCGCTGCAACGATCTTTTCGTTGGGCGTGGTCATCATGAGCTCCGCACTTCGGACGTGTCAGGTTTCGTTGCTGTCGAGGGCAATGTCGATGAGGCTCGCCACGTCCATCGTGTCGATCAGGTCCAACTCATCGTCGCTGCTGGGGATCTGGCTGTCGGTGCCGGAGCCGGCGAGCTGGAGCAGGGTGTCCAGCAGCCCCGCCTCGCGGAAGCGGGCGAACGGGATGGCGGCGAGCGCCTCCCGCAGCTGCGCCTCCTGCGGGTCCACGGCCGCCTCCCGGACGCCGTCCGGGAACAGCGCGTCCCGTACGTGCTCGGCCAGGGCGGCCGGCGTCGGGTAGTCGAAGACGACGCTCGCGGGCAGTCGCAGCCCGCCGGCCCGGGTGAGCCGGTTGCGCAGCTCGACCGCGGTGAGCGAGTCGAAGCCGAGTGCCCGGAACGCGCGACCGGGTTCGACGGACTGGGCGTCCGGGTAGCCGAGCACCTCGGCCACCTCGCCGCGCACCAGCTCCAGCACGGCGCGGTCGCGGTCGGCGGCCGAGAGGCCCGCCAGCCGGGCGGCCAGGGTACCCGTGCCGCCGGCGCCGCCGGCCGAGCCGGCCGGGTCGGTGTCCGCGGCCTGCTCGGCCGCCAGTACCGCCCTGACCTCGGCGAGGTCACCGATCAGCGGGCGCGGGCGGGCGGCGGTGAAGGAGTGCGTGAAGCGCTCCCAGTCGACGTCCGCGACGACGGCGGTGGGCGCGCCACCCGCCAGCGCGCGCCGCAGGCCGAGCAGCGCGGCGTCCGGGGCCATCACCGGCAGACCGAGGCGGCTCAGGTGGTCCTCGGCGTCCGCGCCGGCGGCCATGCCGGCTTCGGCCCAGGGGCCCCAGGCCACCGAGGTGCCGGCCAGGCCGCGCGCCCGGCGGGCCTCCACCAGGGCGTCGAGGTAGGCGTTGGCCGCGGCGTAGCCGCCCTGGCCTCCGCTGCCCCACACCCCGGCGATGGAGGAGAAGGTGACGAAGGCGTCGAGTGCGCGGTCGCCGAGCAGGGCGTCCAGGTGGCCGGCGCCGGCGGCCTTGGCGGCGACGACGGCGGCCAGGGTCCGGGGCCCGCTCTCGGCGAGCGGGGCGTCGGTGACCACGCCGGCGGCGTGCACGACGGCGGTCAGCGGCAGGTCGGCGGGGACGGTGTCGAGCAGCTGCGCCAGCGCGTCGCGGTCGGCCGCGTCACAGGCGGCGATGGTCACCCGGGCACCGAGCGCGCCGAGTTCGGCGGCCAGCTCGGCGGCGCCGGGGGCGTCGGGGCCGCGCCGGCCGGTGAGCAGCAGGTGCTCGGCGCCGTCGCCGGCCAGTAGGCGGGCCACCCGGGAGCCCAGGGCACCCGTACCACCGGTGATGAGTACGGTGCCGCGCGGCCGCCAGGGCGCGGACACGTCCTCGGCCGGCCCGGTGACCCGCTCCAGACGCCGCACGTGCAGGCCGGTGGCCCGCACGGCGAGCTGGTCCTCGCCGTCGGCGCCGCTCAGGGCGGCGGCGAGCAGCGGGCCGGTGTGCGGGTCGAGCAGCGCGGGCAGGTCGACGAGGCCGCCCCAGCGGTCGGGGTGTTCCAGGGACGCCACCCGGCCGAGCCCCCAGACCTGGGCCTGGTCCGGGGCGGTGAGGTGGTCGGCCGGCCCGGTGGCGACGGCGCCCGCGGTGGCGCACCAGAGCGGGGCGCCGAGGCCGGCGTCGCCGTGGGCCTGGAGGAGCAGGAGGGTGGCGGCGAGGCCGGCGGGCAGCGCCGGGTGGGCGGGGTGCGAGGCCGGGTCGAGCGCGAGCAGCGAGAGCACGCCCGTCAGCGGACCTGCCTGGGCCGCCTCGCTCAGCCGTGCGGCGAGTGCGGCGCGGTCGTCGTCGCCCGCCGCCCAGGTGAGCACCCGGACCTCGGCGCCCTCGCGGGTGAGCGCGGCGGTCACCTCGGCCGTACGGTCGGCCTCCTCGGCGCCGGGGGTCGCCTCCGTGGCGGGGACGACGAGCAGCCAGGCGCCGGAGACCGGGGCGGGCTGCGCGGGGGCCGGGCGCCAGACGACGCGGTAGCGCCAGCCGTCCACGGTGGACTGCTCGCGACTGCGACGGCGCCAGGCGGCGATAGCCGGGAGGGCCGAGCCGAGCGGCTGGTCGGCGTCGAGGTGCAGTTCCTCGGTGAGCGCGGCCAGGTCCTCGCGTTCCACGACCTCCCAGAAGCGGGCGTCCACGGCGGCCGGAACACCGGCGTCCGGTCCGGGGATCGCCTCGACGGCGGGCGTGGGCCAGTAGCGGCTGCGCTGGAAGGCGTACGTCGGCAGGTCGATCCGGCGGGCGCCGGTGCCGGCGAAGACAGCCGGCCAGTCGACGGCCGCGCCGCGCGCCTGGGCGGTGGCGAGGGCGGTGGTCAGGGTCTGCGCCTCCGGGCGGCCGTGGCGCAGCGCCGGGGCGAAGGCGGCGGACCCGGCCGCGCAGTCCTGGCCCATCCCGGACAGCACCCCGTCGGGGCCGAGCTCCAGGTAGGTGGTGACGCCCTGGGCCTCCAGGGTCCGTACGGCGTCGGCGAAGCGGACGGCCTCACGGACGTGGCGCACCCAGTACTCGGGGTCGGTCAGCTGCTCCGCCGTGGCGAGGGCGCCGGTGAGGGTGGAGACGACGGGGATGCGCGGTGCGTGGTACGTCAGCGTCCCGGCGACCGCGCGGAACTCCGCCAGCATGTCGTCCATCAGCGGCGAGTGGAACGCGTGGCTCACCGTCAGCCGCTTGGTCCTGCGGCCGTCGGCGGCCAGCTTCTCCGCGAGCTCCAGGACGGCGGTCTCGGTACCCGAGATCACCACGGAGGTCGGGCCGTTGACGGCGGCGATCGCGACGCCCTCGGTGAGCAACGGCAGCACGTCCGCCTCGGCGGCCTGCACGGCGACCATGGCCCCGCCGCGCGGCAGCGCCTCCATCAGGCGTCCACGGGCGGCGACCAGCGTCGCGGCGTCGGCGAGCGAGAGCACGCCCGCGATGTGGGCGGCGGCGAGTTCGCCGATGGAGTGCCCGGCGAGGGCGTCGGGACGCAGGCCCCAGGACTCCAGCAGGCGGAACAGCGCGACCTCGACGGCGAACAGGGCGGGCTGGGTGCAGCCGGTCTCGTCGATCAGCTCCTGGTCGGCGATCGCCTCGCGCAGCGGACGGTCCAGGTGCTGGTCCAGCTCCACGCAGACCGCGTCGAGAGCCTCGGCGAACACCGGGTACGTCTCGTACAACTCAGCTCCCATGCCCCGCCGCTGACTGCCCTGGCCGGTGAAGAGGAAGGCGAGTTTGCCGCCTGTGGCCGAGCCCCGGACCACAGTCGCACCGGGGGCATCCGCGGCCAACCCCTGTAGACCCCGCATCAACCCCTGCTCATCGGCCGCCACCACGACCGCCCGGTGCTCCATCGCGGAGCGGCCGGTGGCCAGCGAGTACGCGACGTCGCCGGGCGTGGCGCCGAGCGCCACCGCCTGGAGCAGCCGCCCGGCCTGGGCCCGCAGGCCGTCCTCGGTGCGGGCCGAGAGCGGGACCGGCCAGACCGGCGGGGTGGCCGGCTCCGCGGTCGGTACCTGCTGCGGTGCCTGCTGCTGCGCCTGCTCCAGGACGACGTGGGCGTTGGTGCCGCTCATGCCGAAGGAGGAGACGCCGGCCCGGCGCGGGCGGCCGGTCTGCGGCCAGGCCGTGTTCTGCGTCAGCAGCTCCACGGCCCCGGCCGACCAGTCGACCTCGGTGGACGGCGCGTCGATGTGCAGGCTGCGCGGCAGCACTCCGTGCCGCATGGCGAGCACCATCTTGATGACGCCCGCGACGCCGGCGGCGGCCTGGGTGTGGCCGATGTTCGACTTGACCGAGCCCAGGTGGAGCGGGCGGTCCTGGGGCCGGTCCTGGCCGTACGTGGCGAGCAGGGCCTGCGCCTCGATCGGGTCGCCGAGCGTGGTGCCGGTGCCGTGCGCCTCGACGGCGTCCACCTGGTCCGCCGTCAGGCGGGCGGCGGCCAGCGCCTGGCGGATCACCCGCTGCTGGGACGGGCCGTTCGGGGCGGTCAGCCCGTTGGAGGCGCCGTCCTGGTTGACCGCGGTGCCGCGCACGACCGCCAGCACCTGGTGGCCGTTGCGCTCCGCGTCGGAGAGCCGCTCGACGAGCAGCAGGCCGACGCCCTCGCCCCAGCCGGTGCCGTCCGCACCTTCGGCGAACGCCTTGCAGCGGCTGTCGGCGGCGAGGCCGCCCTGTCGGCTGAACTCGATGAACGCGCCCGGTGTGGACATCACGGTGACGCCGCCGGCCAGGGCGAGCGAGCACTCGCCTCCCCGCAGCGCCTGGACGGCCATGTGCAGGGCCACCAGCGAGGACGAGCAGGCGGTGTCGACGGTGACCGCGGGGCCCTCCAGGCCGAAGGTGTAGGACAGGCGGCCCGAGACGACGCTCGCCGCCGTACCGGTGGCGAGGTGGCTCTCCACGTCGTCCGACGACTTGGCGGCGAGCGTCAGGTAGTCCTGACCATTGGTGCCGACGAAGACGCCGGTACGACTGCCGCGCAACGCGGCCGGGTCGATGCCGGCCCGCTCGAACGCCTCCCAGGAGGTCTCCAGCAGCAGGCGCTGCTGCGGGTCCATGGCGAGCGCCTCGCGCGGCGAGATTCCGAAGAACGTCGGGTCGAACTCGCCGGCTCCGTAGAGGAATCCGCCCTCCTGCGACCGGGACTGCCCGGGTGCGTCACCGTGCAGGGCGGCGAGGTCCCACCCACGGTCGGTGGGGAAACCGGCGATCGCGTCGCCGCCGTCGACCAGCAGCTGCCAGAGTTCGTCCGGCGACTCCACCCCGCCCGGGAAGCGGCAGCTCATCGCGACGATGGCGATCGGCTCGTCGGTGGCGGCGGTGCCGGCGGTGCCGGTGGTGATCGCCCGGGTGTCCAGGTACGCCGTGTCGTCCTGGCGGCCGAAGAACTCCGTGCCGAGGTGGCCGGCCAGCGCGGTGACGGTCGGGTAGTCGAAGACGAGGGTGGAGGGCAGGATCAGCCCGGTGACGGTGTTGAGGCGGTTGCGCAGTTCCACGGCGGTCAGCGAGTCGAAGCCCAGCTCTCGGAAGGCGCGGCCCTCGTCCACGGCGCCCGCATCGGCGTAGCCGAGCACGCCGGCCACCTCGGTGCGCACCAGGTCGAGCAGCAGGCCGCTCCGCTCCTTGGCGGTCAGCCCGGCCAGGCGCTGGGCCAGCGGCCCGGGGCGGCCGGGCTGGTCGGCGGCCGGGTCGGACTCGGAGGCGTCGGCCAGGGCGCGCCGGGCCTCGGGGATCTCGGTGAACAGCGGGAGGGGCTCCGTCACACCGTCGAGCAGGCGGTCCCAGGCGATGTCGGCGACGGCGATTGCCGTGTCGCCGTTCTCCAGGGCGTGCTGGAGCGCGGTCATGGCGAGCCCGGGTGCCATGGCGGGCATGCCGCCGCGCCGCAGGCGCTCGGCCAGCTGGTCGCCGACGGCCATACCACCCTCGGCCCACGGCCCCCAGGCGATCGAGGTGGCCGACAGCCCGTCGGCGTGACGCTGCTCCGCGAGCGCGTCCAGGTACGCGTTGGCCGCAGCGTAGTTGCCCTGGCCGGCACTACCGGTCGTACCCGAGATCGACGAGAACAGCACGAACGCCGACAGGTCGTGACCCGCCGTCAACTCATGCAGATTCCGGGCCGCGTCCACCTTCGGACGAGCCACCGCCGCCATCCGCTCGGCAGTCAGCCCGTCCACCACACCGTCATCCAGCACACCCGCCGTATGGAACACGGCCGAGAGCTCATGCCCGGCGAGCAGAGCCGCAAGGGCGTCCCGGTCGGCGACATCGCACGCCGCGACCGTCACCGTCACACCGAGAGCGGCGAGCTCGTCCCGCAACTCGGCCGCGCCCGGCGCATCCAAACCACGACGACTGGTCAGCACCAGATGCTCCGCACCACCCCGGGCCAGCCAGCGCGACACCTCCGCACCCAACGCACCCGTACCACCCGTCACCAACACCGTCCCCGACGGCGACCAACCCGAGCCGTCGCCCCGAACGGCCCGCACCAGACGACGCGCGAACACACCCGACGCCCGCACCGCCACCTCGTCGCCGGCAGCGCCCGTCAGGACACCCGCCAGACGGCCGAGCACCCGCTCGTCCACCGCCTCCGGCAGATCGACCAGACCACCCCAACGCTCCGGATGCTCCAGACCCACCACCCGGCCCAGACCCCAGACCTGCGCCTGCACCGGATCCGCCACCCGCTCCGAACGACCGGTCGCCACCGCACCACGCGTCACACACCACAACGGAGCCGCTACACCGGTATCACCCAGCGCCTGCACCAACGCCAACACCGAACCCGGCGCAGCCACCGACGACAGCACACCCGCCACCACCGCACCATCGGCCACCAGCGACCGCAACTCCCCGGCCAGCACCCCACGATCAGCCGAAGCACCATCGAACACCCGCACCTCGGCACCACGACCCGCCAGCGCCCCAACCAGACCCTCAACCCCCGCAGCCCCCGCAGCCCCCGCAGCCACCAACCACACACCCGACAGCACACCCACCGCCGCCGCATCCGCAACCGGCTTCCACGTCACCCGGTAACGCCACCCATCCACCGTCGAACGCTCACGGCTCTGCCGCCGCCACGCCGCCAGCATCGGGAGCGCGTCGCCGAGGCGGTCACCGTCCTCCACACCGAGGGTCGCGGCCAGCGCCGCCAGGTCCTCGCTCTCCACGGCCTCCCAGAACCGGGCGTCGACCGGGTCGGCCGGCAGCCCCTCCGGGGCCGGGCCACCCGACTCCAACCAGTAGTGCCCGCGCTGGAAGCCGTACGTCGGCAGGTCCACCCGCCGGGCGCCGCGGCCCGCGTAGAACGCCGCCCAGTCGACGGCAAACCCACGCAGGTGGGCGCGGGCCACACCGGTGGTGAGCGCCTCGGCCTCCGGGCGCCCGGCGCGCAGCAGCGGGACGAACGCCGCGTCGGCCGCGCACTCCTGGCCCAGCGCCGAGAGCACGCCGTCCGGGCCGAGCTCGACGAAGGTGCGTACGCCCTGGGCCGCCAGGGTCTGCACGGCGTCGGCGAAGCGGACGGCCTCCCGGACGTGCCGCACCCAGTACTCGGGGTCGGTCAGCTCCTCGGCCGTGGCGAGCGCGCCGGTAAGGGTGGAGACGATCGGGATGGTCGGCGCGTTGAAGGTCAGCTGCGCGGCGACCGCACGGAACTCCGCCAGCATGCCGTCCATCAGCGGCGAGTGGAACGCATGGCTCACCGTCAGCCGCTTGGTCTTGCGGTCCTGGGCATCCCAGTCGGCGGCCAGCTCCAGCACCGCCTGCTCGTCACCCGAGACCACCACGGAGGAGGGGCCGTTGACGGCGGCGATCCCCAGCTCGTCGCCGCGGCCGAGCAGCAGGGGCAGCACCTCGCCCTCGCCGGCCTGGATCGCGACCATCGCGCCGCCGCGCGGCAGCGCCTGCATCAACCGGCCACGAGCGGCCACCAGCTTCGCCGCGTCCGCCAGGGACAGCACACCCGCCACATGCGCAGCGGCCAGCTCACCGATCGAGTGCCCGGCCAGGAAGTCCGGCCGCACGCCCCACGCCTCCAGCAGGCGGAACAGCGCCACCTCGACCGCGAACAGCGCCGGCTGCGTGAACTCCGTCTCGTTGATCAGCTCCGCGTCCGCGATCGCCTCGCGCAGCGGCCGCTCCAGGTGCCGGTCCAGCTCGGCACAGACAGCGTCGAAGGCCTCCGCGAACGCAGGGAAGGCGCCGTACAGCTCCTCACCCATCCCGGCCCGCTGACTGCCCTGCCCGGTGAACAGGAAGGCGGACGGGCCGTCGGCGACGGCGTCCTGCAACACCTGCCCGCCCTCGGCGAGGCTCTGGAGGGCACGCCTGAAGTCCTCGGCGTCGGTGGCCACCAGGGCGGCGCGGTGCGGCAGCGCGGCCCTGGTGGTGGCGAGCGAGAAGCCGACGTCGAGCGGGTCGGCGGCGGGTGCGGCGGCCAGGTGGGCCAGCAGCCGGGCCGCCTGCACGGGCAGGGCGTCGGCGCTGCGGGCGGAGAGCAGCCACGGCACCACCGCGCTGTCCACGACGGCGGGGTCCTGGGCGGCGACCGCGCCGGCGTCCGCGGTGGCGACCGAGGTGACGTCCGCGTCCGGCGCCGTCTGCGCGGCCTCGGCCGGCGGGGCTGTCTCCGGGGCCTGCTCCATGATGGTGTGGGCATTGGTGCCGCTGATGCCGAAGGAGGAGGTCGCGGCGCGGCGCGGCTGCCCGGTCTGCGGCCAGGGGCGGGCCTCGGTCAGGAGCTCCACCGCCCCCGCCGTCCAGTCGACGTGCGGGGAGGGCTCGTCCACGTGCAGGGTCTGCGGCAGGACGCCGTGGCGCATCGCCATGACCATCTTGATGATGCCCGCGACACCGGCCGCCGCCTGGGTGTGACCGATGTTCGACTTCAACGAGCCGAGCCACAGGGGCTGTTCGGCCGGGCGCTCCTGGCCGTAGGTGGCGAGCAGGGCCTGCGCCTCGATCGGGTCGCCCAGCGTGGTGCCGGTGCCGTGCGCCTCCACCACGTCCACGTCACCGGCGGAGAGCCGGGCGTCGGCCAGCGCCTGCCGGATCACCCGCTGCTGCGCGGGCCCGTTCGGGGCCGTCAGGCCGTTCGAGGCGCCGTCCTGGTTGACGGCGCTGCCGCGCACCACCGCGAGCACCGGGTGGCCGTTGCGGCGCGCGTCCGACAGGCGCTCGACCAGCAGCATGGCCACGCCCTCGGACCAGCCGGTGCCGTCCGCCGCGCCCGCGAAGGACTTGCAGCGCCCGTCGGCGGCCAGGCCGCGCTGGCGGCTGAACTCCACGAACGCGTCCGGCGTCGCCAGCACGGTCACGCCGCCGACCAGGGCCTGCGAGCAGTCGCCGTCGCGCAGCGCCTGACAGGCCCAGTGGAGGGCGACCAGGGAGGAGGAGCAGGCGGTGTCCAGGGTGGCGGCCGGACCCTCCAGGCCGAGGGTGTAGGCGATCCGGCCGGAGAGCAGGCTGGTCGCGTTGCCGGTCAGCAGGCGCCCCTCGACGCCTTCCGGCACCTCGCGCAGCTCCGAGCCGTACCCCTGGTAGCCGCCGCCGACGTACACGCCAGTCCGGCTGCCGCGCAGACCCGACGGGTCGATGCCGGCCCGCTCGAAGACCTCCCACGAGGCCTCCAGCAGCAGCCGCTGCTGCGGATCCATGGCGAGCGCCTCGCGCGGCGAGATGCCGAAGAACTCGGGGTCGAACTCGGCGGCCTCGTGGAGGAAGCCGCCGCCGCTGGCGTAGAAGGTGCCCTGATGGTCCGGGTCCGGGTGGTACAGGCCCTCGATGTCCCAGCCGCGGTCGGCGGGGAACGGCGAGATGGCGTCACCGCCGGTGGACACCAGCTGCCACAGGTCCTCGGGCGAGCGGACGCCGCCCGGCAGGCGGCAGCTCATCGAGACGATCGCGATCGGCTCGTGCTCCGCCTCCTCGACCTCGCGCAGCCGGCGGTTGGCCCGGCGCAGCTCGGCGGTCATCCACTTGAGGTGGTCGAGGAGCTTCTTTTCGTCTGCCATCAGCGGGCCGCCTTCGCAAGTGCCGGGTGGATCGCGCTCGTCGCGCGGGAGTACGGGGTGGACGACCGGAGGGTCGTGGTCGCCGCCCCGCACAGGGGGGACGTCGACGGGAGGGCCGGGGTGGCCCGGCACCGTGGCGGTGCCGGGGCCCGGAGGGGGGCCGGTGGAGCCGGCCGGGGCGCGGCCGGACGGGCCGCCGGGCCCGGGGTGGTGCCGGGGCGGGCGCGGCCCGCCCCGGCCGAAGCGGGGCTCACGGTCAGGACCTGCCGAATTCCTTGTTGATGAGGTCGAGCAGGTCGTCGGCCGAGACGTCGTCCAGCTCGTCCTCGTCCGCTTCGTCCGCCGCGCCGTCGGCCGCGTTCCACTTGGCCAGCAGGGCCTGGAGGCGGGCCGTGACGCGGCCACGGTCGGCGTGGTCGGACGCCAGGGCGGACAGCGTCCGGTCCAGCGCCTCGAGTTCGGCGAGGGCCGGCGCCGCGCCCGATTCGTCGTCGCCGACGAGCTCGGACCGGAGGTGCTCGGCGAGCGCGGTCGGGTTCGGGTAGTCGAACACCAGGCTGGCCGGCAGGCGCAGCCCGGTGGCCGCGTTCAGACGGTTCCGCAGCTCGACCGCGGTCAGCGAGTCGAAGCCCAGCTCGTTGAACGCCCGGGTGGCCTCGACCGCCGCGGCCACGGCGTAGCCGAGCACGGCGGCGACCTCGCCGCGCACCAGCTCCAGCAGCGCCCGGTCCCGCTCGGCGGCGGGCAGGGCCCGCAGCCGCTCCTGGAACGCCGCCGACTGCTCCTCGGTGCCCGCATGCGCACCCGCGGTGGCGCCTTCCAGCGCCTCGCGGGCCTCGGGCAGCTCGCCGATCAGCGGGCGCGGCCGGGCGGCGGCGAAGGCCGGGGCGAACAGCGCCCAGTCCACATCCGCCACGGTCAGTGCCGTCTCCCGGTGGTCCAGCGCCTGCTGGAGTGCGGCGATGCCGAGCTCCGGCGCGATCACCCGCAGGCCGCGCCGGCTCAGCTGCTCGGTGGTGACACCGTCGGCCGCCATGCCGATCCCGCCCCACGGACCCCAGGCCACCGAGGTGGCCGCGAGTCCGGCCGCCCGGCGCCGGGTGGCCAGGGCGTCCAGGAAGGCGTTGGCCGCCGCATAGCCGGTCTGGCCGCCGCTGCCCCACACCCCGGAGATCGAGGAGAACAGCACGAACGCGTCCAGCTCGGTGTCACCGAGCGCCGCGTCCAGGTGGACCGCGCCGGACACCTTGGCGTCCACGACCGCCGCCAGCTCGGCGAGGTCACTGTCCATCAGGAGGGTGTCCTGGGTGACGCCGGCGGCGTGCACCACCGCGCGCAGCGGCAGCCCGTCGGCATCGGCGACCAGGCGCTTCACCAGCGCCTCCACCGCCTCGCGGTCGGCCACGTCGCAGGCCTCCAGGGTCACCCGGACGCCGGCGGCGAGCAGCTCGTCGCGCAGGGCCGCCGCGCCGGGGGCCTCTGCCCCGCGCCGGCCGGTGAGCACCAGGTGCTCGGCGCCGCCCCGGGCCAGCCAGCGGGCCACCTCCGAGCCAAGCGCCCCCGTGCCGCCGGTGATCAGCACCGTGCCGCGCGGCCGCCAGGGTGCCGCGGGCGCACCGGGCCGGTCGGCCCGCACCAGACGGCGGGCCAGCACTCCGGAACGGCGTACGGCCAGCTGGTCCTCACCTTCTTCAGCGGACAGCACGCCCGCCAGGTGGGCGGCCGCCCGGTCGTCCACCGTCTCCGGCAGGTCGACCAGGCCGCCCCACCGCTCGGGGTGCTCCAGAGCCACCACCCGGCCCAGACCCCAGACCTGCGCCTGAGCCGGGCTGAGCGGGTCCTGCGCACTGCCGGTCGCCACCGCGCCGCGCGTCACGCACCACAGCGGGGCGGCGATCCCGGCGTCGCCCAGGGCCTGGACGAGCACCGACGTCGCGGCCAGTCCGGCGGAGAGCGCCGGGTGGACCGGGTGCTGCTCCTCGTCCAGCGCCAGCAGCGAGAGAACACCGGCCACCGCCGACCCCTCGAACCCGGCCCGGGCGGCCCGCAGCTCGTCGGCCAGCGTGGCGCGCTCGCAGGTGCCCGCGTCGACCGCGATCCGCCGCAGGCGGGCGCCGGCGTCGGCCAGCGTCTGCTCGACGGTGTCGAGCCACTGCTGGGCGGCCTGCGGCAGCGTGCCGGCCGCCGGAACGGCCAGCAGCCAGTCGCCGGTCGGCACACCGCTGGGCGCGGTGGCCAGCGGCCGCCAGGTCACCCGGTAGCGCCAGCCGTCCACCAGGTGCTGCTCACGCTGCTGGCGGCGCCAGGCGGAGAGCACCGGCAGGACGGGCGCCAGGGCGTTCAGCGGGGACTGCGCGTCCGAGGCGTCCACCTCCAGGGTCGCCGCCAGGGCCGTCAGGTCCTCGCTCTCGACGGCCTCCCAGAAGCGGGCGTCCACCGTCGCCGTGCCGTGCGAGGTGGCCGCGGCGGCCACGGGGGCCTCCGGCCAGTAGCGCTGGCGCTGGAAGGCGTAGGTCGGCAGGTCGACGCGGCGGGCGCCGCTGCCGGCGAAGACGGCCTGCCAGTCCAGCTTCGCGCCACGGACGTGGGCCTGCGCGAGGGCGGTGGTGAGCGTACGGGCCTCGGGCCGGCCGGCCCGCAGAACCGGGACGAACGCAGCGGCCTCGGCCGTCACGCTGTCCTGCCCCATCGCGGACAGCACACCGTCCGGACCCAGCTCGACGAACGTACGGACGCCATCGGCCTCCAACACCCGCACCGCATCGGCGAAGCGCACGGCCTCCCGGACATGCCGCACCCAGTACTCGGGATCGGCCAGCTCCTCGGCGGACGC
>NZ_JBITGZ010000057.1:0-29381 GCF_044457565.1 Kitasatospora sp. NPDC050543 | reverse complement strand
CCCGGCTACGCCGGGTAACCACGGGCCTTCGGCCCGGGTTGCTTGGGCCTTCGGCCCTGCGCGCGGGCTTCGCCCGCCGACTACCCGGCCTCCGGCCGGGGGCACCGCGGCTGCGCCGCGGTGCGTGGCCCGGCGCTCCGCGCCGGCTGCCCGGCTGCGCCGGGCGTGATCGGGCTTCGCCCGATCGGCGGGGGCTGGTGAGGGGTGTTCGGGTAGATGATGGCTCACTTCTCCTGCTCCGCAGGAGAAGTGAGGATGATTCGAGGAGGCGTGGCCTTCGGCCCTGACGGTGGGTTGACTGGGGCCGGGCTTCGCCCGGTG
This sequence comes from Kitasatospora sp. NPDC050543, assembly GCF_044457565.1. NCBI lineage: Bacteria > Bacillati > Actinomycetota > Actinomycetes > Kitasatosporales > Streptomycetaceae > Kitasatospora > Kitasatospora sp. NPDC050543. Next base: position 29,060 of record NZ_JBITGZ010000057.1, on the reverse strand, counting down.
GGATGACGGTGAGTGGGCGCTTCGCGATCTCGGGCGGGTAGTGCTGGATGGTCCTGTCGCGGGTTCACTCATTCGGGTGGCCTGGGGGCGGGCTTCGACCGCTCTCCTGATTCAAAGACGCAATCCCGCTAAACTCTGTGGTGTTGGGGAGGCTCCGGGGAGGGCTCAAGATCGGCGGACTCGATCAGTGCCGTGATCCACTTCCTGTCGTTCCTCACTCGTTCCGGGAAGAGGAGGCATCCGTCATGGCGAGGAAGCTGCGGCCGAACCAGGAGGAAGCGTGCGGGGCATCGGTCCGGCTCCTGACACTGCCCGCGTCGGGGGCGGTGCCACCGGAGGGACTGCGGTGTCAGATCAGGGCCGCGACAGGGGCGGGCAAGTCGCTGACGGCTGTTCACATCGCCTCCCGCCTCCACGCGGAGCGGGCACTGGTGCTGGTCCCCTCGTTGCCACTGCTGGAGCAGTCGGTCGGGGTGTGGCAGCGGGAGGGACGCGGCGGGCGGATGTTCGGGCTCTGCTCGTTGAGGGCCGCCGAGCAGCCGGGGATCGAGTGCACCACGGATCCTGCGGAGCTGGTGAAATGGACCTCCGGGCCGGGGCGAGTGACAGTGTTCGCCACGTACGCGAGTGTGGGGCTGGGGCACCTGGAGGGGGCCCACCGGGCCGGGTTGCCGGCGTGGTCGCTGGCGGTGGTGGACGAGGCGCACCGGGTGTCCGGGCAGGCGGGGCGGCCGTGGGCGGCGATCTTGGACAATGCCAGGATCCCGTGTGACCGGCGGTTGTTCATGACGGCGACGCCGAGGCTATGGGCGGTGAAGGAGGACGATCGGGAGCGGGCCGCCACAGTGGGGATCGAGGCGGCGGAGCTGATCGCGAGCATGGACGACGAGGCGCTGTTCGGGCCCGTCGCGCACGACTACCCGCTCGGGACGGCGATCTCGGACAGGGTGATCGCCCCGTACCGCATCCTGTGCGTCGACGTCGCAGACCCAGTACTGCAGGGCCTGGAGCAGCGCGGTGCGAGTGACCGGTCGGTGGAGTACCGGGGGGCGCGGCTGGCGGCGTTGCAGACGGCGCTGCTGACGGCGTGTGCGGAGTGGGACCTGGCGCGGGTGCTGTCGTTCCACCACATGGTGGCGGAGGCGCGGGCGCTGAGCACAGGTCTGCGGGAGGTGGCGCGGGTGCTGTGGGAACAGGATCCGGCGCTGCACCCGCGGCCGGAGCTGGTCGGCACGAGCTGGCTGGAGGCCGAGCACACTCCTGCGGAGCGGCGGGCCGCGCTGGGCACGTTCTCCTCGCTGGTCGGTGAGGACGGGTGGCGGCTGATGCGGTACATCCTCTCGTCGGTGAAGGTGCTCTCCGAGGGTGTCGACACCTTCGACTGCGACAGCGTGTTCTTCGCCGACGTGCGCGGGTCGATGGTCGACCTGGTCCAGGCCGTCGGGCGCGCTCTGCGGATGCACCCAGGCAGCGGGAAGGTGGCCACCATCGTGGTGCCCGTGCTGCTGGGGGCCGGCGAGGACGGCGAGCAGCTGCTCACCTCGAAGGCGTACGACGGGCTGGCCAAGGTCCTGATGGCGCTGCGGTCGCATGACGCGGCCTCCGTGGAGCGCCTGGCGCTGCCGCAGTCCGAGGCCCGGCCCCCGCGGGAGCCGCGGCACACAGGGGCGCCGGAGGAGTTCAGCTCCGCCGGCGGCGAGGCGCAGCTGCTGCAGTTCTCCAGCCGGCGCGACCCGGCGGTCATCGCAGCGTTCGTGCGGACCCGGGTGCTGGAGCCCGAGCGGGAGGAGTTCCGGCGCGGTCTGGAGGAGCTGCTCGCCTACCGGGAGAAGTTCGGCGACGTGAAGGTGCCCTACGCCTACCGGGCGGCCTCGGGGCACCGGATCGGAGCGTGGGTGGCCGACCAGCGCCGCTACAAGGCCGCCGGGGTCCTGGACGCCGAGCGGATCGCCCTGCTAGACGAGCTCGGCATGGTCTGGTCCGCATTCGACACCGCCTTCACCGACAACCTCACCGCGGTCGCCAGCTACGCCGCCGAACACGGACACGCCTGCCCACCCGCCGACGCCGTCTGGGGCGGGCGCCCGGTCGGCGTCATCATGAAGAACCTGCGCACCGCCCAACGCCGCACCGAGGCCCTGGAGCACCGCGCCGCGGCCGGCGAGACGGGCCTGGACTGGACCGGAGCACTGACCGCCGAACGCAAAACCGCCTACGACGCCATCGACCCCGCCTGGTGCCCCACCGGATGGTCGGTGGACTGGCAGCGCAGCTTCACCCTCGCCTGGCGCCACATCAAGGCCGGCGGGACTCTCGCCGGCACCGAGCCCGGCAGCGTCGTCGTCCAGGGCGAGGACCTCGCCGGATGGGCCCGCACACAGCAGATCGGCTGGGACAAGCTCGGCCCCGCCCAGCAGTGGGCCTTGGAGCACGTCCTCGGCCTGGCGCCGCTGGCCGCCGAGCAGCGGCCGGCCCCGAAGGTGACCCACGCCGAGAAGGAGCAGCGTAACCTCGCCGCCGCCGCCCAGTACCAGGAGCGCGAAGGGCACCTCAACGTCCCCCGCAAGCACAAGGAGCCGCTAGAACTGGCCGACGGCACCGCCATCGGGATCAGTCTCGGCCTGTTCATCGCCAACAGCCGCAGCAGGCGCGCCGCCATCCCCACCGCCCGCGCCGAGCGCCTCGCCGAGCTCGGCATGCGCTGGGAGTAGCCGGAGACGGACCGGTGGCGGGTACCGGTCGTCGCGGCCCCAACGGCACGCAGGGTGGGCGACCACGGTCTCGTTGGCCGCCATCGCGTGCGCCGAAGCGCCCGTACCCCGCGCTGTGGAGCCGTGACGGGTCGTCTCACCGGATTGCGCACCACGGAGTCGGCCGCTCGAGCTGAGAGTGAGTTAAACTGGCGGGTGCCGGTGCGTCGAGTGCCGGCCGCGTACCGCTCCGGTTATACGGAACTGCACCTCGCAGGGTTGGACCTGCGAGGTGAAGAGCGACTGGCGCCTTCGGGACCGACCAGTGGCTTGCCTAGTTTCGTGGAACGCCGGTCGGCATGGTGACGTACCGGACCGTGAGCCGGTGGGGAGCCGTGACGACGCCCGCCGCCCTTTGGACGGCGCGCAGTGGAATCCCTGGCCAGATGCCGGGGATAGCAGGTATGGCCTGCAGCGCGCCAATCCCCGAAGGGCTTTTTTCATGAGCATCGACGCGCTCGAGAACGACAGTCTCCCCCCGCTGCTGCGGCGCCCCGACGAAGTGCCGGACCCGGCGCCGGTCGCGCAGTTGCGCGGCTTCCGCAAGACCCTGCTCGACAACCCGGTCAACTCGCTGGACGAGGACGCGGCCACCGTGGTCACCGGTGGTGCCGTGGACCCCGTGCTGCTGCGCAAGCTGGTCGAGGCGGCCGGGGAGACCGCTGACGCCGGCCTGCTGATGGCCAAGCCCGTCGTCGGCGGCACCCTGTACGCCATCCCGCCGCACCGGCGCTTCACGGACCTGGACGTGTTGCCCGACTTCCTCAACCAGCGGTGGGTGCACAAGTTGCACACCGCGATGGATGACAAGCAGGAGAACAACGCCCCGGTCGTCTACAAGACCTTCGTTGACGAGGCGACCGGGCAGCCGGGGGCGCTGTTCGTGGTGCGGGTGGCGGACCGCCAGGCCCTGGCCGACGCGGTCACCGAGAGCATGCGCCAGACATACGGGGCCCAGGGCCAGCGGAACGTGTACACCGAGAGCGTGCTGCAGCACGGCATCAAGGAGCCGCTGACGCTGTTCCTGGTCCGGGTCGTCTACGACGACGGCGTCGAGGAGACGTACACCGTCGCCGGCGACGGCAACAGCCGGCTCGTGAGCATGTGGTTGGCGCGCACCGGCGGCAACATCGACGAGGCGGCGGCGGCGTGCGTCGCCGCGGTGATCGGCCCGGTGGACCGCTCCGGCCCGCGCCGACCCGCCGACCAGCGCTCGGCCCGCACGAAGGTGACCGAGATGGCTGCCCGCGTACGCCGCGGCCTGGCCGAGAAGGTCCTCACCGAGGCGACCCGCCGCGAGGGCCACACCCTGACCTTCCCGGCCATCGTGGTGGTCGGCGCCGTCACGGAGGACGGCTCCCGGCTGCCCGACCTGGTCGCCGCCCGCGACGACCTGGTGGCCAACCTGCACGTCCACGTCACCCCGTGGGACGAGGGCGCGCAGAACACCCAGGGCATGCAGCGCGTCTACCGGCACGCCCTGCGCGAGGACCTGGTCGACACCGACGCATACAAGGTGCTGCTCGGCGAGGTCAGCCCGGCCACGATGCACAAGCTCCTCCGCCTGCCGCCGCACCGCCTGTGGTCGGCGGCCCTGCACCAGCAGTGCATGCTCGCCGGGCAGGCGGAGAAGATGAACCGGCTCCTCAAGCAGGAGTTCGGCATCGGCAGGGCCGACCGCCAGAAGGTGAGCGAGAAGATCGCGCCGATGGCGCTGTCCGCCTACCGCAGCTCCCCGGCCATCGACCAGTACGTCCGCGCCCTCGGCAACGGCGGCGCCATCACCGACACGGTGTGGAAGCGGAACTGGACGCTGACCCGCGGCAGCAACGCCCTGAACATCCTCGACGACATCCTCGCGCGGGCGCTGCAGGGCGAGGCCAACGCTGTGGCCGAGCTGACCGTACTCGGCGGCACCGCCGCGATCGTCTCCGGCTTCATCACCCGCGACCGCGGCTCCAAGCTCGCCGCGGCCCGTGAGCTTCGGACCGCGCCGCTGCGGCACACCCCCAACGCCCTGCTGGCGTTGCTGGCCGACACCCAGGGCGGGCAGCGGATGCTCCACTCCATCGCCTACGCGCACGTCGCGGCCGACCCGAGCATCCTGCCCAAGCAGTTCCACACCGCCGAGCGGGAGATCGACGGTGTGGTGGTGCGGGACGGCGACCCGGTCGTCGACAAGGCCGGCGCGATGGTCTCCATCGACTACGAGTGGGACCTGGTCTACGCGGCCAGCCCGGTGGAGGCCGAGGCGTCGATCGCCGAGCTCAAGAAGAAGCTCGACGGCAAGGGCGGGAGCGGCACCACCACGGAGACGGAGGACGCGCGGCAGCGCAGGATCCTGGAGAACTCGATCAAGGCCGCCCACAAGGCCGTGTTCACGCTCGCCAAGATGACCCAGACTCACGCCCGCGGTCGCGAGGTGTTCGGCCTCCCCAGCAGCGTGGACTCCCTGCGGGCGCAGTTGAGCAGCATCAACGAGACCCTCATCAAGTTCGGCCCCATCGCCACCATGATGCAGGACCTGGAAGACCCGGAGGACGAGTTCGAGTACGAGGACGAGAGCGGTGACGACGCGTGAGCTCGGTGACAATCCCCCGTCAGATCCGCCGACGGCTCGCCCCCGCCGTCCGCACCCTGGCGCCGCTCCTGGACGCCGGAGCCCTCGCCCGCGCCGGCGACCCCGCATCAGGCCTGGCCTGCCGGGCGACCGTCGAGGCCGCCCGGCGCGAGATCACCGCGCCGCGCGCGGTGTACGTGGCCTGGGACGCCCAGGGCTGGTGCCGCTACGTCGGTAGCGTGTACCGCCCGCGGGCGACCGCCGTGGGCGACCGGCTCGCCGAACACCAGCAGCACCGCCGGCACGGGGCGGCCCGCCGCCGCGACTGGGTCCTGCTGACCGTCCTGCCGATCCGTACGGACGCGCCGCGCGAGGCCGTCCTCGCGGCCGAGGGATGGGCGGCCCGGCTGCTCGTCCCGCTCGACGGCGGCGCCCATCCGGCGATCGATCTGATGCTCCCGCCCGACGCGATAGCCGCGGCGATCCCCATCCCGCACGGCCCCTGACCCTGGTACCGGGCGCGGGCGGGTAGGTGGGTGGTCGTGACGACGACCACCCACCCGCCGACTCTCCGGCCAGCCGCCCGATGGCGAGGCATAGCGGGGCGTGCGCGTCGCCGAGCGGCTCCACTCGGAGCGCACCCTGGTGCTGGTGCCCTCTCTTCCGCTGCTGGAGCAGACGGTGGCTGTGTGGAAGGGCGAGAGATACGGCGGCCGGATGGTGGGCCTGTGCTCGCTCAAGGGCAGTGGGCAGCCGGGCATCGCGTGCACCACTGATCCGGCGGAGCTGATCCGCTGGACGGCCAGCCCCGGCAGGGTGACGGTGTTCGCCACGTACTCCAGCCGGGGCTGGAGCACCTGGAGAAGGCCCACCAGCAGGGCTTGAGGCCGTTCTCGCTCGCGGTCGTGGATGAGGCGCACCGGGTCTCTGGCCAGGCTGGGAAGCCGTGGGCGGCGATCTTGGACAACGCCCGGATCCCGTGCGACCGGCGGCTGTTCATGACGGCCACCGCCAGGTTGTGGGCGGTGAAGGAGCGGGACCGGGAACGGGCGGCGGCGGCCGGGATCGAGTCGGCCGAGCTGATCGCGAGCATGGACGACGAGAGCATGGGAGCCTTCGGCCCCATCGCCCACAGCTATGCGCTCGGGCAGGCGGTCTCGGACGGCGTGATCGCCCCCTACCGCATCGTGTGCGTGGACGTGGCCGATCCGGTGCTCCAGGGCTTGGAGCAGCGTGGTGCGAGCGAGATGTCGGTGGAGTACCGGGGGGCCCGTCTGGCGGCCTTGCAGACGGCTCTGCTGACCGCTGCCGCCGAGTGGGACCTGGCCCGGGTGCTGTCATTCCACCACATGGTGGCCGAGGCCAGGGCGCTCAGCACCGGCCTGCGGGACGTTGCCAAGGTGCTGTGGGAGCAGGATCCCGCTTTGCACCCGGCCCCGGAGTTGATCGGGACGAGCTGGCTGGAGTCGGAGCACACCGCCCGCGAGCGGCGGAAGACGCTCGGCGACTTCTCCTCGCTGCTCGCCGACGATGGGCTGCGGCTGCTGCGGTACGTGCTCTCCTCGGTGAAGGTGCTCTCCGAGGGTGTCGACACCTTCGACTGCGACAGCGTGTTCTTCGCGGACGTGCGCGGGTCGATGGTCGACCTGGTCCAGGCCGTCGGGCGGGCGCTGCGAATGAAGCCCGGCAGCGGGAAGGTCGCCACGATCGTGGTGCCAGTCATCCTCGGTGCTGGGGAGACCGGGGAGGAGCTGCTGAGCTCGAAGGCGTACGACGGACTGGCCAAGCTGCTCATGGCGCTGCGCTCGCACGACGCGGCCGCCGTCGAGCGCCTGGCCCTCCCACAGTCCGAGACCCGCCCGCCGAGGGAGCCGAGGCACGCCGGAGACCCGGACGAGCGCCGCTCAGGCGAAGCCGGGGAACAGCTGCTCCAGTTCTCCACCCAGCGCGACCCGGCGCTCATCGCGGCGTTCGTCCGCACCCGGGTACTGGAGCCGGAGCGGGAGGAGTTCCGGCGAGGCCTGGAGGAACTGATCGCGTACAAGAAGGCGTTCAGTGACGTGAAGGTCGCCTACGCCTACGTCGCGCCGTCCGGACACCGGCTCGGCGGCTGGGTGGCCGACCAGCGCCGCTACAAGGCCGCCGGGATCCTGGACGCCGAGCGGATCGCGGAGCTGGACGGGGTCGGCATGGTGTGGTCGGCTTTCGACTCCGCCTTCACCGACAACCTCACCGCGGTCGCCGGATACGCGGCCGAACACGGGCACGCCTGCCCCTCGAACGGGGCGGTCTGGGGTGGCCGGCCGGTCGGCGTCATCCTCAAGAATCTGAGGACGGCGCAGCGGCGGACCGAGGTGCTGGAGCGGAGGCCGGGGAGACGGGCCTGGACTGGGCCGGGGCGCTCGCCGCCGAGCGGAAGGCCGCGTTGGACGAGATCGACCCGGCGTGGTACCCGAGCTGGTCGGTGGAGTGGCAGCGGGCCTTCGCCCTGGCCTGGCAGCACGTGAAGGCCGGCGGGACACTGGCGGGTGATCCGGGTGCCGTCGTCGTCCAGGGCGAAGACCTCACCGGCTGGGCACGGGCCAGCGCATCGGCTGGGCCAAGCTCGGTCCGGCACAGCAGTGGCTGGTCGAGCACGTTCTCGGGCTGGAGCCGCTTGCGGCTGAGGAGCTGTCGCCCGTGAAAGTCAGCCACGCGGAGAAGGAACGCCGCAACCTCGCGGCGGCCGCGCAGTACCAGGAGCGCGAGGGACATCTCAACGTCGGTCGCCAGCACCGAGAAGAACTCGTGCTGGGCGACGGCACGGTGGTCGAGGTCGGTCTTGGCCTGTTCATCTCCAACAGCCGCCTACGCCGCGCCACCATCCCCACCGAACGCGCCGCCCGGCTCACCGAACTCGGCATGCGCGGTGGAGACCAGGGCGGCCACCTGCTCGCGCTTGGTCGGGGCAGGCAGCACCAGCGAACCCAGCTCCTCCACCTCCCGGTCGCTGACGCACTGCGGGCACTCCAGCCGGTCAGAGGCGGCCCTCTCGGTCAGCTCCAGCTTCGAGCCGGCCTTCCCGCCGATCGAGCCCCGGCACGTCCGGCACGGGCGCAGCGTGGCGTTGGCCGCGCGGGCTGCCTCCAGCCGGGCCTGGGCCTTGGCCTCCCGCCCTCCTGCCGCCGCCGCTGGTGCTTCTCATGGCAGGCCCAGCAGAGGCCGCCAGGGCGGCGGGTCCACTCCATCCGTCCCTGGGGGTCGTACTCCCCGCTGCTGGCCTGCTCGGGCACGTTGCCGCAGTCGGCGCAGGCCAGGGCCCGCATCAGGTCGCGGTGCTCCTGGCGGGCCTTCTTCTCCCGGGCCTTCTGGCGCTGGTCGTAGGCGGCGCGGTTGTTCGGGTTCTCCAGCGCCTCCAGCAGACCGTGCCGTCCGGCGCGGCCGTAGCGCCACCAGACCGGCCCGAGCGGGCCGTGCTCGGCCAGCAGCTCCAAGGTGGTCGCGACGCGGCACGGCGTCGTCGTACTCGCGCTAGCCGTCCCCATCGTTGTCGTGCTGCGTGATGGTCCACCAGGAGCCGCCGCAGGCGTCGCGCGCCAGGTCCGCCACCGCCTGCTGGCAGTTGGCCAGGGCGAGGGGCCTGGCGCCGGTAGCTGCTGTCGCGCACAGGTTCCGCCTTCGTCACCAACGCCCGCACCCGCGGCGAGGCCAGCGGCCCACTTGACCTCCTCCCAGGATCAGCCGGACATTGCTGCCATGTACGCGGTGTGCCGCTTCTGCGCGGTCCGGCGGAACAGCTTCCGCAGCGCTTCGCGATCGCGTCCGCGCGTTTTTGCGGCATGGCAGTTCGGGCACACGGCGATCATGTTGATTGGGTGATCCTGGCCGCCATGCTGGAGATCGGTGATGTGGTCGATGTCTAACACGGGCTCCCCGGTATCGGTGACCGTGTTGAAGCTGGGGCTCGTGCAGTTCGGGTTCTCGCACCGACCGTTGGAACGCAACATCACGATGTCCCGGGCTTCGTCAGACCGGTCGGGCCGCTCGACGTTCGCCCGGCGGCGCTGCGGCACACAGTCGGCGTTGGCGCGTTCCAGCGCTTCGACCCTACTGCGGTACGACACCGGCCGTGTTGCCGACGGCGTTGCAGGGACGGCGGTGGTGTCCGAGCCGTCGTAGCTATCGGCCGCCCAGCCGCTGATGATCTGCCGGATGTTGCTGGACTTCTCGGGGATCGGCTTGCCAAGGGCTCCACCGGAGGCCGGGTCGAACCGCTCACGTTCCAGCTCCGGAAGCGGCCCGGGAGACGGCGGCCTGAGCGCACCACTCGCCCGAGCCGGGGTCGATGGAACGCGGGAGGCCGGCACAGGACGTTCGTCACTTTTCGGGGCCAGTCGCCCGGGATGGGAGAGAACCACCCTTGGACGGAGATTCCGCTGCGCCTGGTCCACCGCAGCGAGTGCCCGGGTCAACCTGGCATTGGACGCTCTGACGATTTCCCAGGCCGCCGCGAGAGTGGCGGACCGAATCCCAGCGACGAACCGCTCGCTTTCCCGGGGCGAGCGCGGCCCTTTGGGAAGCCCTTCCGCTTTCCGCACCCCCTCCCGTGCCTCGCGCAGCGCAGCTCTCGCGTGCCGCACTTCTTCTTCCGCCTCCCGCAGGGCCGTTAGGCGGTTCTTGTTCCCTTCCCGACTGGCTCCAGCTTCTACCTTGTGCTCGCACGGGCGACACATAGTCCGTGCCGCCCGTGCGGCTTTCCCGCAACGGACGCAGGCGCCGGACTTAGTCTTCTGGTGAGCCATCAGGAACCCCTCGGGAAGGTGTAGGCGCTGCGCTATGGCGTCCGGCAGGGCGGCGGGATCGACCAAGCCCGCGAGGAAGTCCCCGTCCAGATGGCCAGCGGACCATCGTCGATGGTCGGAAATCTACTGGGAGACGTCGACCAGCTGAAGTGCTCAGTCACACCGTGGAGGTCAGTTCAGGTCGAAGTCGTTGGGGTTGAAGTCGAAGTCGTCGGCTGAGAAGCCGCCGTGTCCGGCGCCGCCGTTGAAGTAGTCCGCGAGGGCCTGGCCGACAATCCGCCTCACCTCGTCCTCGTCCTCAGCAAGGGCCAGGGCGGCAGCCTGCTCCCCCGTCAGGTTCAGGTGGATGTCGCGGGCCCGCACGGCGTCCGAGCCGCGGATCTCGAAGCTGACGGCGCGGCCGACCCGCGCGCCGATCCCGGAGACCGTGCCGCGCTGGGCCAGCTGCTTGGCCTTGCGCTCCCGGCCCCGCTCCGTGGTCTGCACGTCGACCGCCTCACGCTGGAGCTGGTCAACGTGCTGCCGCTTGGTGGGGTGGCGGGTGCCGTCGATCCAGCGCAGCACGGTGCGCGGGGCGACGCCGTAGGCGGCCGCCATGGCCTTGGTGTTCCCGCCGTACTTGCGCTCGCGCACCTGGCCGGCCTGCGTGGTGGACTGCACCGGCGCCTTCCGGGAGGGGAACATGGCCTCGCGTACCCGGCCGAACAACCCGCCCGCCATCAGTTCCCGCCTTCCTCAACGTCGCTGCCGGTGCCGGCGGCCCCGCTGTCGGCACCCTGCTGCTGGCCGATCAGGGTGCCGTCGGTGGTGTAGTGGTGGACCAGCTTGGAGGGGTGCTCTTGGCGCTCCATCGCCTCGACCACTGCCGTCAGCGGGATCGAGGACTCGTGCTTGTGGCTGCCCGGGGCGATGCCCAGGCGCAGCGCGCCGGGGACCGGGGTGCCGTCGTCCTTGACCGGGAGCAGCTCCAGCGGGGTGGGCTGGTCGGTGGCGTACAGGTAGGAGTCGACGTTGACCGCGATCGGGGCGCGGCCGGTGAGGAGCAGGGTTTTGCGGAGGCGGCGGTGGGCGGCGATGCGGGCGGCGGCGATGATGTGGAAGCGCAGCGCGGGGTCGTAGGACCAGGCGGCGGCGATCTTCTCCAGCCAGGTCTGGTCGTCGAGGTGGCGGGCGGAGTCTGCCCACTTGCCGATCCCGCCCTTGTAGATGTTCTTGTAGGTGCCGGCGAGGACCAGGGCGTCGGCACGGGCCGGGTCGTTGCCGGTGTCCTTGTGGATGGCGTAGGCGGCGAGGAAGTCGGTCGGGCTCTGGCCGTCGGTCAGGCCCAGGGCGGCGTAGGTGCGTTTGTAGCCGCTGCGGATGCGGCTGGTCCATTCCTTGAGCAGCGGTGCGGTGTGGGCGGCCAGGTAGGCGGCGGTGATGGTGCCCGGGTCGAAGTTGTAGGTGGTGGCCATGTAGGCGACGGTGGGGGTGGCGTACCAGCCGGGGCCGGTGGGCGGCTGGCCGTGGAAGGTAGCCGGGTGCGGCAGCGGCTCGTCGATCTCGGTGGTGGTGAAGTCGCACCACCACAGGCCGGCGGTCTTGCCGCCGTCCCAGGCCGGGTGCTCCACGTACGCGTACGGGCCGATGGGCAGGCGCAGGGAGTCGGTGACCGAGAGGTAGGAGGCGCAGACGTCGACCGCGACCGCGAACCGCCGTCCGGCCTCGGCGTCGGTGAGCGGGCGGGCCCACCACTTGTAGTCCTCCTCCTCGCACACCGCCTCGCCGCGCGAGAGCAGCTCGCGGGTCAGCGGGTGGCGGGCCCCGGCGGCCGGCGGCACGCACAGGTCACCCGAGGGCAGGGCGCCCTCGCGCAGGTGCGAAGACCACTCCCCCGTCGTCTGGTCCCGGGTCCACTCCACGCGCGGGCGCACCGCGTCCAGGAGCAGCATCGCCGTGGAGGCGGTGGTCGCTCCGGGGGCGACGCCCAGGTCGGCGGTGAAGGCGCGGTAGCGGCGGGCCAGGGTGGGCCCGTCCCGGGTGCCGTCGGGGGCGGTGGCCAGCGGGGCGGCGAGGGCGCTGACAGCCTGCTGGCGGCCGTCGCCCTGGCCCAGCCACGGCGCGATGGTGACCCGCACCGAGGTCTTCGGGCCGCCGGCCGAACCGGCGCGGCGGAAGGCGTGGAAGCTCGGGCCGATCCGGTCGCTGATCTCCATGCCCACCGTGGCGGCGGCCTTCGCCAGCTTGGCCTGCAGCGCGGTCAGGGCCTTCTCGGTGCCGGGCAGGGCGGCGGGTAGGCCGAGCTGCTTGAGCGCGGCGGCGGTCAGGCAGACCATGCCGTCGCCGCCGCGCCCGGCCGGGTGGGCACGCTCGACGCGCAGCGGCAGCCCGGTGCCCAGCCACGCGAACCAGTCGCCCAGCTTGGTGCCGGCCGGAGCCGGGATCTGCGGGACGTCCAACGCCCAGCCGCCACCGTCGGCGACGTCCAGCGCGACCGCCGGCCACCACTTAGCGGCAGCCGGGGCAGCGGGCCGCGCCGCAGCCGGACGGGCAGCGGCGCGGGCCAGCGCCGGGCGCGGCCTGGCCGACGGTGCCGGGGAAGCGGTGGACGCGGGCCGGACCGGCGCCGAGGCAACAGGAGCAGCAGCTGCGGGCGTGACCGGGGCGGCGGCGACGGGCGACGGCGCCACCGGGGCGGTCGGATCCTGGTCCGCCGGAGCCAGCTGCTGGGTAAGGGCCACGGCGGCCTCGGGCGCCGGGGCGCCCGGGGTGTTGGCGGGGCGGCAGAACCCGCCCAGGTGCATCGGGCGGCCCTGGGCGCGGTAGACGGAGGGCTGACCGCACTGCACGCACGGCGCCGCCTGGTCCATCACCAGCGAGCCGTCCGGGTTCTGGTCGAGCAGCGGGACCACCAGGCCGTCGGCGGCCTCCTGATCGGGCGCCGGGGCGGGATGCGCCTGCGGCACAGTCGGGGCCGGTGCGGCGGGCTGCTCGGGCGCGGGGAAGCGCTCTGCCAGGCCCGCCAGCAGCCGTGCGTAGGCCGGGGCGATGTCCCGGCCCGGGACGGTGCTGCCGTCCTCCCAGCCCAACACCTGGGCCGGATCCACCCGCAGGACCGCGGCGATCTGCGCGGGCGTCAGACCGGCTGCCAGGCGCAGCCGCTGCCGCTCGGCCGGAGCGGGCAGGCCGGTACGAACGCCCGAGAGCAGGGCGTCGACCGAGTCGAAGAGCTCGTCGGACATCAGGCGCTCCTCAGCGTCCGTTGGGTCGGGTCGGGTCGATCCGCGGGTCGCCGAACAGGGCGTCGAAGACCCGGTCGGTGAGGCAGGCGACCGGGCCCTGCTCAGGGCGCAGTGTGTAGCCGGCGGTGCGTCCGAGGTCGGCCACCGCGATCGGCACCTGGCGGCGGTAGTAGAACTCGAGCTCCCGGCCGGTGAACCGGGTCGGTTCCACCACTGTCTGCGCGGGGTTGAACGGCAGAATAAACGAGGGCAGGCCGGCCACGTCCTCCTCGGCGGCTAGGTGCAGCACCCCGTCGTCGACGGTACGGAACGCCACGGCCAGGTCCACGCCGCCGGCACGGCGATCCCGCGGCAGCCCGTGGCCCTCCAGCACCCGTCCGAGCTGGGAAGCGGACATCGTAGCCGCCATGGCCAGCGCGCTCCGGTTCGTATAGGCGCCAGCGGCGTCCGCGCGGGACATCGCCAACTCCTTCACCACGGTCAGGTGTTGGGTGACTCGGCTGATGGAGGCGACGAGGGCCGTCAGGTCCTCGAAGGCGCAGGCCTGCGGCGGCTCCACCAACCGCTCACCGCGCAACGCCGCAAGCAGCGCGGCACCCAGATCGTCGGGAACCTCCACCCGCTCACCGCCGATACTGACCCTCACGAGACAACCCCCAAACAGTAGGACTCAACCAAATAGTAGAGATGTTCACCTTGAGAATCCAGGTCAGGGGGCGCACGGCGGTGCCCTGCGCCCCTCGGTGTGAGCCTGCAGAGGTGGGCGGGTTCTTCACCGCCTCCCACCCGGAGGCGTGCGGCGACCCGTGCGGGCGCCGTGAACGGGTACGCCTTCAGACCTTGGTGAGGACAGCGTTGTCGACGGCGGCCTGCCCGTGCTCAGCGACCGGCCGGCGGCTGAGCCTGCCGGCAGCCCCTGCTGCAGGAGAACAGGCAGGCTCGCGCCGCCGACCGGGCGCCTTGCGCGGCTGGCACGTCCTTGGAAGGCACCAGGGGCCGGTCCACCGGGAGATGCCGGAATATCGGGTGCCGGTCGGTGACCAGCTGACGGCGCGGCCCGGTCGCCGCGGTGGCTGGCCGGGGCCGCAACTACGGCGCACCGGAGTCAGGGCGCCGCCGCCCGCCGGTCGGCCGCCTGGGCCTCCGCGAACGTGGCGTACTCGGTCGAACGGTCGATCAGCGCCAGGTCCATGTCCCCGGCAGTGAACCGGCTGGTGAAGTAGCTGCCCTCGATGCTGCGCGGCGCGCGCCCGGCAACCGACAGCTGGCACGAACCGGTGTGCCGAGGACTGCGGTCCTGGTGCTCGGTGCGCGGGGTGTTCTCGTACAGGAACCTCACCTCCGCGATTCCCGAACCGTCCGTCTTCACAATGGTGGCGTTGTTCGAACGCGACATGCTCTCCGCCGTACGCAGAGTGGCGTGCAGCGTCCAGTAAGTCTGCTCGATGGTGAGGTAGGTGGTGATGGGGCCGCGGTTGCCGCCCGGCGGTATGTGGCTGGCGGCGGCGGGGGTGAGGACCGAGCGCCAGGTGCCGCCGATCCACGGGTGGCCGGTGAGGCGGTGGATGCCCCACCAGCGCCAGGCCCACTTGTCGAAGACCAGGGCGCCGTAACCGATCAGCGAGGGCAGGTAGGCGAACAGGTACTTCAGGCCCCGGGTGGGTGTGAGGCCCAGCAGCGGCAGGGCGACGGTGTAGGCGGTGGTGAGGAGGGAGGCCGTCGTGCGGACGGTGGTCGCGGGGCTCACCGGCCGTACCCTAGGTAGGTCCAGGCCTGCCCGATGAGCTCCCGGCCAGTGTCCACCGTCCACTTCTGCTGCGGGCCGAACAGCGGCTTGATCTCGTTCGGCTCCCACATCATCGCCGGCCGGCCGCCGAACTGGGTGTAGATCTCGGCGAGCGCTTCCCGTACCGCGTCGTCCAGGTCGCCGGTCTTGAGGATGGGGTCGGGCACGTTGTAGATCAGGCACTCGGAGAAGTACGACGGCACCGCCTCGATGAGCTCCAGGCGGCACAGCTCGTTCTCCACCGCCTTCAGCACCCGCACCACGAACTTGTACTGCCTGTTGGTGTTGTTGTTCTTCGCGATGCCGTTGGCCAGCTGCTGCGCGGGCCAGTTGACGATCCGCTTGCCGTCCCGGCAGTGCACGATGCTCCCGGAGTGGTACTGGGTCAGATCGCCGATGAGGTACTGCCGGTACTGGAAGCACGGGACCACGTCGACGTTCGGCCGGCTTCCGGGGACTGGCGGGACGTAGAAGGCGACGTTGTGGCTGTCGTCCACGCCGGAGCCGAAGGCGTTCACGAGCGCCTTGCCGACCTCCTGCCGCAGCAGCGCCGGGGTCCACCGCCCTCGGTAGGAACCGATCTCGGCCCGGGACCACACCGGAACATCGTCGCGGAACTCGTAGTAAATCTGGTCGTTCAGCTGCACCTTGATGTCGACGTCGCTGTCGAAGCGCACGTTGGTGTTGTTCGGGTAGGAGCCCTTCGCCTCGACCGTGATGTCGGAGCGTACGTCGCCGAACGGCTCATGCGCGGCGATGGCCTCCCTGACCATGCGTTCGGCCCGGTCCTGCCGCTTGGCCTCCGCGTCGGTCGAGGGTGCCTTCCACTTCCTGATCAGCTCAAGCCGACCGACAGTGGTGATGGGGGTAACCAAGGTGTGAGCTCCTGGAGTTGAAGGTCCGTCCAGCAGCACCGTACCGGCAGGGTCGGACAGTTCCGACGGCCGCGACTCGGACGGCGACCGCCTCGCCGACCTGGCCTCACAGCGCGTCCCGGCGGGGCCGGGACGCGTCCGGCGCCGAGGCCCGTAGCCGACCTCCTCCTCCCACCGAGCACCGCCTCACCGACGCGGTGACCGACCCCTACGCCCGGCTCAAGGCCGGGCAGGGGCGCGGCCCGTCATCGCGGGGGCGGACTTCGTTCGCCGGGACGCGAGTGCGGTGGGGGCCGCCAGCGCCGCGGGTGCGGCTCGCAGGACTTTGTCGTAGGTCTTCGCACCGAGGTCGGCGAACGTGAACGCAGTTGGGCAGGCGGGGCAGACGATCGACGTACCAGCACCGGCGGCCGCCGGCCCCGTATGGGCGGCACAGCAAGTGCAGCGGCCCGGCGCAGTCGGACAAGAGCGGGCCAACTGCTCCTGGTGGGTCCAGCCCGGTTCGGCGAACCCGCTACAGCAGCCCTTCGATCGGCAGGTCGCGCCCCCACCTGTCACGAACGAACTGTGGGGCCGTCAGGTCGCCTGCCTCAGTTTCCGTTTCGTGCACGGTGCTCACCGTCTCAGCCCGGTCCGGACCGCCATCGGAGGGACTCCTCCGCGGGTACCAGGCGACCGCGGGCGGCACTGGGGCGCTGGGGTCAGGTCCCCGGCGTCCTGCCGCCAGCGTCGCGGGCGTGAGTGCCCGCAGCCGTGCGGGCACGGCCGCCGCCCGGAAGCTCCCATCGAGGGACCGGATCCGGCCATGTTCGAGCCGCCGGGAGCGGAACACGGTGGGACAGTGTGAACCCCAGTGGACAACCATGGACAACCACGAACCTCCACGGACAACGGACGGGCCTGGCCGAACCCAAGCGCGCCGAAGGCGGCTGTCGTTTCGTCGGGGCGGGTCCGCGCCACACTTCCAGCATGCCGAGCTTTCATGACAGGAAGGCGATCGGTGACGCCCACGAACGACGCGTCACCCTGGAACTCAACCACCGCGGATGGGACGTCAGCCCCTGGGGCCAGGGGGTCATGGGCGAACCCGTACGCCTGGCCCTGCGCAGCACCGACAGCTTCCTGCGCTGGACCCCCGACCTCATCGCGGCCCGCGAGAAGCAGATCGTCATGATCGACTGCAAGAGCCGCATGACCAGCCGGACCAGCAGCAGACACGCTATCGAGAACGCCGCCGTCACCGCCCACCTCCAGCTCGTCGCCTGGACCCGGCTCCCGCTGTACTACGCCTTCGACAACCTCGACCTCCTCACCCCCGGTCACGCCCTCGGCTCGGGCACCCACGGCCCCCGGACCGCAGCCGGCTCCGGCGCGCCCTACCTCCTCGTCCCCACCGACCGGGCCCTGGCCTTCGACCGCGTCTTCGGCCCTCCCCGCCCCGCCTCACTCCCCGACGCGGCCTGAGCTCCATCCGCTACCCGCTGGCCGCCCGATCTTCCCCGTGCGGCCACGACCGGGCGGCTGATCTCCCGCCGCCGCGAGCGCCGGATCGGGTGTGGTCGTCAGACCACGCCTGCCGGGTTCCTCCGCGCCCCGCCTTCCTCACCCGATCGGACGACAGTTCCTTCCCGGCCCGACACGCCGCCGTGCGGCTCGTTGCCGCCGGGCAGCAGATGAACAACAGACCGACAAGGAGCCGATACAGCAAGGTAGTTAGCCCACGAGAGGCTGGACCTGGCATCCGTCAACGGGGTCCGGAAGATCAACCTCGCCCATCCGGTCATCGGCGTGTTCGGGCCGATCAGCGTCGGGAAGACGACGCTCGTCGACTCCCTCGTCTACCCACTCGGGTAGGCCGTCAACTGGCGGCAGCTCCCGAAAGACCGCCCGGCCTCCGTGACGGTCGTCCTGCAGATCGAGGGGATGCGCATCGCGCTCCGGCCGCGCCCTGGCCAGCCGCTCCCACCTGGTAGAGCTGGTCGACCTCCGCACCGACGAGGTCGACGAGGTCCTGGACGTGAAGCCGCACCCGACCAGCGGGCGGCGCACGGTCGGCGAACTGCTGGTCGAACTGATCGTCCCGGCACCGCTGTTCGCTCCGCCGGAAGAGGTGGCGACGGCAGGTGGGACGGACCGGTTGTCGTTCGAGCACCTGTATCCGCTGTGCTACCTGAGCCAAGACATGGCCAACGGCCGAGAGCAGGTCCGCGGGAGCGCGAACACCCCCGCCAGCTACAAGGCTGTCGTCGAGCTACTGCTGCATCTGACGGACCTGTACACGAGGGTCCTGACGCGCGGCTGAAGCTCCTTGGCGAAGCGGTGCGTTCCCTTCCTCCACGCCATCGAGCTGACCCGTGGGAACCCTCTGGTGCCGTGACGGCTCCGATCGGCCTGCCGGCGGCCACCGGATGACCGCCGGCAGGCCGCCGTGGGCGGAGCGCGTGCCCCGCTCTTCGGCGATGCGGGCCATTGACGTCCCGGCGCCGCGGGTCTGGTCAGATGCCGACCGGTGGCCGTCTCGCTCCGACGTGCCTCAACGCTCCCGGTAGGACAGGAGGAGAGGCTCGAAGGAGCTTTCAGCTGGCCTGAGGGCGCCAGCGCATGTCGAGGGCTTCGAGGGCGTCGAGTTGTTCGCGTGACAGGGCGCCGAGGTCCCGGCGCCTCTCGCCTATCCATCGGCCGAGCTGGAAGTCGGCGCCGTCCAAGGCGCACCGGTACCAGGGCGGCACGTCGAGGTGCTGGTACTCGCGCCGGAAGGCACGGGCGGCCCTCAGTCCTCGGGCGAAGGCCCACTCCGAGGCGCCGCGAGGACGGCGCAGCAGGAGGGCGAGGGGGTGGGTGAGGGGGAGTGCACCGAGGAGGTTGTGCCTGGTGTCACCGAGCTTGGCGAGATTGTCAATCTGGTCGTCGAGCCATCGGGTGAGCGGGTGGGCGGTCTGGGGATGCAGGGAGGGGAATGCGAGCTCGCCTTTGCGGGCAGCGGTGAGAGCGTGGGCGTAGGTCCGTTTCCAGGCGGGGGGCCACGGCTGGCTCCGCCAGGGGTCGATCTCGCCGAGGGCCCGCTGGTAGCAGCTGGGGAGGGTGCGGTTGCGTGCTTCTCTGCGGCGGTCAGCGAGCCAGCGGCCGAGGTCGAGGCCGCCGTGGCGTTCGTGTGCTGCTGGGGCCAGGTGTCCGTTGCGGCTCATGTAGTCGCGGGCGACCTGGAGTTTGCGTTCGATGCTGTGGGGAGGATGGTCCCACTGCATGCCGAGGGTGTCGAGGGCTTTGATCCGGTCCGGGAGCAGCATGGCGTTCAGTCGTAGTGAGCGTTGCTGGCCGAGCCACCAGCCCAGGTAGAAGCGGTCGGGACCGAGGTAGCGGCTGGGGACGTTGAGGTGTCCGTGTTCGCAGTGGAAGCGCTCGGCGCTGGCGAAGCCGTAGTCCCAGAGCTGATTGGGTGCGGGGGTGCCGCTGAGATCGAGGAACTGGAGAATCTCGTCGGCGCGTTCGGGGGCGGCAGCCAGTTCGGGTTGTGCGGATTCGCCCCAGCGGTGTGCTTCCAAGTGTTCCACACGGTGGAAGGTGTGCTCGTCGTAGAGGCTGAGGGCGATGAGGACCTCGTAGAGGAGGCGCCACGGTGTTCTCTTGGTGGCTTCTCCCATGTCGCCGCCGGGGGCGAGGTAGATGGGGATGACGATGGTGGAGACCTTTCCGTCACCCGGTGTCTGGCGCAGTGCCCGGCCAACGGCTTGGACGATGTCGACGGTACTGGTCTTGGGGTGGGCGAACAGCACGGAGTCGATGGCGGGGATGTCGACGCCCTCGCTGCAGCAGCGGCAGTTGGTGAGGACTGCGCGGTGCGGGGCCGTGGTGCCGTGCACGGTGTTGAGGGGTGTGGCGGCGAAGGCGGCGTATGCCTGGTGCTGTTCGAAGGGGGTCTGGCGGGAGTTGACGGTGCCGACGTGCAGCAAGGAGGGGTCGAAGTCCGGGCGGAGGGCTGCTGTGCCGGGGAACGTGTCGGCGAAGGTTTCTGCGGCGGCGATGGAGGGGTGGAAGGTGAGGGTGCGGCGCAGGTCGTAGCGCTGTTGGGCGAGGGTGAGGGCGAGTTGGGCCGCTGCTGTGCGCAGCGCTTCGGACGTCCAGGTGCTGGTGTCACGGCGCAGGGCGTGGAGCAGGTCTTCGTTGCGGATGGTGATGACGACGATGCGGTAGTCGGCGAGCAGTCCCTGGTTGATCAGTTCCGCGAGGGAGATGCTGTAGACGGTGGGTCCGTAGAGGCTGTGGTCGTCCATGGACGCGACGACCTGGTTACGCGGCATGCCGTGTTCGTCCCCGGCTCGCTGGTCGAAGACGCGCGGGGTGGCGGTCATGTAGAGGCGGTGGCGGGCGGGGAGCGCGTCGTTGTCGTGGACCTGCGCCCAGGCTTTGTCGAGGTTGCCGGTGGTGTGGTGCGCCTCGTCGACGACGATCACGTCCCAGCCGGGCAGGTGGAAGTCGGCGTGTGCCTGGGTGACTTTCTCGAGGGACTGGTAGGTGCAGAACACATTGAGCGGCCCGTCGGAGAAGACGGACAGGGCCGCAAGGTCCTCTGATTGGTCGGTCACGGTGAGGACGCCGGCCAAGGCCGGGTCAGCAGGCGCGTCCAGCGAGCAGATGCCGACGTACCGGCCCGGGCGTCCCTCGTGGTGCCATAGGGACGCGGTCTGTTCGAGCAGGCGCAAGGACGGTACGACCACGAGGGCGCGTCCGCGCGGGGCCGTCTCGTGGACCGTGTTCAGTGCGACGTGGGTCTTGCCGCTTCCGGTGGCCATGGTGATCGTGGCCCGGGATGCGCCCTCTTTGAAGACGGACACGCACGAGTCGACGGCTAGGTCCTGGTGGCCGCGCAGGGGGCTGCGCAGGGCCGTGTACATAGGGGTGGCCAAGGCTCCTCCCTGGTGGCTGCCGACCAGCCTCACGTTCGATCTTGGAGGGGGCGGTCGGTGGCAGGCGGAGCTCTGCGGATGGTTCATCCGAAGGGGTGACTGCTTGTTGACCGAGGACCGGCGCACTGGTGGGCTGCAGTGCCGGGCAGCAGGCCGGGAGGGTATGTGACGGGTGTGTCGGGGCTGAGGTTCGGCCCGCGGTGGCCGCTGCCCAACGGGGTGCGCCTGGTGGGCGGTGAGTCGACGGGCTCGTTCGTTGCGCGGCTGGCGCACGGCAACGGGCTGGGGCTGGCCGAGTTCCTCGGGCGGGTCGGCCAGGGGCAGGCTTCGGCCGATCCCGAGCGGGTCGAGAGGTATCCGCAGTTCACCGAGATGTATGTGAACGAGGCCGGGCTGCGGCACCTGGAGGTCCTGTCCGGCCTGTCGGCCGGCATGCTGCGGCGGGTGCTTCCGAGTCTGGCCGAGCGGTACGTGCTGCCGGGTGGCGGGGAGGCTCTGTGGCAGTGGCCGTGGGAGGCGGAGAACGGGTTCCTGGTCCGCAGGTGCACTCTGTGCGGGTACGCGCGCCGGGTCTGCGAGCCCGTGTGGCTGATGTCGGAGGACAACTGGCAGGTGTGCCTGCGGCATCTGCGGTGGACGGACGATTCTCGCTCGCAGGAACCGTCCTTCGTGGGCCTGAAGGTGCTGCCCGAGTGTGTCCGGGCACATCGGGGGCGGCTGCGGATGGTGCGGCGGTTCGGGGTGGCAGGCGGGCGGGTCTTCGCGGATGCCTCCCGGATCGTGCGGTGCTGGTGGACAGGTATGCCGGATGAGCCGCTGTGGGCGGAGCGGGCCTGGAGAGCCGGGCTAGGAGCCCGGACGGCCAGGGCCGTGCCGTTGGTGATCTATCCGGAGGCGGTGGCCTTGGCGTGGTCGATGCTGCGTTTCGAACAGGGTGGCCGGTTCGGCAGTGCCGACCGGACCCGCTGGCTGGCGGACACGGAGTGCCTGATGGCGGGGGCGGGGCTGGACTGCACGGTAGGCAGGGACGAGCTCCTGCGATGGCTCGAGGGCTGCGGCAGGGACGTACCCGGGCGCCTGCGGGGCCGGTGAAGGCCCGCCGCGGAAAAGCGGCGGAGGAGCACACGACCATCGTCGTCCGGCTGGTTGAGCTGCGGATGCGGACCCGACGGTGCCGGTCGGTGTGGCTGCTGCCCTCCTGTTCGGCGGGCTTCTGCGGGAGATGGGATCACGGGTGCCGAGCCGGAGCCTCGGAACGGTGGGGCGAAGGGTTCCGCGTTACGGGAGGCGCTGGGACGTGCAGGGACGGTACGGCACCATGTGCACTCGTTCGTTCGGGTGAATCCGATCGCGGCTCTCCCCAACGGCGTCCGGGCGGTCTCCAAGCTGGTGGCGGTTGGGCAGACGGGAGGAGTGCGATGCGGGACATCGTCGGGTGGCATCTCGATGAGCATGGTGAGCTGACGTCGTCGCGGGCGGCCGACTTGGCGGGCGTGGCGCTCGAGGAGCGTCAGCCGCCGACGGATCCCGTCGCCTATCACGACCGCCAGGGCATCATCACCGCGTGGCCGTCGTCGTCACGGTCGAGGGTGGTGTGCGGGTCGCTGCGACGGCTGCGGGTGGCGGTGGAGCTGGACTTCACCGCAGGTATCGGGCAGTTCAGCGGTGAGCCTGTCGAACTGCACTGGCTGCAGGGCGGTGAACGGCACCGGTGGCGGCCGGACTTCATCGCCCGGACACGCGACGGTTCCCGCTGCGCGGTGGTCGTCCCGCCCGAGCGCCGGTCGGGACCGCAGTGGCAGGAACGCCTGGCGGCGCTTCACGAGGTCGCGCAAGCGGCCGACTGGACGGTACGCCTGTGGCCGGTGCCGCGCGGAACGCGGCTGGCGAACCTCATGTGGCTCTCGGACTACCGCTTCCCTGCCCAACGCGAGCGAGAGCGGGAGCGGGCTGTCCTGGACGCCTTCCGCCGCCGACGGCCCCTGTACGAAGGCATAGCTGCGTGTGGGGTGCCGCAACTGGTGGCCCTGGACCTCGCCTATCGCCTGATGTGGCAGCAGCGTCTGCGATTCGACTGGACACGGCCCTTGCTGGCCGACGCCCTGGTCTGGGCCTGAGAGGAGCGTCGTGACCGGAAGAGGACTGCCAGGGCGATTCGAGAGCGACCGGGTCCGGCTCGGCGACCATGTCCGTTGGCGGGGCGAGGAGTTCCGTGTGGACGCCTTCGCCGGACCGAACATCACCCTTTCACCGGCGGCGGGGACCGGGGCAGGTCCGCTGGTCGTTGCCCTGTACACAGCGGTGGTCGGCGCCGCGGACTTCGCCGTCCTGGACACAGCAGGCCGGCCTGTCGAGCGCACCGGCCTGCCGCCCCTGGGAACGCTGCTGCTGGGGGTGAGCAAGGAGGACCGCAAGCAGGCCCTGAGGTGGCACCGGCACATCAAGGAGATCGACACCGGGATCCGTCCCGGCCGCCTGCTCCCCCGTCCCGGCTACGACCCGGACACCACCACGGTGGCGCAGCGCTGCAAGGCCAAGGCCGCCGAACTGGAGGACCTGGATGACATCCCCGTCAGCTGGCGGACCCTGGACGACAAGCGTCGTAAGTGGAAGGCCGCGGGCGAGAACCCGCTGGTGCTCATCGTCGACGGGCGCAAGGGCCGGGCACCTCGGCCCGGAGGGGACACCGACCCCCGCCTGATCGAAGCCATGCACGAGGTGACGCGGAAGCTGGCGCGGGAGTCCGGCGGGCGGATCAACCGGGCGCTGTACCTGGTCCAGGAACTGGTGCAGCGGCGGTACGCCAAGCAGCTCCGGGACCCGGCGGAGGCCGAGCGTCTGCTGCTCCCGCCGTCCACGTTCTACAAGCGGATGGCCGAACTCGGACTGTCCGACGTCCTGCGGCAGACGACCCGGCAGCGCTCGTCCCGGGCCAGCAAGCCGAACAAGCCTTTCACCCCTTCGCACGCGCTGAAGCCGGGCGAACTGACCCAGATGGACACCACTCCACTGCGGATCAAGGCCCTGGGTGAGGACGCGGAAGTGGTCTCGGCCGAACTGACCTCTCTGATCGACGTCGCCTCCCGCAGCGTGGCCGCGCTGATGATCGTTCCGGCGGTCACCGGAGACGGCCCGGTCGGCCAGCGGACCGGCGGCCGCGCGACCCGGGCCTTCGACCTCGTCCTCACACTCGCGCAGTGCTTCGCTCCCCTGCCGACCCGGCCCGGCTGGGATCCGCTGACCGCCGCATCGGCGTCCGCGCTTCCGTTCGGTGAACTGCGCGCCGTAGACCCACGCTTCACCGAAGCGACCGCGGCCCGGCCCGTCATCCAGCCGTCCACGATCATCCTCGACCAGGGCAGCCCGTACCTGAGTCAGCATTTCGAGGACGTGTGCGCCTTCCTCGGCATCGCCATCCGGTACGCACGCAAGGGCCGGCCCACAGACAAGCCCATCGGCGAGCGGTTCTTCTCCACTCTCGCCGACTCCTTCAGCCAGTACGTGGCCGGCTGGACCGGCCGCAGCCATCAGGTGCGCGGGCGCGGTATCGAACGCGGTCCCCTGTGGACCATCAACGAACTCCAGCAGATGGCCGACGAGTGGGTGGCGCTCGAGTACCAGCAGTTGCCGCACGAGGGGCTGTCCCACCCCGCGCTGCCCGGACTGGAGTTGTCGCCGAACGAGATGTACGCGGCTCTGGTCTCCCGTTCTGGGTACCGGCCCCGGCCGCTAACGCCCGAGGACAGTCGCAAGCTGCTGGTGCCGGCGTGGGTGACGGTCAACGACAAGGGCTTCGAGGTCGGCAACCGCCCCTACCAGAGCGCAACGGGTGAGCTGAGGCTGCTGCAAGGCCTGGACTCCGGGCTACCGGGCAGCGGCGGCAGGTGGGAGGTCCGCTACAACCCCTACCGGCCCGAGGTCGTCTGGCTGTACGACCACCGCGGCGACGGCCGGTGGATCAAGGCGGAGTTCGTTTACCGGCACCTGCTGAGCGATCCGTGGACCGTCGACCACTGGGACACGGCCACCGCCCAGGTCCTGGCGGACGGCGGCCGAAAGGACCACCACGCCGCGATCGCACTGGCGATGAAGGAACGGCGACGCCGCACCCGCACCGCTCCCCCGCGCCGCAGCCGCACCGACGCCCTGCCGCCCTTCCAAGGGCCCGCGCTGGGCGTCGAGGCGGTCGTCGAGGACCGCTATGCCGGGATCGGCGAGATCGACCTCGACGCGATCGTCCCCCCGCCCGCCCGCGTCCTGCCCACCGCCGGCCCCCTGCCCGCGCAGTGCCCCTCGCCCGCCGCCCCCGCTCTCGCCAGCCTGTTCGGCGACGACGCCGAGGACGAAAGCGAGGACAAGTACGGGGATCCGGAGCAGGAGCGGCGGGCCGCGCTCCTCAGTGGGGACCCCTCCACCACCCTCTTCGAAGGAGAGCTGTGAAAGCATCGGCCGCGCTCAGGGACAAACGGCGCGAACGCGCGCTGCAGCGGGCGCTCAGCGCGCCGATGCGCCCCGAATGGCTCCACACCCTCCCCGGGTGGAACCACTACTCCCACGAGAACCTCGTGATCCCCTCCCTCGCCGACCACCCCGCGCTGGAGGGGGAGAAGGAGCGCAGGAAGGACCCCCGCCTGGGGTTCCTCGGGCACCTGATGATGGTGGAGAGCGCCGCCGCCCACGCGTGCATGGACGACGTGCTCGATGCGGTCCTGGTCAACAGCCGCCGCCGTGAGGGCCTGAGCGACTGGGTCATCGACGGCCTCTCCGGTACCGGCAAGAGCGTGCTGCTGCGCGCCATCGGACGCGCCGTGCAGCTCGAGATCGAGGAGCACTCCACCTTCAAGGGAGCCGAGATCCCCGTCGTGCACATCATGGCGCCCGCGGACACCGATAACAAGATCAACTGGATCTGGGAGATCGCCTGCTTCCTCGGGCTCAACCCCGAGCCCACCAGCGAGGACGAACTCATGCGCTGGCGCAGCTACCCAGATCTGTCCGTGCCGGTCAACTACGTCCTGGAGACCGCGCTGACCCGGCTGCTGCTCGTCGACGACATCCAACGCGTCACCCCGGCCCAACTCGCCCCTGTCCTACACTACTTCGACTACCTGCGCAACCGGCTCGGCATCACCACCATCTTCTGCGGCACCGGCGCCAGCAGCATCGTCCACGAAGCACGCGCCATCGCCGACCGCCACACCATCGTGCTGCGCCAGCGCGCCGAACGCCTCGCCCGGGCCCGGGCCAAGGACCCGGCCCACCCCGGCTACACCGCGGCCGACGAGAAGGACGAACTCGCCTACGGCCGGTTGCCCGTCACCTGGCTCGACCCGATCCCCTTCGACCGCCACGACAAGACCTCCTGGCCCGCCGTCCTCGCCGGGTACGAGAAGCACCTGTGCCTGCACAAGCTCGACGAGAAGGCCCTGACCACACACAGCGAGTACCTCCACCGACGCACCGGCGGCTACTTCCGCGACCTGTCCCAGCTCATCAGCCAAGCCGCCACCCGCGCCATCCTCACCGGCACCGAGAACATCACCATGACCGAACTCGACACCATCACCACCAGCCGAGACCACTGAACGCAGGAAGTCGCCGTCCCGTCCGGCTCGTGCCCGAACCGAGCGGCCGCCGCTGCCACCAGCTCCGCGCGGCGCTGATCATGGCGGCGTATCGGATACGGCCGGGTGCTGAGGCGGGGACACAGGATGTGCTCGGCACACCCTGTGTCCCCGCGCTGTGATGCGCTGAACAGTCGCCATGCCCGCTGATGGGCAGCCCCCGGAGACGTTTTCCTCGATTGTGGACCCGTCGGAGCAGTTCTGCGTGACTGGAGGCATCCGTGTCCGAAGTGAGCATCGAGGCGGTGGCGGGGATGGACTCCCTGGCGGGGGGAATGCTCAAAGACAGAATTTCTGAGATGTTCGTGGAGTTGCAGCGCGCCGACGGGAAGGCGGCAGCCCTGTGCGCGGTCACCGGTGGTTTGCTGGCTGCGGCAGGCGCCTCGATGTCGGTGCTGGCCGATGGGTCGCGCCCGATGGTCGCACTCCTGTTGTTCTCGTCCGCTCTCCTCGTATCAGCGCTGGTGGCAGCTCTATATGCCATTCGCCCTGTGCTGCCCGCCAGCCGTGCATTGGCAGGGCTGGAAGGAGTCTGCGCTGGGCTCGGGACAGATGATGCGCTGGCGGCGTTGCAGGCATTGAGCAAGATGGATCATGTGCGGATTGAGGCTTGCCGACTGTCGCTGCTTGCTGGTCTTGCCGACAGAAAGTTCCGAGCGATCAAGGTTTCAGTGGATCTGATCGTGACAGCAACGCTGGTGGCCGGAATTGGCCTGTTGATTATCACCGTGGCTTGTTGAGAGCATCCTCTGCGATAGCCGCCGCATTCCAGGGGGGATATGTACCAGCCTCATGAAACTGTCATCGGCGAACAGCTGTGGTCGAAATTGCGCAAACTTGCTCCCGAGCGCCTGCGCCCAGCGAGAAGCATGCTGCTTCGCCAGGGTGACCCCGGAACGCAGGTGATCTTGCTGGCCTCCGGATCGACTTTGGTCACGCTGGCAGGAGCGCATGGCCAGCGCACCCTGCTGGCTGTGCGCGGCGCCGGAGAGCTGCTGGGCGAGCTGGCGGTCCTAGATGCGCAGCCACGCTCGGCATCGGTGATAGCCGCCGAGCCATGCCGTGTGCACATCATTCCGGCGCCCGATTTTCTCGCATTCGTCCAGCGATATGACCTCCTGGCTTCGCTGCTGCGGCACGCCATTGCCCGCGTCCGGGAAGCGGAGACGGTTCGGCTCGAGATGGCAACTGCGCCCGTGCCTGTGCGGCTTGCAGCGGCACTGAGTCGATTGGTCCAGGCTGCCTCCCAGGTAGGTTCCCAGCACGTGGTGCGGCTGACCCAGACTGAGCTGTCACAACTCATCGGTGCCTCGCGCAACGGTGTGGGCTCCGCGCTCAAGCCCTGGCGGGAGCAGGGGTGGCTCGACACCGAGGCCGGCGGCGGACTGGTCATCCACGACATGGCAGCAATCCAGGTGCACGCCGAGGAACAGAAGTGATACAGCGCACCGTGGTGGTGCCCAGTACTGGGCACCACCACGAAAACGGCGCGGGCAGCATGGGCACCTGCCTTCGCCCGTACTGCTGAAAGGGTCACAGAGCCTTGAACACAGCCGATGTGCCAGAAGGATTCGACGTACCGCCGGAGCATGCCCTCCTGGTCGTCGATATGAAGGGCTACAGCCAACTCCCCGAAGCGAGGATGGCTGCGGTCCGGTCCGACCTCGACGGCATTCTGGAGACGGCATTCGCACAGAGCGGGCTGCCTGACCCGCACTCGCTGGGTAGCGCGTACAAGGACACCGGGCGACGGTGCCATCATCGTGCTCCCCGCCGGGCACAGCGCACGGCTCGTCGACCCGCTGCTGGGGTTTCTGGGCGCTGCCCTCGAGCGCTATGACGGGATCCGTCTGGCCAGCGCGCCGCCCATTAGGTTGCGGGCGAGCGTGCATGTCGGCCCGCTAACGCTGCCTGACCACCGCGGTGACGCCATCAACGAGGCATGTCGGCTCGTCAGCAGTGATGCGGTCCGCCAGGCCATGACCGCGGCCGCCGCCAACGGACTCTTCCTCGCCGCCGTCCTTTCGGACACGGTGTTCCGCCGCTCCATCCACGCAGAGCGGACACAGAGCCTCAAGCGGCGCCAGCTTCTCAAGGCAACAGCCCGAGTCGACGGCAAACCCGACTTCGAGGAAACCTGCTGGCTCGTTGTCCCCGGCATGGGAGCAGAGGTGGTCGGCGCGTACATCGTCGATCAGAGCAAGGAGTTGACAGCACAGCCGCAGACCCCTGACTCGCAGTCAGGGGTGGCAATGCAGTCTGACGGGCCCCCAGCCAGTGTGAAGCAGAAGGGCAAAGCCACTGGTAAGGCACGACTGGTGCAGGTCGGCGGCAACTACATCACCGGCGGGGAGGAGTCATGACGGTGCCCGATGACATCCCGGCGGGACCAGTTCAGCAGGCCAAGGCCTCTGATCGTGCTCGTGTCACACAGGTCGGTGGCAACTACGCCGAACATCACCATTGTCAATCCCCTGGTTTCGTAGAGGCCTTCCTATGCAGCCAGTCCCTCGTTCAGGCGACCGGCTCGTGCCTCGCTGATGATCCGTTCGAACTCCG
>NZ_JBITGZ010000056.1:0-30654 GCF_044457565.1 Kitasatospora sp. NPDC050543 | reverse complement strand
GGCGGCGCGCCCCGCCGCGGGCGCGCGGGGCGGGGCCGCCCCGGCCGGCCCCCGCCCCCGGCGCCCCCCCCCCCGCCCCCCGGCGCGCCCCCCCCCCCCCCCCCCCCCGCCGGATCCCGCCCGGGGTACCACGGTTCCGGGGTCTCCCGCACCTAGCGTGGTTGGGGAAGGCTCCGGATGACCGGCGGAGGCGGCGCTCAAGGGCCTGTCCGACCATTCCCGTCGGACAGGCGTCAGGCCCCCGAGGATCGCCGAGGAACATCACGGCAGCACCACCGAGACCCTTCGGAGGTCGGCATGAGCGCCACGAGCTGCATCACGATCACGATTCCCGTCCACGAGAGCGTTCCGCTTCCGTCCGCTCCCCCCGCCCGACAGGGCCCGCCCCGCGCCACGCGCCGGCCGACGCCCCGGGCCTTACGGCGGCCCGTGTGGCCGGCCGAGCCCGGCGCCGTGTACGCCGAGTGGGCGAAGCGGGCGCCCTGGTCGCCCTCGGTCTCCTCGGTCTCCTCGGGTTCGCTCCGGGCGACGCCGGGGGCGTCCGTGGCGGCCACCTGGACGTCGCCTTCGCGCCCGCGGCCCCGGCCGCGGTGTGCCTGCCCGTGCTCGGCCACCGCGACGTCTGCGGCGTCCGGTTGCCAGGCACCCTGGGCGTCACCCGCGGGCACCCGGCCGTGGTGAGCGCGCGGGGAACGGACGGTCAGCCGCCGGGCCGGGCCCCGCGGTCCGCCACAGCCTCATCGCGGACGTCGGCGGCCCCACCGCCCACCGCGGTTCGGACCCGCCCGCCGAGTTCGTCCGTCACCACGGCCAGCCGGGTCCGCGCGGCCGGGTCATAGGCCTGTGCGTGGGCCGGGCGCTCGGTGAACCGGTCGAAGTACCTGCCGGTCACGCCCGCCAGCGCTGGGTCGGTGATCAGCCGCGCGGTCGGCCGGACCCCCTCGTCGATGCTCACCGCCGGGGTGAGGCCGTACTCCCGGACGGCCCGGGTGTCCATCAGGTGGGCGGGGTGCAGCACGTTGACGGTGATCCCGCGGTCGGCGAGCTCGGCGGCCAGGTCGAAGGTCGACATGATCATCGCCAGCTTGCTCCGGCAGTAGGCCTCAAGGCCCTCGTAGTCGCGCTCCATCATGACGTCGTCGAAGTCGATCGGCGCCTGGCCCATCGAGGCGACGTTGACCACCCGGGCCGGCGCCGAGGCGGCCAGCAGCGGCAGCAGTCCACGCGTCAGCACGTAGGGCGCCAGGTGGTTGACGGCGAAGCGCAGTTCGTGGCCCTGCCGGCTCACGTCCCGCCGGGCCGGGTGGGCGCCGCCGCCGACGGCCGCGTTGTTGACCAGGACGTCGAGCCGGGGCTCGGCCGCAAGGATGCGGGCGGCCAGGTCGCGCGCCTGGTCCAGGTCGGCGAGATCCGCGAGGTAGGTGCGCACCGCAACGGTCGGGGCGGCGGCGCGGACCTCGGCCGCGGCGTCGTCCAGCCGCGAGCGGTCCCGGCCGTGCAGCAGCACGGTCGCGCCGCGGCGGGCGAGGTCCAGGGCGAGGTGACGGCCCAGGCCCTGGGTCGCGCCGGTTATGAGGACCGTCCCGGCGAACGGGGCGTCGCCGTGCGGGGAGTCGCCGGCCGGGGCCGGGCTGAGCGGGGCATGCGGTCGTGTATCCATGCCCTGATTTGTATCAAGCCTTTGAGACAAACACCAGCCTTGCCTGAAGTTCGGGGCTGTATGTTCCGGGCTGTATAGTCGCCGCCATGGGACTGCCCGCCGGCGAACGCCTCGGCCTGGACATCAAGCGCACGGAACAAGCCCTCATGACGGCCAAGAGCGCCGCCCTGAAGGTCGCGGACCTCACCGTCGCGCAGTACGCCGCCCTGTTCGCCCTCGCCGACAACCCCGGCATCTCCGGCGCCGCCCTGGCCCGCACCTGCCTGGTCACCCCGCAGGCCATGGCCGCCGTCCTGAAGACGCTGGAGGACCGCGGTCTGGTCGCCAGATCACCGCACCCGTGGCACCAGAAGATGCTGGAGACCCGGCTCACCGACACGGGCCGGGAGACCCTGCGGCTCGCCGACGAGCAGGCCGTACGGATCGAGCGCCGGCTCGCCGAGGAGTTCACCCCCGAGGAGCGCGACAGCCTCCGCGCCCTGCTCGCGCGCTGCGTCACGGCCATCCAGCGGGACTGAGGTCACCCGGCCTGCGGAGCCGCCCGGCACAAGCCTGCGCGAGCGCTGAGCCGGCCCTGAACCGGCCCTGGCTCAGCCCGGATCACGCGAATCCAACGGATCACCCGGACTCGGCCGGCGACAGCAGGCCCGCCAGCTTGTCGAGCCCCTGGGTCCACCCCTCCTCGTGCAGGGCACGCCGCCGCTCGGTCGCGAAGCCCTCATGGGTCAGGACCAGCTCCGCCGACGCCCCGTCAAGATCGTTCAACGTCAGCGTCACCACGGTCTCCCGGTCCTCGGGATCGGGCTCCGCCCACCGGAAGGTGTACGAGAGCCGCTCCGGTGGTTTGACCTCCAGGTACTCCCCCACCAGGTGGAAGGCCTCGCCCTCGGGCGGCCGCATGGCGATCAGATAGCGACCGCCCGGCCGGAGGTCGCCCTCCACCCGCGGGATCGAGAAGCCGTCCGGGCCCCACCACCGGGCCAGCTCGTGCGGTTCGGTCAGGGACCGGAAGACGGCCGACCGCGGTGCGCGCAGGATGCGCCGGATGTGCAGCGTCAGCCCGTCGTCATGCGTCATCACGACCTCCTCCGGCAGAAGGCGCCGAGGTTGACCACAGCACCCAGCGTAGTGCGACGTACGGCCGCCGGTCAGGGCCGCCGAATCGCGCCCCTGCCGCCACCGCGCGCGGTGGCGGCGTCGCGCGAGAACCGGCCCGATGCGGCCTAGGATCGATGTACCGCCGGATCCGCGCACGGCGGGTGGCGGCCACGGAAGGGGCCCCTCATGGTCCGAGAACTCGCGCTGCTCGGGGTCCCGTCCTGTGCCGGTACCCACGGGCCCGGCCAGGAGAAGGCGCCGGCCGCATTACGGGCCGCCGGCCTGCTGGACCGGCTGGCCGCCGCCGGAGTGCAGGTGCGCGACGACGGGGATCTGCCCGTGGTGCCGTTCCGGACGGACCCGGAGCACCGCAACCGGCAGAACCTGGACAGGGTGGTGGCGGTCGCCCGCTCGGTGGCCGAGCGGGTGGGTGCCCTGCTCGACGACGGCGCGCTGCCGCTGGTGGTCGGCGGCGACTGCACGATCACCCTCGGTGTGGTCAGCGCGTTCGTCACCCGTCGGCCGGACATCGGGCTGCTCTACTTCGACGGCGACCTCGACCTCTCGGTGCCCGAGACCACCCTCTCCGGCATCCTCGACGCCATGGTGCTGTCCCACGTGTTCGGGGAGGGCGCCCCCGAACTGCACGGGCTCGGCCCGCGGGTGCCGCTGCTGCCGCCCGAGGCCGTGGTCGCCTTCGGCTACGACCCGGTGGAGCTCGACGACACCGGCCGCGAACGCCTGGCCCGGCACGGACTTCGCGCCCACCCGTGCACCGAGATCACCGCTCCGGGGACCGACCCGGTGGCCGTGGCCCGGACGGCCTGGCAGTCGCTGGCGGCCGGCCGCTCCGGCTTCGTCCTGCACTTCGACGTCGACGTGATCGACTCGGTGGACCTCCCGCTCGGAGACTTCCCGCACTTCAACGAGGGCCTGCCAGTGACCGTGGCACTCGACTGCCTCGCCGAGTTCGCCGCCGCCCCGCCGCTGGCCGGCCTGGTGATCACCGAGATCAACCCGAACCGTGACCCCGACGGCAGCTACCTGCGCACCCTCGTCGACGGCCTGGTCCGCGCCCTCACCGGCCCACCCGCCCGCTGACCCTGAGCCGGCCTCGGCGCCGGCGGCAGAGTCCTGCCGTCGCGTTCCGGAGTCCCGGCGCGGCCACGCCCGCCGCGGGCCGAGTGGCGGACGGAATGATCTATGGACAGTCGCTAAGGGCTTCTCAACGGAAATGATCTCGTGAGGTGACCCGGCCCAGGGGATCCCGCGAGCCGCGGTGAGTCCTGCGGCGTCCCGGCGGTCGTACGGTCGAACCCGTTTACCGAGGAGGACTTCCGATGCGTAGCGTGACCTATTCGATGGGCGTCTCACTTGACGGCTACATCGTCGGGCCGGACGGCGGCTTCGACTGGACGGCGCCAGACGAGGAGGTCTTTCGCTTCTGGATCGACGAGATTCGAGAGGTCGGCGTCCACCTGTTGGGACGACGACTGTACGAGACGATGCTGTACTGGGAGAGCGCCGACCAGGATCCATCGCTCGACCACTCGATGCTCGAGTGGGCCGCGCTCTGGAAGCCGCTCCCGAAGGTGGTGTTCTCGACCACGCTGTCGGCGGTGCAGGGCAATGCCCGGCTGGCCTCCGGCGGCCCGGCGGAGGAGATCGAGCGGTTGCGAGCCGAGCCGGGGGAGGGCGACATCGCGATCGGCGGCGCGACTCTCGCCGCCGAGGCGGCCGCGTCGGATCTGATCGACGAGTACCGGGCCATGGTCCACCCGGTGCTGGTCGGCGGTGGCATTCCGTTCTTTCCCCACCGCGAGCGCCGGGTGGATCTCGAACTCGCCGAGACCCGCACCTTCGGCTCAAGCGTCGTCTACCTCCGCTACCGCGTGGCGCGCTAGCCGGCTCGCCCGCCGATCCCTGACCAAGAGCTTGCGCAGATAGGCCTGTTGCGGACAGGGAGGGGGCCACTCAGATCACCAGGGCAGTCACCGGGGCTCGGGTAGTGGCGGAGAGGAGAGGTGCGCCGCGGGTCGTCGACCGGGATCGACGCCCGTACCCCGGTGGGGTCCTCGACGGGGGACGGTCAATGGGTGGACGGACCTGCCGAGGCTGCCCGGTTCTGCTGGGGGGTCTGCCGGTGCCCGGGTGGCCCGGCCGGTCAGGTCAGGTGCTGCTGCGCGGCCAGCCCGAGCAGGGTCAGGGCATCCGCCGGCTCGGTGGACAGCAGTGGCAGTGCGTCGTCGGCGTCGATCACCAGGCGGCCGTCCACCAGGGCCACCCACGCCTCCGGCGGGAAGACGACACCCTCCTCGATCCAGCCCAGCAGCCGGCCGCAGAGCTCCACCGCGCGGACGCCCGGCGCCTGCGGCCAGCTGAGCAGCACCAGGCCGCCGCCCAGCCGGTGCGAGCGCTCCGCCTCGCCCAGGCCGCGCTGGGTGGGCGCTATCGCGGGCAGCCGCTGCTCGGCGAGGGCCAGTCGCGGCGCCGTGGTGCTGGTCCGGGCGACGCGACCGGGCCCGCCCGGCCGCCGGTCGCCCGCGCCGACGGCCCGCAGCGCCTGGGGCTGGGCCGGCGGCGGGAGCTGGGCCGGCTCGCTCTGCGCCGCCGCGGGGGGCGCTCCGGCGCCGGCAGCCTCGTCATCGCCCTGCGGGGCGCCGGTCGGGGCCGGCGCCCCCGGGGCGGTACCACCGTCGATCCTGCGGACGCCTGGACGCGGGCCGGACGCCGCCGAGCCGGCCGGGAGGGCGGTGTGCGTCCGGGCTCCCCGTGGCTCCCGGCCCCCGCCGTCGGCGCCGGGGCTCGCTGGGGAGGTGCCGTCGGCGTGCCCTGGTCGGGCCAGCGCGGCCTGGTCGAGCAGCTGCCGGCCGTACAGCGGCGCGGTGGCCCGCAGCACGGCCAGGGCCCGGTCGACCGCCTCGGGGTCGTCGCCGTGCCGGTCGAGCGCGTCCAGGTAGTCCAGGGTCGCGGCACGGATCGAGTCGGCGAGCCCCAGCAGGTGGGCACGCGGCCCCGACAGTGCGGCCGCCTCGGCGCGGCGGCGCCGGTAGGCGGCCGAGCGGCACGCGGTGTTGCAGTAGCGGGCCGGGCGGCCCATCACCGCAGGGCGCAGCTCGGCGTCGCACACGGCGCAGCGGGCGGGCGGCGCGGGCGTGTCCACGAAGGCGGGCTGATCCATGGCGGTGAGGGTACGTGTTTCGTGACGCCGCCACGAATCCGGGGCTGCCGTGAGCGGACCTCGGGGCGTGGCCCGGACGCGGCCTGCTCCCCAGGTCGTGGCCGCGGCGACGGCTTCGGCACGGGTGAGGACCGTGGGCCGCCTGGGTCGGCGCCCGCCCGCTCGGCGGTCGCGCCGCGGGGTGGCAATCCGTTTGCCGCCGCGAAAGGATCTTGGGATCCTGTCCGGCATGCACCTGGACCCCGTCGACCAGGCTCGACGTCTCGCCCGTCAGCGCTTCCCCGACGCCTTGGCCGTGCTCCTCGCCGGGTCGACCGCCGCGGGTCGGGCCACCGCCACCAGCGATCTGGACATCGCGGTGCTCATCCGGGACGGCGGCGAGACCCGCCGGGAGACGATCCGGTTCGAGGGACGTGTCGTCGAGCTGTTCGTCCACACGCGTGCCGGTCTCGTGGAGCTCTTCGCCGCGGACGTTGCCGCACGCCGTGCCGTCCTGCAGAGCATGTACGCCGGCGGGCTCGTCCTGGCGGACCCGGACGGCGAGGCCGGGCGTGCCCGCGCCCTGGCCGAGGCGGACCTGCACGAAGGTCCGCCGGCGCTGGCATCGCAGGTGGTCGAGACGAAGCGGTACGGGCTGACGGACGCGCTGGACGACCTCGCGGACGCGGCCGACCGCATCGAGCGCCTGGCGGTGGCCGGGTTCGTTCTCGACACGGCGGCCGATCTGCTCTGTGACCACCACCGTGGCTGGATCGGCGGCGGGAAGTGGCTGCCGCGACGTCTCCTGGAGGCGGACACGGTGCGCGGGGCCGCCCTGCTCGAAGGGCACCTGCACCTGTGCGAGTCCGGGGATCCGACCCTCATGATCGACGCAGCGGCAGAGATCCTCGCCCTGGTCGGCGGGCCGCTTCGCGAGGGCTACCGCCGGTCCTGGCACGGTGTCATCGACTCCGTCGCCGCCGGCACGGGGCGTTGACCGGGCCGAGGCCGGGTCAGGGTCAGGGTCAGGGTGCCAACGGCCGGCGCCGGGCCAGCAGTTCGCAGCGCAAGCCGCCGGGCCCGCGGCACGGCAGCAGGGCAGCACAGAGGCACGGTGCTCGTCAGCGGGCGACCGCGGCCCCTTGCAGCCCCAGGTAGCTCCAGCGCACACCCGGCCGGCCGTGCGGATCCGCCCGCTCGCTGAGGTGCACGACGTCCAGCCCGTGGTCACGCGCCAGTGCCACCGTCTCGTCCGCCGAGACGTCGAACATCCGCCGACCGACCGGGACGGGACCGTGCCGCAGGGAGAGCACCACCCGTCCCTCGGAGGTGAGCACGCCGACAAGGCCCGCCATGGCCAACGCCCGCTGCTGCTCGTCCAGATGCATCCACACGGCGGTCAGCAGCACCAGATCGAAGCGCCGGCCGCGACTGCGGAGCACGCTCAGCTCCGGCAGCGAGTCGTCGACCCACTCGATGTCCTGATCGGCGTGGAGCTGCTGCCCCAGCCGCCTGAACTCCGCCGTGGGCTCGACCGCCAGCACCAGGTGCCCCAGCCTGGCCAGTGCCGCGGCGTCCCGGCCACTGCCCGCGCCGATGTCCAGGATCGCGCTGGGCGTCGAGGGGAACAGGTGCAGCACGTCGCGATGCACCTCGACGAAGGACACGCTCTCGTACTGCTCGACGAGCGCGTCGGCTGCTTCGGCGTAACCCGCGCTACTGGGCAGGGACTTCGGATCGATCACCGCCCCACCCTAGCGGTCCCGGACCCGGGCTGTCCCGCCTGCCTCCCTCCGGCGCCGAGCCCGTTGTCGCCATCGGACTGCCGCTGCTCGGCGCCGGGCCCGCCTCGGTGTCCAGATCCCGGCGCCGGGCCGGTCTGGCTGAATCGAGCTCAGGTACAGCAGCGCGCCTGCTGGGGGCCAACCCCCGATTCACGCGCTGCTCACGTACCCACGGCGCCGGGTGGAGTCCGCCACGGGCCGCATCGCCGGTCACCGGGCGAGAGACGTCGCACTCCTGGGCCCCACCGTCGACCGTCGAGTCGATTGCGGTGACGCGGAGGTGACGCGACGTGGGTAGCCTCGCTGGGGCGACTCGTGTGCTGGAGGTGCCCGTGACCGGTCTGTTCGCTGCTTCCAGGAGGAGGGCCCTGCCGACGGCCGAGCCGACGGCACGAGCGGCCGAGCGGGAGGTTCGCACCGACGGCTGTGCGACAGCGGGGCGGTCGGAACGGGCGGTCGACCTGGAGACGGCCGGCCGGCTCGGCGGCGACTTCACGGGCGTTCCCGTGCACTCCGGCGGCAGCGACGTACGGGCCTTGCTCGGGGACGGGGTCCCGCTGCCCGCCGCGCTGCGGGCGGAGCAGGAGACCCGGTTCGGGGTACCGCTCGGTGATGTGCGCGTGCACGACGACCCGGCCGCGCACCGGCTGGCCCGCCGGCATCTCGCCCGGGCGCTCACCGTGGGGTCGGACATCGTCTTCAACGAAGGCCACTACCAGCCCGGATCCCAGGCCGGTCAGGGTCTGCTCGCCCACGAGCTGGCGCACGTGGTCCAGCAGAGCGGCCGGCGCGACGTCGCGCCGGCCGGGGCCACCCGGCCGGGCGCCGCGCACGAGGGGGCCGCCGACTCGGCCGCGCAGGCCTGGGCCGGCGGCGGGCCGGTGCACGCCGGGCCGGCCGCCGCGGTCGGGATCCAGGCCGCGCCGCT
This sequence comes from Kitasatospora sp. NPDC050543, assembly GCF_044457565.1. Lineage (NCBI taxonomy): Bacteria > Bacillati > Actinomycetota > Actinomycetes > Kitasatosporales > Streptomycetaceae > Kitasatospora > Kitasatospora sp. NPDC050543. The sequence continues at coordinate 22,024 of NZ_JBITGZ010000056.1, read as the reverse complement.
GTCGCGGGAGGAGGTCGCGGACCTCCTGCTGCCGCAGCTGACGGCCCGGCTCACCGAGAACGAGCGGGAGGCGGCCACGCTCGTGCTCTCCGAGGAGTACCGCACCGCTCTCGCCGCAGAGCACACCTGGCTTCACCGGCGCTACGCCGAGCTGGCGGGAGCACGGCGCTCGTCGGCCGAGCAGCGGCCAACCGGGCAGACGTCGGCCGAACAGGCGTCGGGCGAGCAGCAACAGCCGGCCACGGCGCGGGCCGACCAGGTCGCGGCTCTGATCGACGCCGAGCTGGCCGAGCTGGAGCCGCTGATCACCCGGCTGGTCGCGGATGTCCCCGCGCACCCCCGCGACCACGCGCTGAACACCGTCCGGGGGGTCGCCGAACGCACCCGGCAGGACCAGGAGTTCATCTCCGGGTTCGCCGCCCCCGAGGGCGGTGAGACGACGCCCGCGGCGAACGCCGCCGGGGGCCGGATCCAGCGACTGCTGGCGCAGATCACCCCGATCGTCGCGCAGGCCGAACAGTGGCACACCGCCAATCCGGCGGGCCGCAGCCTCGGGATGATCAATGAGGAGGCGGGAACCGCGCTGGCCGGCCGCGCGCTCTCGGACTGGGACCGCGGTGGCTGGTACTACCTCAGCGGGGCGGCCGCCTTCGTGGGAGTCGCCGTGGTCGCGCTCGTCGAGGCGGGCGAGCAATCCCTGTCGTTCGGCTACCACGATGCGGCGACGGCCGTGTCACAGGCCTACACCCGGGGCGACATCTCGTGGAACGAGGGCGAGAGCATTCTGTGTAGCGCGGCGTGGCGCGCGGTGCTGACGGCCGCGATCACCCGCGGCGCCGGGGCGGCGACCAGCAGGCTGGGCGCGGCGGCGGCCCGCGGCGCAGGGCTCGCCCCGCGCTCGATCGGCGCCGGACTGCTCAGCGGCGGGGTGACCGGCGGCGCCTACACCGCGGTGTCGCTGAGCGGTGAAGCCCTGCTGACCACCCTGCTCCGGAGCCACTTCACCAGCCCGGCCGGCCAGGCCATCTGGCGGCGGGGAATCCCCTCGGGCCGCGAGTGGGCGCTGGCCATTCCGCTCGGTGTACTGCTCGGCGCGCGAGCCGGGGCCCGGGCGGTGCTTCTGGGCAACGAACGGCTGATCAACTCGACCTTCCGTACTTCGGACGGCGAGGAGCTCCGGATCGTCGCCATCACTCCGGACGGGCAGGTGGTGGTCGAGCCGGTGGGCGGTCTGCGTACCTCGCCGCCACCACCACCGCCCTCGCCGATCGAGACGGTCTTCGATCCGGCCGACGGATCCTGGCGCGCTCTCCGGTTCACGGGCGCCGACCTCGCGACCGTACCGCCGAGGGGTGCCGCGCCGGCGGCAACGACGCCCGCGCCCGCCCCGACGCCCGCGCGGCCGGCCACGGCCCCGGCCACCCGCGCGCCGGCACCGGTGCCTGTGCCACGGCCCGCGCCGGCGCGGGCGCCTGCCGTTCCGGTCCGCGTACCCCGCGCTCTGCCGAGCCCGGCGTCGGCAGGCCCCACGGCCCTCACTCCCGCCGCCCCGGCGACCACCCCCGTACCGGCGCCCGCCGTCCCCGTCCAGGCGCCCTCCGCAACGCCCGCACCCGCTTCCACACTCGCGCCCTCCAACGCCCGCACGGCGGCCGCCGACCTACGGGTGGCCGAAACGGAGGCCGCGCTCTCCGCCGCCGCACGCGGCGTCGTCGAGGCCCGCGCCCAGGTGGCCGAGGCCGGCAGCAAGCTCCGAGCGGCCCGGGCCGGCGGTTCTCCCCGCAGCTCCGCGGTACGGCAGGCGGATCTCGCGGTGCGCGGGGCGCAGGCGCAGCTGCAACGGCTGTCTGCGGGTGAGAGCACGGCGCAGCGCGAGGCGACGGCGGCGGCGGCGAGCCGGGCCCGGGTGATCGGCCTGGAGACCGAGATCGCACAGCTGGATGCGGAGCTGGCCGCCGAACTCAACCCGCCGGGGGGCTTCACGACCGAGCAGCTCAGAGCGGGGCGAAGGGCCGGTGTGGTGCCCTCGATCGGGCAGCCGAGCGGGGCCCGCTACCACCGGCTCAACGACCGGCGCCTCCTACTGGATCGGCAGTCGGCCGCGGAGGTCGCCCGGTTGCGCCGCAGCCTGGCCGGACAGGTTGAGGCCGCGACACCCGGTCGGGCCGGGCGCGCGCCCGCCCTCGCCAACGGTGCCGCGCTCGACCAGGCGCTGCGGCCCGTCGGCGGCATCCCCATCGACGTCACCACCGGTCTCCCGATGACCACCAGCCGCTGGGTGACCGACCATCTGATGCCACGGGCCGAGATCGCACGCGATCCGCGGTTCCCCCGGCTGACACCGGTCCAACGCGACCTCATCCTGCTCGACGTGCCGGAGAACTACCTCCCGCTGAGCAGCGAGGCCAACTCGCAGAAGAGCGACTTCACGGTCGACGAATGGATCGTCAGGCGCGCGGCCGAGGGCAGGCCGCTGCCGCCGGAGATCGTGACCGCCCTGCGCTCGGCGGACCGCCGTGCCCGGGCCGCGATCGAGGCGAAGTTCCGCGAGCTGCTGGGCGAGTAGGCGGGCCGCCCCGGCCCGGGTGCCCGTACCGGGGCGGCTGGGCGCGGCGCACTCCCCTGTGGTGCGCCGCGCCCCCGATGCCGGTGCGCCCGATGCCGGGACGACCGATGCCGGTGCGCCCGGTGGCGGTGTCCCGGTGTGCCGGTGTCCCGGTGGCGCTCGTCCCTGACCGGGCGCCATCCGCCGGTCAGGGCACCCGGTTGGGGAGGAAGCCGATCCGCAGGTCGTCGACCAGGATGGCCCGGCCGCCGGCGACGGTGACGACGGCGAGGGGGGCGTACACGTGGTCGATGCCGTGCGGTGCCACGTCGGCGGGGCCACCCGTCGAGTCCCGGGGCCAACTGATGTCACCGGTGGCGGTACGGGCCGGGAAGGTCCAGTAGTCGCCGGTGCGGTAGCCCCCGCCGCCCTCGGACGGGGGCCGGAAGCGGATCTGGATGCCGTCCTCCAGCGTCATCCAGCCGGAGGAGTTGGGCGCGACGATACTCAGCGCGCCGTCGTCGGCGCGCCGGGGCACCTCTCCCCCGCCGTCGACATCGGGGTGGTCCCACCGGCGGAGCAGCGGTCGGCGGTCGGTCTCGATGGTTCCGACGTCGGTGCCGAGGTGGACCACGTAGTCCTCGCCCTTGTCGTCGATGTCGGTGACGCGGGCGAGCGGGCCCGGCCGGCCCAGCAGGGTGCTGTGGTCGTCGACCACCTCGACCAGGCTGCCGACCGTCAGCGCGGTGCGCCGGTCCCTGGGTGGATCGCGCAGGACGGCGGCGCTGCCGGCGACCCGGATGAGCGGGTGCACAACCGAGCCGTTGTCGCGCGACCAGGTGAAGGTCGGCCCGCCCTCCTGTCCCGAGCCGCGGTGGATCTGGACCCGGTAGAGCTGGTTCTCGGGCCCGAGGTAGCCGGCCGCCGGGTCGGCCACGCAGGGCTCCGGTGGGGTGGCACCGCGATTGGCGCGGGCGGCGAGCAGCCCGCGGTCCGCCGGCTGAAGGAGGTCCTCCCACTCGCTCCAGTGGGCGCCGATGTCGGTGACGTCGAGCTGCCGACCGGGCGGCGCGGTGTCGGTCAGCCTCACCTGCCAGACCAGTCGGGTGCGGCTGCACGTGTCCGGTCCGCCGAGGGCGACCTCGCGGACGCTGTCGTCCTCGGCCGTCGAGATGTGCCGCTCCCAGACGTCGAGATAGGCCAGGTACGTCCCCTCTCCTGGCACCTGCTGGCCGGGGAGGTCGGGCTGGGCGGTGAGCAGCAGGTCGTCGGTGTCGTTCTCGCAGGCCCGACCGTGCACCCAGTAGCGCCCCCGGCCGATCCGCAGCACGCCGTCCTCCTCGCCGGGCTGCGGCAGGTCGATCCGGAAGGCCGGCCCGGGGGCGGAACCGTCGGCGGCGGTGCCGTACGGGCCGATCAGGTCCTCGGCGAGCGCCTGGAGGTGGTGGAGCAGGATGGCGACCTGCTCGTTGCCGTCGGCGGGCAGCGTCACCCTGCCCTGTTGCTGGATCACGCGCAGGAAGTGCTTGCGCTGATCGAAGCTGAACCGCTCGACGTCGGCGTGCATGCCAGTCCTCACTGTCACGGGAACACGGGTCAGTTGACGGGGATGACGGCGGCGTCCAGGCCGGCCGGTACGTACTCGGCGACCCTGGTCCGCAGGGCGGTCATCCGCTGGGGCAGGTAGAGGTCGTGGAACGCGCCGAGTTCGGAGCCGTCGTCGGCGCCGGTACGGATCTCGTCGGGGCAGTCGGGGGCGAGTTGGGCGTACGCCGGGTCGGGGTGGCGGACGGAGGTGAAGCGCGGCCTGAGCCTGCGCTCGGTCTCGGCCACGAGCGCAGGGGACGGGGGGGCGCCGAGGGCGGCCAGGGCGGTGTCCGGCTGGCAGTGGAAGCGCCTGGGTGTCCGGGAGCCGCTCGGCACCCAGCAGAATCGCAGACAGCCTCGGGACCTGCGGGCGGCCTTCACCACGCCGACGAATATCGTGTTCTCGCCGCGGTCGAGCGCGTGTACCTGGACGGTGCCGAGCACGGTGGTGCGGGCGATGTCCAGGACGGCGTGGGCGACCGCGGGGCCGCCGGCGCCGACCGCCTCCAGCGACGGGTCGGTGGCATCGAGGATGCTGTCGCTGACGGCCAGCCGCAGCGGCTCACCGCGTACGGCGCCGGCCTCGATCTGCACCGGCCCCACGATCGATTGGCTGATCTCCACCTCGGCTCCCGGCAGCGCGGCCAGCTCCAGCGAGGGCGGGGCCGGTCGCTCGGTCCCGCAGCCAGGGCGGGGCGCCCAACCGGGGACGAGGGTGCAGTGCCGGATGACCACCCGGGCCGGCGCACAGCACTCACCCGGGGTCCGGGGGTCGGTGCTCTCACCACCACCGTGCCCGTCGCCGTGCCCGTCGCCACCGCCGTGCCCGTGGCCGTCACCGTGCCCGTGGCCGTCACCGTGGCCATGGCCGGCGACATGGACGGCTCGGCCGCCCAGCACCAGGCCGTCCAGCGTCAGCCGGCTGCCCCGCGCCAGCCTGACGGAGAGCGAGTCCGCCCGGTCGGCGTGGCGGTCGGCGAGCCAGAGCACCGGACGGGTCCGCTCGGCGGCGCGGACGAGCAGGTGCTGATGCTGCTTCAGGGTCAGCTCGGCGGCGATCCCGATCACCTCACTGCGGGTGATCTCGATGACCGCGTACCGTGGCTGCTCCCGCTCCCAGTCGCGCAGCGCGGCCCGCAGCTCCGCCGCCGAGGCGACCCCCCGGTACCACCGGGCGGGCTTGAGCCACGACGGCCAGAGCTGCTCCAGGTGCCGCCGACCGGCCACCAGCAGCGGTGCGCCGGCCGGGATCGGCTGCCCCGGGTGGGCGAGGGTGTGGAGCGCCTCGTCCGCGAGCGCGTCGTTGAGGGCCTGCACCAGCCCCGGCCCGTCCTCCTGGTCCGGCCGGTGACGTCGGACCAGGGCGGCCTCCGCGCCCGCGCCGTCCCGGATCTCGGCCAGCAGGGCGGGCGGGTCGGTGAGGTCCTCGGGGTGGATGCGGTAGGTGTCGGCCTCGGGCGGTTCGGGCAGCGGCCTCCGGTACTCCCCGCCGCCCAGGTCGGCGCTGAAGCCGTAGTGGTAACCGACCCGGACGTGGTGCGGCGGGTTGCGGCGCGGGAAGAGCATCCGCCCGAGCACCGGGTCGACGGCGACGGTGCCCGGCAGCGGCCGGTAGGAGTCCCAGTCGCTGAGGTCGGCCGGGATCACCCGCTCCGGCGGCACCGGCCGGCCCTGTCCGGGCCTTGGCCAGTCGGGGGCGTGGATCACCAGTGACCTCCCCTCGCCGTAGTACTGCGGGTCGGCCCGGCCGGCCGGACCGAGGGCCCGCCGGCCGATCGGCGCCGGCACGTCCGCCGGTCCCTGCGGGTGGCGCCTGCGCTCACCGTCCGCGCCCCGGCCGAACAGCGGGACGTCGAAGCCCATCGGGTCGAAGGTGAACGCCCACCGCCCGACCCGCTCGACCTGCCCGGCCTGGGTGTGCGTCACCGGGTGGGCGGGCAGACGCCAGACGTGGAGGCCGACCCCCGTGATGTTGTACAGGCCCTCCGTGCGATGCGAACCGGCCCGGCGCACGTCCACGGTGTGCGCCAGCCGGTCGAACGGTCCGTCGATCCCGGCGAGCAGCGTGCCGTCGCGCAGCTCGGCCGTCCTGCCCCGGTCGGGCCGGAGGTGGTTCAGCTGCTGGTGACGCGCGAGGAGCCGGAACGCCTCGACGGCGTGGCCGGGCAGCGCGGCGACGTCCAGGGCGAGGTCCTCCAGCAGTGCTCTGGTCCCCTTGCGCCGCCGGTGGCGCAGGGTGTTGGCGACATCCTGGCGGGGCGCCTGCGCCGACCGGCGGGCCAGGTCGCGGCCGGACACGCCGGCGGCCGTCCAACCCGAGTCCGGCACCGGCGACCAGCCGACCAGGTCCGCCAGGTACGGGATCGCCCAGTCCTCGGCGCTCTCCACGAACCAGTTGTCGTACTGCTGGGCGATGTCGTCCTCGACCACCCGAACCTGCGCGGCGATCACCCGCAGCAGGTCGCGCAGCGGGTGTCCGGCCGCCTCGTCGCGCATCCGGTGCACCAGCGGGAGCAGGTCGAACAGGCGGTCGGGCGCGGCGGGGCCGGCAATGGGATCCGTCATACGGCATCCTCCTTGAGGCCGAGGAGTTCGGGCAGTTCGACGGCCGTGCACAGGTGTTGCGCCGGGTACAGCACGTCGTCGATGCGACGGGCCCCGCAGGCCGGCAGCCAGGGGCCGGGGTGTGCGTCGGGCGGCGCCGACTCCCCGGGCGGCACCGAGGCCAGCCGGAGATCCCGGCAGGAATGCACGCCGGGGACGGACTGCAGGACGGCCACCACCTCGGAGAGCGGCAGGTCCTGCGCCAGCTCGCGGCGTACCGGCCCGAAGGTGTCCAGCAGGGCGGCTGCCAGCGCCGGGGCCACGCTCGCCCACTGGCGGTCGGGGAGCAGCCGCACCCGGGCGTCGACCGAGACGAGCAGCCGCTCGGCGGGCAGGACCCGGATCCGGACGGCCGGGTCACCGAAGCGGCGCAGCGCCGTCCGCAGGTTGCCGATCACGTCGGAGTCGGGGAGCAGCAGCGCGCCGTCCACGCCGGTGACGGTGACCGCGATGAGTCCGCCCCGGCCGTCGGCCAGCCGGTCGGCGGCGGCCTTGCCGACGCCGGCGAAGGCGCGGGCGAAGTCCGCGTAGTCGCTGAGGGAGACCAGTCGGTCCAAGGTCTTCAGGGGCAGGGGGGCGCCGGCCCGGGCCTGGTCGGGCCGTTCGGGGTCGGCGCCGCCGGTGGCGGGCAGCGGGTTGACGACATCCCGCACGCCCAGCGGTTTGGTGGCGAGCAGGGTGATCCGGCCGGCGCCGGTGTTGCCGGAGCGGCCGATCCCCGTCCGGTAGCGGGCGCGGATGTTCTCGCTGCCGGTCGGGGGACGCCGGCCCTGCGTTCCGTCGGGGAACACCACGCCGGTGCCGGTGTGCTCGTCGCTCTCGGTGACGTACCCCCGGTCGTCCGGGCCGAGGCCGAGGAACCACGGGCGTTCGGGCCAGCGGACGGCGTCCACGGTGACCTGGAGGGTGCTCTCCACGCCGGTGGGGGTCGGTGCGGAGACGTAGGTGAGGGGGCCGCTGCGCAGGGCGAAGCGCTGGTTGGGGACGGAGGCGTCGCCGCTGCCGAGCACCTCGGTGCGGGTCTCACCGTGGGTGGCGTGCACGACGTTGCCGTGGACGGTCACGGTGTCCCGTCGGTAGCGGTGGGTCAGGGGGTGTTCGAGCAGCAGGAAGCTGTGGTTGCGCTCGCCGGGGACGTCGGCGGAGGCGAGGCGCCGGGCGTCGGACTCGCCCACGCTCCGGGCATCGGCGGCGGTCGGGCCCTGGGCATCGGCGGCGCTCAGGCTCTCGATCCGGGGGGCCGCCCTGCCCTGGTACACCTCGGCGATCCGGGCCGGCTCGGCGGCGGTGACGCCGGTGACGCCGGGGAGGTCGGCCCGCTCGCCGGAGACGACCAGCAGCCGCCCGGATTCCAGGCCGTCGATCAGCGTGCCGAGTTCGATCACCCGGCCCTGCACCGGTTCGGTGATCGGCAGTTCGGCCAGCGGGAGCAGTTCGGCGGCCGCGTGGACGGTGATCCGGCGCAGCTCGTCCATGGTGGTCGGGGCGGGCCAGTCGTCGCCGGGGCCGAGGGTGATCCGGGTGGTCCTGGCGGCGAGGCCGTAGGCGGATCTGGCCACCAGGTCGACGGCGAAGGGGGCTTCGGGGTCGTTGCCGAGCACGGTGAAGCTCTCGGCGCCGGGCTCCGCCCGCCGGTCGTCGCTCTGTCCGGTGTCCCGCAGGGCGACCACCGCGAGGGTGCCGCCGCGGATGTCCTGGTACGGGTTGTCCAGGTGGATGACGTCGGCCGTCTCCGGCAGCGGCGCGCTCTCCGATTCGCCGTCGCTGTTCTGCGTCATGTCCCAGTCGAGCCACTGCTCCATCGGCAGCAGCCGGTTGCGCTGGTAGGTGGGCTTGCGGGCCGCGTTGTACCCGAACAGCGGCGCGGCCAGCCGCAGCGCGTAGACCTCGGCGGTCGGCGGCCCGGTGACGGTCGCGCCGGCCCAGGCGGTGTGCAGGGCGCCGGCGAGTTCGGGGTGCAGGAGCTCGGCCAGCCTGAGCCGGGCGTCGGACGTGCGCGCCGTCGGGACGCGGGGCGCCTCGTCCTCGGGCGGGCCGGTGAGCAGCTCGACGAGCTGATCGAGGTCCTGGATCTGGTGCCACGGGGGCGGCGGCTGCTGCTCGCCGCCGGCGAGGACGACCCGGGTACGCAGGTGCTCCGCGTCCTCCTCGACGGTGCTGACCCGCCGGGACTCGCAGTGAAATCCCCCGCAGCTCCCGGCCGTCCGGATGAGCAGCAGGTCGTTGGTCCGGAGGCGGGTGGCGATCCCCTCGAACCACAGCTCGGGCAGTGTGGCGGCGTTGCCCGTGGTGATCACCTGGGGGCGGGTGGTCCTGACCGGGAGGCGGTTCGCGGCGGCCAGCGCCGGCAGGGGTGCGCTGGTCTCGTACGCCTGGGACAGCTCGCCGGGGCCGGGCAGGCTCTGCACCTTGGTGCCGGCCGGGACGACCTCGGTGTGCCCGGATTCCAGGGTGAAGGACAGGTGGGTGCCGGCCGCGACGCCGGGACGGGGGCGGTAGCCGACGAGCCGGGTGAGTTCGTGCACCGAGCGGGCCTCGGTCGCGGTGCGGAGGTAGCCCTCGTTGCCGATCCGCTCCTGGTAGAAGGTCAGCACGTCGGCGACGGCGGCCCAGGCGTCGCAGAGCACGATGGCGGGGTCGTCCGTCCTACGGGTGGTGAGCCCGGCCGTCCCGGGCAGGTCGGCTGCGGCGAGCCGGTCGAGCATGGCGGTCAGGAAGGTGGGGTGGGTGCCGACGCGCAGCCGCAGCGCGGGCAGTCCGGGCGGGTTGGCGGGGCTCGCGGCGTGCCGGGCGGGCGTGCCGGTGCCCGCGCGGCAACCGCAGGTGCAGTCGTTCATCGGCCGCCTCCAGCGATGACGGTGAGCCGGCCGCCGTGCGGCCGGGTGGTGTCCAGGACGACGACCTCGCGCGGGCCGACCGGCAGCACGCCCCGGGTGAGCGCGCCCTGGTCGGGCTCACCCTGCCGGAGCAGCCGGGTGACCTCGACCGATGAGACGCCCGGCACCGCCTGGGCGGCCGTGAGGAGCCGGCTGACGTGGACGCCTTCGCCGAAGGTCCAGCGGTCGGGGTGGAAGTACCCCGGGCGCCCGTCGGGAAGTACACCTGCGGAGAACTCCTCCCGCAGCGCCTGCACCACCTGGGCGCGGACGTGGAACGGCTGGACGCAGAGGGCGAGTTCGAGCTCCACCGGCACCGGGGTGGCGAGCGAGACCCGCAGGTCGTGGCCGAGCCGGCGGGCCTGCTCCAGGGCGGCGGTGATCGCGGCCCCGGTGCAGGCCGAATCCCGGCAGCTCCCGGTCGGGGCGGTACCGGGCGGGGAGCCGGGTGCCGAGGAGCCGTACGCCGGGGAGCAGCCGCAGTCGGCGGAGGGGAGCCCGGCGGCGCGCGGGTCGAGGGCCACGTCGGCCTCGTACCAGCTGCCCGTCCAGACCAGGTCGGCGGCGGCGCTCTGCAACCGGTCGCCGCCGGCCCGCCGGGCCAGTTCGGCGTAGTCCTCGGCGGTGACGGCGCGCTCCCGGGTGGCGCGGAAGGCCACCGGGATCGCCGCCCGGGCCTGCGCGAGCGTCTCCGGCGGCGTGCCGCCGGCCGCCGGCAGCGGGTTGCGCGGACGGACGACGAGGTCGTGCCCGCCCACGCCGGGCCGCAGTGCCAGGTGCACGATGCTCTCCGCCCCGACGTTCCCGGACGGCCCCTCACCGATCCGGTACCGGGCGGTGAAGGACGTGCCGGGATCGGGGCGCCGGCCGGTGCGCCCGTCACCGAAGCGCAGCCAGGACAGCCTCTCGTCGTCCGTCTCGACCACGAACCGCCGGTCGTCCGGTGCGCTGGAGAGCAGGTCGCGGGCGGGCAGCCAGAGCGCCTGCCCGACCGTCTCGGTGAGCCGGACGGCCGGCTCCGCCCGGCGTGGGTCGCGGAGCAGGAGCTCGGCGGCCGACGGTGGGCAGCTCCCGGCCGGGTGGGTGGGCAGCGGCTCGGCGTGGGTGACGTGGGGCCTGGCGAGCCGGGGGCGGAACCGGCCCGGGGTGGGGGCCTGCTCGGCGGGGCGGCACTCCGCCTCGCAGCGCGGTGCGTCCGGCGCGCCGGGCACCGGGCCGAGCGGCTGCTCGACCCTGGTGCCGTGGTCGACCGGCAGGACGTTGCCCCTGGCCAGGCTGACACCGGTGAGCGGACGGCACTGCGGGGCGGGGCCGATGGTGGAGACACAGAGCGGGAAGGGCAGCGCGTCCCGCGCGGACCAGCCGACGTCCAGGACCGGGGTGTCGAGCACCTCGTCCCGCCCGCGCCGGACCCAGGTGAGCCGTACGACGTGCCGGTGCGCCGGGTCGGCGTCGCCCGGGCGGCCGGTGCGCGGGCCGAGGACCTCCTCCAGGAACAGGAAGTCCCCGCGTTCCAGCCGCAGCCGGTGGGGCGCGCTCTCGGAGTCGACCAGGGTCGCGGAGGTGGCACCGGCCGGCAGGGCGCACTGCCCGCCGCCCCAGTCGTGGATCCGGATCGCGTTGTGCGCGGGGTGGAGCGGCAGGGGGCTCGCCGGATCCCCGGTCAGCACCTCGAAGCCGTGACGGCCGTCCAGGGCCTGCGGGGGCAGCTCCTCCCAGCGCAGCGGGTGGCCGGGGGGCGGGGCGCCGTCGAAGGAGGTGAAGAGCGCGATCTCGTCCGCGTGCCAGGGTGGGGAGGGCTCGCGCTCGACCCGCAGGTGGACGAAGGCCCGGGCGTTACAGCCCTCGTGCAGCAGGTAGTCGACCAGCCGGGCGTGCCGGCGCACCGAGATGCGGCGGCGGGCGGTGCCCAGGTAGGCCTCGGTGGCGACGGCGTCCTGGTGGTAGCTGAGCTGGTCCGCGGTGTAGGCGAGCAGCTCGGCGATGGTGACGCCCAGGTCGGGGACGTGACGTTCGCGCCAGGCCGGCACCAGCAGGCTCAACCGGTCGAGGATCAGCCGCCGGAAGGAGGCGTAGTCCTTGGCCAGGTAGTCGAGCGCGGGTACGGGCACGGTGCTCGGCGGGCACCGCGGCCCGGGCGGGCAGTCGGCGTCGGCGGGCCGCCCGGCGCAGAAACCGAACGGTGCCCGGTGGTGGCGGACGTCGAAGCCGTGCAGCGGCTGCCGGCCGGGGTGTCCGTACGGGCCGGGTTCGACCAGGGCCAGGTGGTAGGTGGAGCCGTCGCCGGCCCGGTCCAGGGTGACCTCCAGGCAGCCGTCCTCGTCCTCGTCGTGCGCCGGCCTGGCGCGGACGCCGCGGACGTGGACGGGGCGGGCTCCGGGCGCGGCGTCGACGCGCAGGTGAGCGGTGGTCAGATCGGCCGGTACGGGGCCGAGGAGGCTGACGCAGAGGGCGACGCTGCCGTCCGCCGGATCGGGATCGGCCACCTCGATGAAGTCGATCCCGTTGAGGCCGGCCCGGACGACGCGCCCGCGCCGGTGGTCGGTGCCGCAGCTCAGCTCGTCGGAGCAGTGCGGGTGGACGGCGCGGTGGAGCTCGGCGGTCATGAGGGCACCTCCCGGACGAAACGGGCCTCGGCCTCCTGGCGGGTGCGGCGCACCACGTACCTGACGCCCACCTTCAGCACGGACTCCTCGGCGGTGGCGCGGAGTTCGACCAGGTCGAGCAGGTCGCCGAGCCAGCGTTGGACGGCGGCGCGGGCCGTGTACTCGACGGTGGCGGCGAGTTCGGGGCTGTTCGGGGCGAAGAGCAGCTGGAGCAGGCCGCAGCCGAAGTCGGGCCGGTTGACCCGCTCGCCCGGGGAGGTGAACAGGAGCTGCTCCAGCAGTTCACGGACGTGCTGGTCGTGGTCGGCGGGCATGGCGGTGCGTCCGCGCCCGTCGAAGTGGAACGGGAAGGCCACGTCGAGCCGTTCGGCTCCGGCCGCCGGGGTGCTCATGTGGCCACCACCCGCTGCTGCGCGGAGACCACCAGGAGCGGGGTGGCGCTCGGTACGGTCATGGCCTGGCTGTCCAGGAGCAGCAGCGGCATCCCGCCGCCGACCCGGACCCGCAGGGATCCGCTCAGCCAGCCGGCGCTCACACAGGGGCCGTTGGCGGCGGGCGGAGGCGGCAGGGCGCAGCCCGCGACCAGCCAGGTCACCTGCTGGACGCAGACGGGCAGGTTGCTGACCAGCACCCGCGGATAGGTGCTCGGCGGCGTGGCGCGCCCGCCGTGCGGGCACTGGACGACAGCACCCTGGTGCAGGATCTGTCCCGGCATCGGTCGCTCCTTGCTGTGCGGTCACTGCACGACGAGTGCGTTGACGTTGACGAGGACCTGATTGTTGGTGAGCACGAGGCTGGCCCCCCGGCCGTTCTGGATGACGATGCCCTGGTCGTTGACGGTGATCGAGGCGCCGCTGCGGGCCTTGAGCAGGATTCCGCCGGCCACGCCGGGCGCGTCGGAGATCGCGAGCGTGTTCTGTCCGAGGGTCTGCAGGACGATGCTCGGACTGGCCGGGACGCCCGCCTGGGCGAGCGCGGGCACCTCGGCCCGGCTACCCCAGAAGCCGCCCGTCCAGATCGGGTGGTCGGGGTCGCCCTGCTCGAACTCCACCCACACCCCGGCACCGACCGGTGGCACCACCCAGACGCCGCACTGCTGGCCGGTGACCGGCAGGCAGGGCAGCGCCCAGGACGAGGGCAGGACGGCGGAGACGTCGGGCACCAGCGCCTGGATCCGGCCGATCCCGAGCGGATCGATGTTGTTGACGACGGTGCCGCGGTACTTGCCGTAGAAGCGGACGCCACCGCCGCCGTCTCCGGCGCCGGAACTCCCGCCGAGCGGGAGGGTGGAGTCGCTGTCGTCGGTCATCGTCATACCGGCACCACCGGGAGAGTCGAGACGAGTCCGTTGCGGACCAGGGTGAACTGCTGGGTGAAGGAGCCGCGTTCGAGCCGGTGGTCGACCGACTGGACGAAGTAGAGGCCGTCGAAGGCCGTGCCCGCGCCGCGGACCCCGACCAGTGCGCGCGGGCGCAGCACCCGCCCGTAGCGCTGGACGTCGAGGCTGCCCCGGGCCTTGACCACGTCGGCCGCGGCGGAGGACTTCGCCATCCCGAGCAGCACTGCCTCGGCGACGCCGAGCTTGGCCGTCTCGCGCAGGTAGCGGATCCGGTGCGGGATCGGCTGGAGCGCTCCGAGCGGGGGGTTGAGCGGCGAGACGTCCGGGATGGGCACCGGGATGACCGCTTTGGTCTCCGGATGGTGGATGAAGATCACCGGCAGGGTGGCGGCCTCGGCGTCGTAACTGAATTCGAGCGACTCGACGTTGGTCTGCACGTCCAGGTCGACGTTGAGGGCGGGTTGCGGCAGACCGATCTTGGCCTGCGGACCCCAGTAGGCGATGCTGGCTCCCGGCACCGGCCCGGGGATGTGCGTGAAGACGTACCCGGATCGGCTCGCGAGCCGGCGCAGGTACGCCAGGTCGGTGCCGTGCTGGACGGGGATGCGCTCCAGCGGGTTGGGGGTGTCCGGGACGAGGCTCGGCACCACCGCGGGCACGACCCCGAACGCCGCGTACTTGGCCAGCACGGTGAGCACGCGTGCCTCGACCGGCATCGCCGGGAAGGGCGTGCCCGTACCGTCGATCTTCTCCATCAGGGCCGTCAGATCCATGCCGCGTACCGTCAGCACGGCGGGCGCGCCGTTCGACCCGGGGGTGAGGCCGGTGGCGGTCATGACGCCGTCGATCAGCACCTCGGGCAGGCCCGCCACGGTGACCGCCACGACCACCCGCAGGACCGGCGGCAGGCCGCCCCCGAGCAGGAGGAAGACCGTGGGCAGCGGCGAGTCCTTCTCCAGCTCGAAGGTGAGCTCGAAGGCGCTCTGCCCACCCGGCTCGGCGGTGCTGTGCACGGTGACGCCGGTGAGCGAGTCCAGCACGAACCGGGGCACCGGCACGGGCACGGCGGGGCCGACGAGCAACGTGAGGTGGACGGATCCGCTAAGCATCGGCGGCCCCCGGTACGCCTTCGGGCAGCGTGATCCGCAGCCGGCGGCCGAGAACGGCGGTCAGCTCGGCCGGGTCCAGGACGCCGTTGGCGTCGCAGAGCTGCCAGTAGCGCTCAGGGTCCCCCAGCTCGGCGGCCGCCAGGGTGTCGGGGCGCTCGCCCTCGGCCACGGCGTGCTCGCGCAGCAGGGCGAAGCGCTCCGGCTGCGGTACGAACCGTCGGGTGACGTAGCGCACCTGCCGCCCGTCGAGCTCGGCCGTGGCCAGTGGCAGCCCGCTGTAGCGGCTGGTGGCGGGGAAGGCCGGGGACTGCGGCGACTGCGGCAGCCCGGCGGGGAAGAGCTCCTGGAACGTCATGTCAGGCCTCCGATACCGAGTGCGGCGAAGCCCGCGGTGCCGGCCCGGGCGGCCAGCGCCTCTAGTCGGCGCTGATGGGCGAGGTAGAGTCCGCCGGCCCGGTGGTCGAAGCCGACGTCGTTGACCGACAGGACGCGCAGGCCGAGCTGCACCTTGGCGCGCAGCGGGTTGAGCGCCGGGTCGAAGGCCTCCTCGGTCACCGACAGCTCGGTGATCCGCACCGGCATGATGCGGCTCGGGCTCCAGACGAAGACGGTGATCGGGGCCTCCAACGGGAGGATCTCCAGCGAACCGGCCGCGGCGGACCGGTCGGCCGCGACGAGCTGGTCCACCGTCGGGTAGGCGAGCAGCTCCAGCACGGCCAGCTGCGGGTGCACCCCGAGCTGCCCGGCATCCGGGAAGGCGTCCGGGAACTCCAGCTGGTCGGCCGCGTCCAGCTCGGCCTCGACCTTGACCGTCTCCACCGGCGGAGCCTTGAACCGCAGCGGCCGGGAACGCTGGTGACGCTCCTCCCCGGTGTCCTGGACCTGGAAGCTGCGGCTGAGGGTGTCGGGGTTGTACTGCAGCGCGATGATCCGCAGCACCGAACCGGTGGCCGGGTCGAGCTGCACGATGCCGCCCCTCATCAGGCGGGGAGAGCGCGGGAATCCGGTCATACCGGACCCCCGCCGGCGGTGAACCCCGCCCCCAGCGCCCGGCCGACGGCGCGGCCGAGCGACACGGCCTGCGCCGGGGTGAGCGACCCGCCCGCCGGCAGCGGGACCGTCGGCGGCGCCGGCGCGCGCAGCTGCGGCCAGGCGACGGGCCGGCCGGCCAGCTCCCGCGCCAGGGCGCGGACGAGGGCCGCGCGCAGCCGCTCGGCACCGCCCGGGCCCAGCTCGACTCCGTCGAGCACCAGGCTCTCGATGTGCACACTCACGTCCATGGCCGACTCCCCTCCGCGCCCGGCTCCGCGAGGGCGGGCGCCTGGGCCTCCTCCCACCGGAACTCGCCCTCGTCCAGGACGAGTCCGAGCTTGCGGCACTCCATCCGCAGGGCCGGTAGCACCTGCGGCATCCCGGCGACCCGGCCGGCACTGCCGGCGGCCGCGAAGGTGGCGTTCATCGCGATGTTGTGGATGCTGCCGCCCGTCAGCCCGAACCGGGCCAGCCGGGCGTGGTCGAGGTGGGTGGTGACGCCCGGCGCGAAGGCCCGGCGCCAGATCGCCTCCCGCTCGGCGGGCCCGGGGAAGGGGAAGTCCAGTACGAAGCGCAGCCGCCTGGTGAACGCCTGGTCCAGCGCGCCCTTCATGTTGGTCGCCAGGATCGCCAGGCCGCGGTAGGACTCCATCCGCTGGAGCAGGTAGCTGATCTCGATGTTGGCGTAGCGGTCGTGGCTGTCCCTGACCTCGCTACGCCGGCCGAAGAGCGCGTCGGCCTCGTCGAAGAAGAGGATCGCGCCGCCGCGCTCGGCGGCGTCGAAGAGCCTGCGCAGGTTCTTCTCCGTCTCGCCGATGTACTTGCTGACCACCGCGGACAGATCGATGCGGTAGAGGTCGAGGGAGAGCTCGTGGGCGAGCACCTCCGCCGTGGTGGTCTTGCCGGTGCCGCTCTCCCCGGCGAACAGCGCGGTGATCCCGAGCCCCCGGGACGTCTGCCGCGCGACTCCCCAGTCCTCGTGCACCAGCGCGCGCAGCCGCAGCTGGTCACCGATCCGGTCGAGCTGCTCGGTGATCTCCGCCGGCAGGACCAGGTCCTCCCGGCGGGCGCGGACCTCCAGCCGCCGGGCGAGCAGGTCGAGCCGGGGCCGGGTCGCCGCGAGGCAGGCGCCCCACAGCCGGGAGCGCAACCCATCGCCCGCGCCGCCGTCCGTACCGCCGTCCGGAACCCCGGGCGCACCGCCCGGTTGGTCCGCGCCGCCGTCCGTACCGCCGTCCGGAACGCCGGGCGCACCGCCCGGTTGGTCCGCGCCGTCCTCATCAGCGGTGGTGAGGGCGGCGAGGGCGGCGAGGCCCAGGGCCACCGGGTCGAGATCGAACTGGGCGGCCAGCTCACCCGCAAGCTGCTCCCGGCCGGCGCCGAGCGCGGCCGTCCAGGCGGCCCGCTGCTCGCCCGTGGTCGGCCCGGCCACATCGACCACCAGCGCGCCCGGGCCGAGGTGCGGCCACACCTCACGGCTGTCCAGGAACACCGGTCCGCGCAGCCGGGCCAGCAACCGGCCGAGCACCGCAGCCGTCTCGGGGCCGTGCTCGCCGGCGTCGTCGCCCGCGTCCAGGTAGAGGGCCAGCGGGGCGAGCAGCGTCTCGCGCTCCCAGAGCCGCGCGGTGAGCCCGGCGGCGCCCGCCTGCGCCGGCAGCGCGGACACCGGGACCCTCACCAGCGCCCGTCCCGTCTCGGCCGCGACCTGCGCCGCCGTCAACTGCTTGCTCACCTGGTCCGGACCCACCAGGTTGACCACGGTCGGGCGGCCCCCGGCGGCCGCCCGGCGCAGTCGGGCGGACAGCGCCCGGGCGGCCTCCCGCTGGGAGGGCGAGAGCCCGACCCCGTCGCCGTCGTCCGGCGAGACGACGGACTCGGCGAGCCGTTCGTCGAGGTGGTCCAGGCCCTTGAGGTAGTTGGTCACCCGCTCGTCGGCCCGCAGCACGCAGCCGGTCAGGCCCGCGCCGCCCTCCAGCTCGACGAGCCGCAGGCGGCGCAGCGGGCGCTCGGGGGAGAGCGCGTCCCAGGCCGGCCGGTCGAACAGCCGCAGGGCGAGGCCGAAGGTGGGGCCGGGCTGTGGGCCACCGGCGCCGGCGGCCGCGCACAGGGCGTCCACGGCCGGGTCGAATTCACGGGCCGCGGCGAGCAGGAGCACGTCCCGTTCGAAGTCCGTCAGGCCGAGCCGGTCGGAGAGTTCGTCGTGGGCGGAGTGCACGGCTGCCGCCGCCGCGTCGCGCGCTGCGGCGGCCAGGGCGAGCGCGTCAGCCGGCTCCGGTGCACCGGCCGGGGGCACGGAGGGCTGCGCGGACAGCGGCGCGGACGGCGGGCCTTCCGGCGGGCCGAGCGCTACCTGCGGTGCGGTGGCCGCCCGGGCAGGACGCCGGAACAGCCGCCACCGGCGGGCCCGGGGCGGGCCGGCCGTCGGGGCGGGGCCGAGGACCGGGCCGTGCGGGACCGGCGCCCCGGCCATGGGGCCGCCTGAGCCGTGGGGCACGCTCCGGCCGGGCTGGCCACCCGCGCCGTGGGCGCCGCCGCCGGCCTGGGCCGCCGGGCGGTGGAGGTCCTCCTCGGCGAGGGCCTGGAGCCGCAGGCGGAGCCAGTGCAGCGCGGCACCCAGGTAGGCGTTGTTCCGCTCCTCCCAGGTGGCCGGGAGGGCGGCGGGCTCTTCGGTCGTCGCGGTCATGGCAGCACCACCTGCTGGGCGGGGTCGAACTGGGTGGGCAGCGGCTTCGCCGGGTCCGGATCCGGGTCGGGCAGCGGGATCGAGTCGATCCCGTCCGCCCTCAGCCGCAGCGTGAGTACCGTGCCGGCGGGCAGGGTGGGCGGCAGCGCGAACGACAGGTCAGTACCGGCTCGTACCGGTGCGGTGGGCGGCAGCTGACGGTCGCCGGCGAGCAGCAGCACGGACTGGTCGTCGGCGAGCAGCCGGTCGCAGGACACGGTGAGCGGACGGAGCCCCGGGCCGGGCCCGAGGACGGCGGACCGCAGCCGGACGGCGACCGGCAGCGGCAGGGCGTTGCTGGTGATCAGCGGCCCGGCGGGCGGGCCGACGGCCAGGGTGACGGTGGCGACTCCGGCGGGCAGCGCGACCGGGAGGGGCAGTATCACCCGCTCGGCGGTGGAGCCCGCCGCGGCGTCCTCCCAGAGCGGCGCACCGAGCCGCGGATGGCTGAACCGGGCGCGTACCTGGCCGCCCGCCAGGCCCTCGCCCTCGACGACGAGCTGATCCCCCGTCCGGGCGGGCATGGACGCGTTCCCGCGCCAGGCGCCCACCGTGATCCGGTCCAGCCGGGGCGCCGTGCCGGTGCCGACCGGGACGCCCTGGTCCTGCCCGAGCGCGTCCAGCGCCTCGCGGCCGCGCCGCAGCACCGGGAGCGGCGCCGGCGAGGCCGTGAGGGCGTCGATGAGCACGACGGAGGCCTGGTAGGCCACCGACAGCCGGTACTGGGTCTGGAACCCGGACCAGAGTTTGGCCAGCTCGTCGATGCCGAAGTGAACCGGCGTCAGCCGGACCCGGTCCGGTTGCAGGTGCACCCCCGCCTCGGCGAGGACTCCCTCCAGCTTCTTGCGCGCCAGCGGCGCGCCGTCGTGCAGCAGTTGCATGGCCTCGCCCAGGAGGCGGTGTGCGGGGGCCTCGTCCTGGGTGTCGCTGTAGGCCGTGACCAGGTAGGTCAGGTCGAGTGCGAGCGGCGGGTGCAGGGCGCCGCCGGGCGACCGGCCGGGCGGCTCCAGGTTGCGCCAGGCCGCGTTGGGCGCGATCTCGTAGAGGAAGAGGTTGAGCTGGAGGCCGCCGGCCGCTCCCCGTGCCTGGTCCGGCGGGCGGGCGGTGACCTGCGGCGTCACCGGCGTGAGCAGGGAGCGCAGGGTCTGGGTGACGGCTTCGATGGCGCGTCCCGTACTCATCCCCGGCTCCTCGCGCGTCGCCGGAGGTACTGGTCGAGCGTGGCCACGGCGGGCTCGGCGGGGCGGCTCCGCTCCGGCGCGGCGGGCGTCGCGGGAACGGCTCGTACCTCGATGCGGCCGATCGTGACGTGGACGACGGGAGCGGCGGGCGGCGGCGCGGCCACCGGACGGCGTACCGCTCCCGCGCGCTGCACGGACCGGTCGGCCCGGTCGTGGGAAGTCCCGGCATCAGAGGCCGGGGCGGGGGCGGGCAGCTGTGGCTCGCGCGCTTCGACCGGCCCCCGCCCGGAGCGGGACGCCGGGCGCGGGCCGCCGCTCTCGCCGAGTACGTCGCGGCTCTGCTCATTGGCCGACCGGTCGTCCGGCCCGTCGGGTCCGTCCGGCATGCCGCCGGGCACCTCCGTGCCTGCCGTACCAAGCGGCCGGCGGTGGTGGGGCGCGACTGCCCCGGCCGCGGGCATGGCGGCGATCGGCGCCGCACCGGACGAAGCGGCGCCGACGGCTTCGCTCCGCGCCCCGGAGGCATCCGGCCACCGCCCGCCCGGATCCACCCGCTGAGCGTCCGTCGCGTCCCCCGCCTCGGCCTTGGCCTCGGTGGGCCATCCGGCCGGACCGGGCATTCGTGGGGGCCGTGCCGGCGGCTGCCCGGCGAGCGGCTGGTCCTCCCCCGGCAGCGCCCGGGCGTCATCCGGCGGCAGGCCCGGATCGGCGAGGGTGTCCGGGCCCGCCAGGCGCGCGAGCACGGTGGCCTCCCGTTCGTCACGGATCTGCTCGAAGCGCGAGAGCGGCCGCGGCCGCAGCCGCCCCCACTCGCTCCCGCCCTGGGCGCGGGCGGCCATCCGCGCGAGGAAGCCGCCGGCCCCGGCGGCCGCCGATCGGGGCGCACCCGGCTGCCCGTTCATCGCTCACCCCCGCCGTGCCGGACGGGGGCTCCGCGCCACCCGCGGACCGCGAGGACGCGCCGCCGCGCTCCGGCCGGGTGGATCTGCGTGCCGCGCTCGCTCATGCCATCACCAGGTCCAGGTAGCGGCGGCGCCGGAACTGACCGAGCGCCAGGATGTCCGACTCCCGCCAGCCGTAGGCCCGCGCGAGGGTGTCGACCTCGGCCAGGGTGTGCAGCGCCAACTGCTCGACCTCGGCCCAGAGGAACGCCGCGAGGTCGAATGGCGCCCACCACCGCGCCCCGCACCCCGGGCAGTCCAAGCCCAGCAGTGTCTCGGCCTGCGGATCCGCCGCTGCCAGCGCCGCCTCCACCGCGGCCCTTACCTCCTCCGGAAGCTCCTCGGTCGGCACGGCTCCGCCCCGCCGGCCGACTGCGGTGACGCACCTCGCCAGCAGCGCCGCCCCTGCGTCCGGCACACCCCGTACGGCGAGCAGGTCGCCCGTGGTCACCGGCCGGCAGCGGATCTCATGCCCGCCGGCCGTGACCTGGACCACGGCCCGTACCCCGGCCGGCCCAGCCGCCTCGGCGGCCTCACCTCGGGCTGCCGGACCGCTGTCACACAGGCTGCTCAGCCGGAAGGCGACCTCCACCACGTCCGCGCACGAGGGGCAGGACGCCACCGCCTCCACGAGGTCGCCGACCAGCGAGCGGCGCAC
The DNA here is from genome assembly GCF_044457565.1 of Kitasatospora sp. NPDC050543. Taxonomy (NCBI): domain Bacteria; kingdom Bacillati; phylum Actinomycetota; class Actinomycetes; order Kitasatosporales; family Streptomycetaceae; genus Kitasatospora; species Kitasatospora sp. NPDC050543. Next base: position 824 of record NZ_JBITGZ010000056.1, on the reverse strand, counting down.
CCCGGCAAGCAGGGCCTCGCACCGGCCGAGCGGCTCCGCGGCCAACTCGTCCCAGCCGTAGTGCGGATAGGCCGAGGCCAGCAGTGCCAGCGGCCGGGCCACCGGGGCGAGGGCGCTCGCCCACTCCCAGGTGTCGAGAAGCAGTTGATCCGTCAGCGGACGCAGACCGGGCTCGTCCCCCCACGCCGTACCCGACACGGTCACGGCTTCACCCCTGCTCCTGCGGCTCGGGGACCTCGGTGTCGCGCTCCCAGCCCTCGTTCTCCAGCTTGAGGTGCTGGATGGCCACGGCGTTGGCGTTGGCGTCGAGGTCCGGCAGAGCCTGGTACTCGGAGACCCAGCAGCGGTACACCTTGTAGGCGAGCACCAGCTGCCCGGACTCGTTGTAGAGCTCGATGGTCACGTCCTTGCGGAAGCTCTTCAGTGCCGACTCGGCGCCGACGGAGCCGTAGTTCCACACCTTGTCGGCCCACTGCTCGAACTCGGGGTCGTGGGTGACGCCGCGCTCCAGGGTGATCGCCTCGTACTCCGTCCGCCCGGGTGACTTGCGACTGCTCGACGGGTCACCGCCCTCGCGGTGCTTGACCACCTCGGTGGTGCGTTTCAGTCCGCTGACCTTGCTGACACCGAGGACGTACCGACCGTCCCACCGCACCCGGAACTTGAAGTTCTTGTAGGGGTCGAACCGCTGGGTGTTGACGGTGAACTGGGCCATCTCTCCGGCACCTCCTGGTCACCCGCCCGGTCAGGACGGGAGTTGCTCCGACAGCTGCTGAACCTGCACCACCACGAACTCCGCCGGCTTCAACGGCGCGAACCCCACC
>NZ_JBITGZ010000055.1:0-30748 GCF_044457565.1 Kitasatospora sp. NPDC050543 | reverse complement strand
TACTGCAGGGGGGACCCTGTGGGAGAGTAGGACGCCGCCGAACAATCATTCACAGAGAACCCCCACCCGATTCCGGGTGGGGGTTCTCTGCGTTTTCGGACAGTTTCGACGCCGCGCAGGTGGTGCTAGGTCCACCCCCAAAACAGGGGTGGGACCGCCAGTGCCCGGGAGGCCCCATTCGGGCAACACTGGTCGGGTCAGTCGAGAGCTGTACGCCGACCACCAGGAGCACCAGTGACAACAGTCAGTGCAACGAGCGTCGCTGCGGAGTCACGTGCCCGCGCCGAGTCGTTCCTCAGGACAGGAGTCCAGTCCCTGGGCCGCGCGGCCGTCCTCTCGGTGAGCGCCGTGCCCGGCGTCGTGGTGCCGATCGTCGCTGCGCTGTTCGTAGGCGCGGCGAGCATGGCGGCGTTCGACGGCGGCGACTTCGGGAGCCTGCTGAGCCTGTGCGGCGCAGGTGTCGTAGGTGTGGTGTCGGCCGGCCTGTTCGTGCGACGGAGTGCGGACTGGACACGTTCGCAGCTCAGCAGGTGGTACGGCGTGCGGCTGCCGGCGGTGTACGGCGCCCGCCCCGCCCTGGAGCTCGACGCCCGGGGCCACTGGTGGACGGGGTACTCCTACCACCGTTCCCGGTTCGTCGCGCAGTTGGTCCAGTTGATGCATTGGGCCTTCCGTGACCGGACGACGCGCGGCGAGATGTTGTGGCTGATCCTCAATCCGGCTGCGGTCATTGTGATGTTCGGGCCGATAGCCGCACTTGTGGTGGGTGGCGTCGGCTTCGCGTTGACGGCTCCCTTCGACGGCCCGATGTACGGCGACGTCGGGACCAGTCGGACTTCGACGCTGATCTCGCTGGCCATCGGCCTGGTGATCGCGGGCGTGGGTGTGCTCTTCATCCGCTTCGCGGTACGGGCGCACGCCGATCTGGCGAGGCGGGTGCTGGATCCGGAGGGCCGGGCCTCGCGCCAGCAGCTCACCCGCCGGGTGGCGGAGCTGACGGAGACGCGTGCCGATGCGGTCGGCAACCAGGCGGCCGAGCTCCGCCGGATCGAGCGGGATCTGCACGACGGGGCGCAGGCCCGGCTGGTGGCGATCGGGATGACCCTCGGCACCATCGAGCACCTGATGGACACGGACCCGACGGCGGCGCGCGAACTGCTCTCCGAGGCACGGCAGTCCTCGGTGAAGGCGCTCCAGGAACTGCGCGATCTCGTCCGGGGTATCCACCCGCCGGTGCTGGCCGAGCGTGGCCTCGGTGACGCGGTACGGGTGCTGGCGCTGGACAGTGCGCTTCCGACCGAGGTGTGTGTGAGCCTGCCGGACCGCCCGCCGGCGCCGATCGAGGCGGCCGCGTACTTCAGCATCTGCGAGCTGATGGCGAACGCGGCCAAGCACTCGGGCGCCGACAACGTGTGGGTGGACATCCTGTACCGGGCGGGCACCCTGCGGATCACGGTCACGGACGACGGGCACGGTGTGGCGGATCCGACCAGGGGCAGTGGGCTGCGCGGGATCGAGCGGCGATTGGGTACCTTCGACGGTGTCCTGGCCATCGACAGTACGTCGGGCGGTCCGACCACCATCACCTTGGAGCTGCCGTGCGAGTTGTCCTCGCCGAGGACCTCTACCTCCTCAGAGAAGGGCTGATCCGGCTGCTGGAAGCGCATGGATTCACCATCGCGGCGGCCGTCGAGACCGGGCCCGACCTGCTGGAGGCGCTGCTGACGCATCGTCCGGACGTCGCGGTGGTCGACGTCCGGCTGCCGCCGACGCTGACGGACGAGGGGCTCCAGGCCGCGCTCACGGCCCGGAAGGCGATTCCGGGCCTGCCGGTGCTGGTGCTGTCGCAGCATGTCCAGCAGTTGTATGCGCGGGAGCTGATCGCCGACGGTTCCGGCGGGGTGGGCTACCTGCTCAAGGACCGGGTGTTCAACGCGGACCAGTTCATCGACGCCGTCCGGCGGGTGGCGGCCGGCGGGACGGCGATGGACCCGGACGTGATCGCCAAGCTGTTGCAGAGCAAGTCCCGTTCGGGGCCGTTGCAGCGCCTGTCGCCGCGGGAGCGCGAGGTGCTGGAGCTGATGGCGGAGGGCTGTTCCAACTCCGCGATCGCCACGAGGCTGGTGATCAGCGATGGAGCGGTGGCCAAGCACATCGCGAACATCTTCACCAAGCTCGAACTCGCTCCGGCCGATGATGCCAACCGCCGGGTCCAGGCCGTGCTGGCACATCTCAACGGGACGACAGGTCAGGCTATGTGACACCCTGGCCTGCGCGGACGCTGAAACACACGTACGAGTAGTATCCGATGGGCCGAGACCGTCGGTGGCGCAGCCTTCCGGCGCCCCGACCAGGGGAGATCCGGCAGCCAACGGTCGCGTACGGCAGCAGCCGACATCCAGGGGTTGATAGACGCATGGCACGCCCATCCCTCACCCGTACCCACCGGAGCCTGCTCGGCGTGGTGGCCGCCGGGGCCTGCCTGATCTCGGGCATCGGGTTCGCGGGCTCGTACAACGCGGTCCGCGAACTGGCATCGGAGAAGGGCTTCGGGGCCTTCTCGTACGCCTTCCCGATCGGTGTCGACGCGGGCATCGTGGTGCTGCTGGCGCTGGATCTGGTGCTGACCTGGCTGCGGATCCCGTTCCCGCTGCTGCGGCAGACGGCCTGGGTGCTGACGGTGGCGACCATCGCGTTCAACGCGGCGGCGTCCTGGGGCGACCCGCTCGGGATGGGCATGCACGCCGTCATCCCGGTGCTGTTCGTGGTGGTCGTCGAGGCCTCCCGGCACGCGGTCGGGCGGATCGCGGCGATCACGGCGGACCGGCACATGGAGTCGGTACGGCTGATGCGTTGGCTGCTGTCGCCGGTGCCGACCTTCCGGTTGTGGCGGCGGATGAAGCTCTGGGAGCTGCGGTCGTACGACGAGGTGGTCCGGCTGGAGCAGAACCGGCTGGTGTACCGGGCGCAGTTGCGGTTCCGGTACGGGCGCGGGTGGCGCCGGTCGGCGCCGATCCAGGCGCTGCTGCCGCTGAAGCTGGCGAAGTACGGGATGCCGTTGGATCTCGGCGTGCTGGACCGGCTCGACGCGGAGGCGGCCGAGGTGGCGGCGGCCAGGGACGCCAAGGAGGTACAGGCGGCTGTGGCAGCGCAGGCGATCGCGGCGGTGGCGCCGGGCGGGCAGGCCGCGATACCCGCCGGCCCGGCGGGCGTAGGCGCCGGCGTAGGCATGAACGGCACCACCTCGGCCAGGACGAGCGCGGCGCCGACTGCGGCGGTCGGGGCGTCGGCTGCCGCCGCGGAGGGCACCGGTCCGGTGGCCGCGGTGGCGGCTGACCTGGCGGTGCCGACGCTGGCCAAGCTGGCCGCGGTGCGCCTGCGGGACGCACAGGAGCCGGCCCAGGCCGAGGAGCAGGCACCGTTGCAGGTGCGGGAGGAACTGAACGTCTGGACCGAGCGGGCGGTGCGCAGTCACGCGCAGCAGAGCGGCATGGGTGGCGGGGCCGGCCGGGTGCCAGGGCAGGCGTCGCCCTGGTTCAAGCCGCCGCGTGCGGCCACGCAGCCGGGCCCGGAGATACAGGTGCAGTCGGTAGTGCCGCGGTATGTCGCGGATGACCGGGCCGACCGGGCCGATCAGGGTGAGCGTCCGGCGTTCGAGCAGCAGCAGCCCGCTCCGGCTGTCGCTCCGGCGAAGGGGGGCTCGCTGCGGCTGGAGTCGCGGGATCTTCCGGAGCAGCCGGAGCCCGTGAGGTCCGACGACACCACCGCTGCGAGCGCTCCGACGACCACGGACCCCGACCCCGCGCCCCACAAGCCCGTGCAGCGGGAGGCGGACCGACTGGACCCCGAGCTGTGCTTCGAGGCGCTGGTCACCTACATCGACACCTACGAGGATCAGCCCGACCAGCAGCGCCTGGCGGAGTACCTGACCAGCGAGTACGGCGTGGTGGGCACCCGGGCGGACGGCTCGGTGAGCCCGGAGGAGCTGAACCGGATCTGGCCGGCGCTGCGCGCCCGCTATGCCTCCGCCGGGCGGGACTGACCTGGGCGTCCGGCCGTCGGTCGGCCATTGACTGCCCCGCTCCGGCGGAGCTACCTTCGCATCAACAAACTGTTGAAGCCTGGTTCGGTGTGGAGGAGTACGGATGTCGCAGGTCGAGGTGGACGGTACCAAGCCGGAGGGCGCGGCCTCCTTCTCCGGCTCCGCCCGGGCCGCGGTGGAGGCGCTGCTGGCGCCGGTCGACGCCGACCTGGCGCGCCGCTACCCCGGTGACTCCGGCACCCGTCAGCCGGTGCACACGGTCTACGTCCCCGCCGACGCATTCGACGCCGACACCGTCCGCAGCTGGGGCCGGCAGGCGCTGGAGGCCTTCGACACCCACGCGGGTACGCCGCAGGAGCTGGCGCGGGCGCTCGGCGTCCCCGCCGGTGAGCTGTTGAGCGATGTGCACGCGCGGGTCCGCGCCAAGCTGGAGCGCGAGCCGATCGAGGACCTGCGGATCGACTTCGAGGACGGCTACGGTCCGCGCCCGGACGCGGAGGAGGACGCCGCCGCGGTCCGGGCCGCCGAGTTGATCACGGCCGCGGTCGCGGACGGCAGCGCGCCGCCGTACATCGGCATCCGGATCAAGTGCATGGAGGCGGCCGTGCGCGAGCGCGGCATCCGCACCCTGGAGCTGTTCCTCGCGACGCTGCTCGCGGGCGGCCCGCTGCCGGAGGGCCTGGTGCTCACCCTGCCCAAGGTGACCTACGCGGAGCAGGTCACCGCGCTCGTCCGGCTGCTGGAGGACTTCGAGCAGCGGGCCGGCCTGCCCGGCGGCCGGATCGGCTTCGAGATCCAGATCGAGACCACCCAGGCGATCCTGGGCGCCGACGGCCGGGCCACCGTCGCCCGGATGATCGAGGCCGCCGAGGGCCGGGCCACCGGCCTGCACTACGGGACCTTCGACTACAGCGCCTCCTGCGGGGTCAGCGCCGCGTACCAGAGCATGGACCACCCGGTCGCCGACCACGCGAAGGCCGTGATGCAGGTGGCCGCCGCGGGCACCGGCGTGCGGCTCTCGGACGGCTCCACCAACGTCATCCCGACCGGCCCGACCGAGCAGGTGCACGCCGCCTGGAAGCTGCACCACGACCTGGTCCGCCGCTCGCTCGCCCGGGCGTACTACCAGGGCTGGGACATGCACCCGGCGCACCTGCCGACCAGGTACGTCGCCGTGTACACCTTCTACCGCGAGGGCCTGGAGGCCGCCGCGGCCCGGCTCGCCGCCTACGTGGCCAAGGCCGGCGGTGACGTGATGGACGAGCCGGCCACCGCGAAGGCGCTGAGCGGCTATGTGCTGCGGGGGCTGGACTGCGGCGCGGTCGACCTGGCCGAGGTCACCGCGCTGACCGGCCTGGACCGCAAGCAGCTGGACGCCCTGGCCGGGCGCTGACCGGCGGTTAGGCTGGCGGGAGCGCCCCCGTCAGGGCGTGCCCGCCAGCCTTTCGCTTTTGGAGACCCGCCGCGCCATGCCGGAGCCGACCCCCAGGCAGTACCTGACCATCCGGCGCGACGGCAGCCACGAGATCGAGATCAAGAAGTCCCGGTTCATCTGCCACCTCGGGCGGGTGGCCGATGAGGACGAGGCACAGGCCTTCATCGCGGGCATCCGCAAGCAGTACTGGGACGCCCGGCACAACTGCACCGCCTTCGTGGTGGGCGACGAGCAGCGCCGCGAGCGCTCCAGCGACGACGGCGAGCCCGGTGGTACGGCCGGGGTGCCGATGCTGGAGGTGCTGCGCCGGCGCGGGCTGACGGACATCGTCGCGGTCGTGACCAGGTACTTCGGCGGGATCAAGCTCGGCGCGGGCGGGCTGGTGCGGGCGTACGGGAGTGCGGTGTCCGAGGCGGTGGACGAGATCGGGCTGCTGGAGCGGCGGCCGGTCGAGCTGCTGGCGGTGAGCGTCGACCACACCCGGGCCGGGCGGCTGGAGAACGACCTGCGTGCGGCCGGCCACGTGGTCAGCGACCTGGCGTACGAGGCGGCCGGGGTGCGGATCGAGGTCGGGGTGCCCGAACCGGAGACGGCGGCCTTCCACGTCTGGCTGGCGGAGGCGACGGGCGGTACGGCGGTGGCCGTCGCGGCGGGGCGGACCTTCGTCGAGGTGCCGCTCTGAGCCGGCCCTGGCCGCGGGCTGCGAGACGTGCTGACCACAGCGCCGCGGAGCTGCACCGCCGGCCGCGCCACGACGCGGCTGAGACGACGCGGCTGTGACGACGCGGTTGTGACAACGAGGGCTGCCGCGGGGCTACGGCCGGCGGATCCGGTACACCACGTTCGGGCGCAGCGGCCCCGCGGGGACGGACGGGTCGTCGAAGTCGTCGGAGGGGTCGTGGGTCATGCCGATCCGGCGCATCACAGCCCGGGAGCGGTGGTTGGTGGCGGTGGTGATCGCGAGGATCTCGGGGAGTGCCAGGGTTTCGAAGCCGAAGGCGAGTGCGGCGCGGCCTGCCTCGGTGGCGTAGCCGTGCCCCCACGCGGTGCGGGCCAGTCGCCAGCCCGCCTCCACACCGGTGAACGGCATGTCCTCGTCCACCGGGTCCAGGCCCGCGAAGCCGATGAACTCGCCGGTGGCGCGCACCTCGAGCGCCCACCAGCCGTACCCGCGCTGCTCCATCCCGGCCTGGAAGCGCGCGATCGAGGCCGCGCTCTGCTCCCGGGTGAGTACGCCGGGGAAGTGCTCCCGTACGACGGGGTCGGCGTTCATCGCGGCCCATGGGTCGAGGTCGGACTCGCGCCAGGGGCGCAGGAGGAGCCGGGCGGTGGCAAGTTCGGTCATGGCGTCAACCTAGTCGGGGCGGTCGGCCGGGTCGATCGAGATTGGCCGGGCCGGCCGGTCAGGACATGTCGGCCTCACGAGCGCGTCGACCCGGCCGCACGCCCCCTCCCCGTGGAGCGGAACGACCGTTATCGGACGGGCCGCAGAGGCGCTTTCGGCCAATGCGGAACGCAGCTGTTTCGGCGGCAGGGCAGCTGTCCCTACCCTGCGGCTGTCCCTTCCCTGGGGCGGCCGCCGATCCGGGAGCCCGATCCCAGATGTCCCTCGTCCAGACCGTCACCCTTGCTCCGGGCGCCAGTACCGGCTGGCACTACCACCCCGGCCGGGTCGACGTGATCGTCCTCTCCGGCACTCTCACCCGCACCCTGGCCGATGGAACGGTCGAGGTCAGCGAGGCCGGGCAGACGCTGGTCGAGCAGGCCGGGCCGGGCTTCGTCCACGTCGGTCGCAACCATGGCGACGTCCCGGTGGTGCTGGTGGCGAGCTATGACGCGCCGGACGGCTGCCCGCTCGCCGTCGCCGTGCCCACCCCGCAGTGGAGCGGCTGAGCGGCTCGCGCGGGCTTGAACAGATTCACTCGAACGTATTGACGTGCGTCGGAGTTGGAACTTCCGCTCCCGGCTGCCGCGTTTTCTGGACAAGGATCCGGTCGGAACCGGACGACAACCCATCGATGGAGGACGACACACCCCACCACCGCACCACGGGAGGTACCGCGCATGACCTCAGACCGCTCCCCGTCGCCGGCCCAGCCCGATCTGCCCGGCCCCCGGAGCCCCGCGACGCCGTACCGGATGACCGTCACCACGGCGCTTGCGCACAACGATGCCGTGGCCCTGGCCGATCAGCGGCTGGGCGCCTGGCTGAAGCAGGAAGGCTGCGAAGAACCGCCGCCGGAGATCCCGGGCCCGGCCCGCCCCGAGGGCCCCGAGAACCACGAAGGCCCCGAGAGCCCGGAAGGCTGGGCCGAGCGCCTGCGGCTGGCCGAGCGGGTCCTGCTCGACCGGGACGGCGGCCCGCTGCGCGGCGGCCCGGGTACGGGTCGCTACACCCGCCGCAGGCTCCGCACCCCGGCTCCGCACGGCACCCACCAGCTCACCGTGACCATAGCCACCGAGTCGGGCGGCCCCACCTGGGTCAGGCTGGAGGCCGAGCACCAGAGCGCCGACGCCGGCGTGCGAACACCATGCCGGGTCCCGGTGCCCGAGCTGGCCCGCACCCTGCTGCCCCTGCTGGACGCGACCGACGGGCCGGCCGCCGTGCACACCGCTCCCCAGGTGGTGACCGCCGCCGGGGTCGAGCTGCTCATCGACGAACTGTGCGACCCGGAGCGCCGGCTGCCCACGGTGGTGGCCAGTGTCCCGGCCAACCTCGCGATCGAGGACTGGCTGGCCGGCATCGTCCGCCCGCTCTGCCATCAGCTTCCGGGCCTCGCCACCGTCTACGTACTGGACCCGAGCGCCCGGACGGAGTTCAACGTCGCACTGGAGTACCACACCGTGTACGGCGGCGCGGTCCGCACCTACCTGCCCGAGGTCGACCCGGCCTCCCGGCACGACGGGATCCGGCACCCGGTGATGCCCCGCCGCAGGATAGAGGAGGACCTGCGCCGTGCGGCCGGCCTGCTCGCCCGCGAACCACGGCGGCTGGCCGCCGAACTGCCGCTGCCCGCGCCGCTCGCCGCCGTCCCGGTGCTGCGCGTGCCACCACCGGCCAGGCGCCCCGACGCGCCACCGCCCGAGCAGGACCGGCAGCTGGTCCGCGAGCAGCAGCAGGACCACCAGGACCACCAGGCCAGGGCCGACGAGCTGGAGCGGGTGCGGCACAGCCTGCGCCACTCCCGCCGCCGCGAACGCCGGCTGCTGCCGGAGTCCGACGAGCAGTACCCCGCGCTGCGCCACGTCGGCGTCCAGGTCCGGGTGCTGGCCGGGCGGTTGTGCGCCGGGCCGGGCGCGGCCAGGGGATCAGCGACCGTCGACCGCGCCCGGCTGCCCCGCCCGGCCGAGCGCGAACGCGACGGCGTCCCGCTGACCTTCGTCGAACTCATGACCAGGATCGACGAGTTCCCACTGCTCACCTTCACCGGTGACCAGAAGGCCGCGCTCTCCCTCGACGGCCAGGGCGCCGGCGCCGGCTGGGCCCGGCTCACCTGGGAGGGGCTGACGGCACTTCAGGAGTACGCGGCGGCGGCCGTACGCGGCGAGGCCGGCGGCGACTTCAAGCAGTGGTGCGAGCACACCCCGCCCGGCTGCCACCGCTTCCCACCGCGCAAGGCGGTACGCGGGGAGTCCCAGACGGTGTTCAGCCACACCAAGTGGAAGCGCGAACGGATGCTGCCGGTGCCCGAGTGCGTCGACACCACCCGGCGGGCGTTCATGGGCGCCCACCTGAGGATCGGTGGCGGCCGGACGGCACCCAGGCTGCACTACCTCGACGACTGTTCGGGCAGTGGCCGGATCTACGTCGGCTACATCGGCCTGCACCTGACCAACACCCGTACCAACTGAGAGGCTTGGCAGACCAAGTGCGCCCGAACGGTGGACAATGTCCGGCAGGGGCCGGCCACGGGGCCGCGGGCCGCCCCGGGACAGCGCCTGCCGAGCATGGGGGAACGACCACCGATGCAGCACTCACCAGACGGCCGGACCGACGGCGGTGCCACGGCCCTCCAACCGGGCTTCCTGGCCTCGGTCTTCCGTGACCTCGGCGCGGACGGACCGGAGGACGGGCCGGAGGACGGGCGGAGCGCAGCGGACGGGCCGGGCACGGAGACCGCAGCGGACGTCGCCGCGCACGGCCGGGCGGCCGCGCTCACCCACCACCGCACGCTCACCGTCCGGGCCGAGCACGACCGGCTGGCCGACCTGCTGCGCCGGGCCGCGCTGCCCGTCTCCGCGATGGACTTCGAGAGCCAGCTCCGCAGGTACGAACCGCGCCCCTACCCCGCCGGTGAGGCCGAGGCGGACGACGCCGGGGCCGAACCGCGCTGGGCGGCCTACGCCCCGGCCCACCCCGCGGCCGCCGACCCCGACGAGGGGCCGGCGCGCCGACTGCTGGACTCCGGCTACCAGCGCGAGCTGGCCCAGGCCCGGCTCACTCACCAGCGCGCGCTGCGCGAGTGGCACACCCGCCGGGCCGAGGCGGCGAACTCCGGTGAGGCCGAGGCCAGGCGGGCCCACGAGGAGGCCGAGCAGGTTCGGGCCCGAGCGGTGGGCGAGTACAACGACAGCCTGGAGGAGTGCCGCCGGGCCTACCGGCTGGCCGAGCCCGCCGCCGTCGAGTCGCTGATGGAACGCGCGCTCGCCGCCGCCGAGACCGCCACCCAGGACCTCCCCGCGCCCTGCCGGGCGGTCTTCCGGCCGCTGACCCGCACCGCCGTACTCGACCTCGACCTGCCGCCGCTGGACCTGGTGCCCTCACTGACCGGGTACCGGCTCGCCCCCGACGGCGAGGTCGACCCGGTGCCGCGCCCGCCCGCCGACCGGGCCACCGACTACCTGCGGCTGGTCGCCCGCCTCGCGCTGCGCGCCCTTCAGGCGGCCGATGCCGTGGACACCGACGAGGTACTGGCCGGCGTGGTGCTCAACGGCTGGCTCCGCGAGCCGGGCGCCACCACCGCGCTCTGCCTGGTCAGCGTGGACGCGGACCGTGACGCCCTGGCGCGCACCCGGCTGCTGCCACCCGCAGCCCCGTACGAGGAGCACGACGGGGAGGGCATCTACGCCGACGCCGAGCAGGACGAGGCGCTGGTGCGGCTGCGCCAGCTCGGCGCCGCCGTCACCCCCGACCCGTACGCCTATGTGAGCGTCGAGCCCGCCGCGGCGGCCGGCGCGACGGTGCCCAGTGCCGCCGACCTGTCGGCCAACGAGTTCGCGCACCTGGTCCGGGAACTGCTCACCCGGGGTGGGCTCACCCAGTGGAGCGTGCGGCTGCGGGGGCCCGCCGGCCTGGTGGCGACCGGCGAGGGCGAGGCGGGCAGTGCCCTGCCGGGCCGCTGGGTGGTCTGGGCCTCGCGGGCGGCCGAACCGGTCTGCGAGGAGGAGATCCGTACCCTGGCGGAGGCGGTCCGCGAGGAGTCCGCCGACCGCGGCCTGCGCCTGACCACCGGCCGGTTCGCCGAACCGGCCCTCGACCTCGTCGCCGAGGAGAGCCACCAGCACATCCACCTGGTGGACGGCGACGGCATGCGGGAGCTGACCCGTACCCAGCTGGGGCTTCTCCTCGGCGCGGCCGGCTGAGCGGGAGGCCGGCCACAGGACGTCGGCACGGAGGCCGGCGCGGGAGCCGTCCGGGGAAGCGGCAACCGTGAACAGGAAGGCGGCCCGGCCGACTTCCGGTGCGGCGACGCGGGGCTGAGGCAGGCCCGGCTGCCCGGAGCGTGACGGACAGGCCGGACGGGGCCGGACGGGGCGAAGATCGCGGGCCTGACCGGCCGCGCTTGCCGGCGGCTCGCGCCCGCTCACCCGGGGCCGAAGGCAGGCTGACGTCCCGTCGCGGCCCGGTGCCGGCTGCCTCACCCCGACGGACCGGTTCGGCGGGCGGTGCCGTACGGTTGGCCGCAGTCTGGGACGCACGGCCGGGTGGCTGTGCCCGTGGGCAGCGGTGCGCACAGCCGTCCGGCCCCCGAACCCCGAAGCCGGGATCCCGGAGGCACAGGAGGAGCGGGGGAAGTGCGATGACCGCCATCCTGGTTGCCGCCGGCGCGTTCCTGATGACGCTGATCGGCGGTTTCGTCGCGCAGCGCACCGGCGACCGGCGCCACCTGGTGCTGGGTCTCGCGGCCGGGCTGATGCTCGGGGTGGTCGCGTTCGACCTGCTGCCCGAGGCGATCCGGGCGGCGCCGGGCGAGGTCCACGGGGTCCCGCAGTCGCTGCTGATGTTCGCGGCCGGGTTCCTGGTGATCCACATCATCGAGCGGGCGGTCGCCATCCACCGGGGCCACGAGGGCGAGTACGCGGAGCACACCCACGCCCACGGCCACCGGCACGGGAACGGCTACCAGGCGCCGGGCATCGGACTGACCGCCGCCGCCGCGCTGGTCGGGCACAGCCTGATGGACGGCTTCGCGATCGGCGCGGCCTTCCAGGCGGGCAGCACCGTCGGCACGGTGGTGGCGATCGCCGTCGTGGCGCACGACTTCGCGGACGGCTTCAACACCTACACGATCACCCGGATGTACGGGAACAACCGGCGCCGGGCGCTCACCCTGCTCGGGGCGGACGCGCTGGCGCCGGTCACCGGCGCGGCCATCACCCTGCTGTTCACCATCCCCGAGCAGTGGCTCGGCCTGTACCTGGGCTTCTTCGCCGGGTTCCTGCTCTACCTGGCGACCTCGGACATCCTCCCCGAGGCGCACAGCCCGCACCCCTCGCGCTCCACGCTGCTGTGCACGCTGGCGGGCGTGGGGTTCATGTGGCTGGTGGTCGGCCTGGCCGGCTAGGTGCGCGGCGGGCCCGTCAGGCCGCCCGCAGAGCCAGTCGCGGCCAGGTACGGGCAGCCGTGGCTCCGGCGTGGGCCCGGTGCGGGTCAGGCGCCGAGGGCGGCCCAGCGCCCGCGGATCGCCGTCAGCGCCTCGGCGACGGCGGGCCGCCGGGAGGTCCGGGTCCGCCAGAGCACGAACACCCGCCGGGCCGGCTCCGGCGCCACCGGGCGGGCGAGCACCCCCGGCGGCAGCGCGCCACGGCCGAGCCGGGGCACCAGGCCGAGCCCCAGCCCCGCTCGGATCAGCGCGATCTGGGTCTCGAACTCGCCGATCTGGAACGCCACGTCGGGCTCCTCGCCGGCCTCCCGCATGGTCCGCACCAGCCAGTCGTGGCAGATGTTGCCGGGCGGCACGCTGATCCACCGCTGCCCGAGCAGCCGGCTCACCGGCACCACGGCCAGCTCCGCCAGCGGATGCCCCTCCCACAGCAGCAGGTCCACCGGGTCCTCGCCGAGGTCCAGGCGCGACAGCTCCGGCTGCACCGGCAGCGGTACGGTCGGCCAGTCCTGGACCAGGGCGAGATCCACCTCCCCCCGGGCCACCAGCTCGGCGGCGAGGTACGGGTCGGTCTCCAGCAGCCGGACGTCCAGGCCGGGGCAGCGGGCGCGCAGGTCCGCCAGCGCGCCGGGAAGCAGGCCACGCGCGCCGGTCGCGAAGGACGCCATCAGCAACCGGCCGACCGCCTGCCCGCGCTGCTCCTCCAGAGTCACCTCGGCCTGCTCGACCAGCGCCAGCACCCGCTGCGCGGTGGACGCCAGCTCCCGCGCGGCGTCCGTGAGCACGACACCCCGGCCCTGACGCTCCAGCAGGACGGTACGGGTCTCGCGCTCCAGCTTGGAGATCTGCTGCGAGACCGCCGAGGGCGTGAAACCGAGCGAGGCCGCCGCGCCGCCGACCGAGCCGTGTACCGCCACCGCGTGCAGCGCCCGGAGGCGTCCCAGATCCATCATGTACCGATGCTAAACGGTGGGCTTCAGAATTCATCGCTGGTGCTACACGGTAGGTGGCGCCCATGATCGATGCATGTCCGCCGCAAGCAGTGCCGCAAGCAGTGCCGTCGCCAGTACCCCCGGCAACACCGCAGGCAGTGGCGGCACGTCCGCCGCCATGAGCCCCCGTCACATCGGGCTGGCCGTCCTGGTCGCCGCCGTCTGGGGCCTGAACTTCGTCATCATCCATGTCGGCCTGGAGAACTTCCCGCCGCTGCTGTTCTGCGCGCTGCGCTTCGCGGTGGTCGCGCTGCCGGCGATCTTCTTCGTCCGGCGTCCGGCGGTCGCTTGGCGTTGGATCCTGGCGGTCGGACTCGTGCTGGGCGTGGTCAAGTTCGGCCTGCTGTTCCTGGGGATGCACGCCGGGATGCCGGCGGGGCTGTCCTCCCTGGTACTGCAGAGCCAGGCGGTCTTCACCGCACTGTTCGCCGCCGCGCTGCTGCGCGAGCGCCCGGCCGGCCAGCGGATCATCGGCCTGGGCATCGCACTGGTGGGGATCGCGGTGGCCGCCGTCGACCGCGGGGTGGGCGGGCCGATCGGGGCGTTCGTCCTGGTGATCGCGGCCGCCGTGGCCTGGGGGCTGTCCAACGTGCTGACCCGCAAGGCCGCACCGCCGGACGCGCTGCGCTGGATGGTCTGGGTCAGCGCCGTTCCGCCGCTGCCCCTGCTCGGGCTCTCCCTGCTGGTCGAGGGGCCGTCGGCGGACCTGCGGGCGCTGCGCGAGATCACCCCGGCCGGGCTCGGCGCGATCGTCTACGTGGGGCTGGCCTCGACGCTGTTCGGCTTTGTCGCGTGGAGCTTCCTGCTGCGCACCTACGACGCGACCGCCGTGGCGCCCTACTCGCTGCTGGTGCCGGTCTTCGGGATGTCCTCGGCCTGGCTGCTGCTCGGTGAGTCGGTCAGCCTGCCGGCGGGCTGCGCGGCGCTGCTGGTGATCGCCGGGATCGGGCTCACCGCGCTTCCTCCGGGGGCGTTGGCCGGGCCGGGCCGCCGGCTCCGTATGCGGCCTCCGCGACCCTCAGTGCCCGCAGCAGTGCCTCCTGGTCGGACGGGCTGATCGGGCCGAAGTACTCCTGGGCCAGCTCGTGGCGGATCCGGCCGATCCGCTCGACGGCCGCCCAGCCGTCCGGGGTGAGGACGATCCGTACGGCGCGGCGGTCGGCCGGGTCCGGGGTCCGTTCGACCAGGCCGGCCTCCTCCAGCGCATCGACCACGGTGGTCGCCGAGCGCGGGGCGATGTGCAGCCGGTCGGCGAGGTCGCTCAGCCGCATGGCGCGGTCCGGGTTCTCACAGCCCGGGGCGTTGGCGAGGGCGCGCAGTGCACGGCCCTGGCCGGGGGTGATGCCGAGGGGGCCGAGCCGGCTCATGGTCTGGCGCCGGATGCGCTTGATCGCCCTGGTCATCGCGTCGGCGAGCTCGGCGGCCGTGTCGGGTGACTCGGATGAGCCGGATGCGTCAGGCGTGCCCGCTGTACCAGCTGAGCCAGTTCTACCGGCCGCGCCGGACACCGCATCGTCGGCCGCCGCGCCGGACGCCGCCGCGCCCGGGACGTCGTCGTGCGGGCCGCTCGGGGAGGTCTCGCTCGCCGCGTCGTCGGTCGGCGTGGTGGTCATGGGCGGGCTCTCCTCGGCTGCGGTTCGCCCAAGGGTATCGGCCGTTCCGGAAGTACGAGCGACCGGAATGTTGAGCCAGGCTCAGTATTTAGGTTAGCGTGTATCCAGGTGAGGGCACCCTAAGTTCCCTCCGCTGCCCTTGGAGTCCTCATGCCCCGGTCCGAAGCCCGCGTCGTCACCGACCGCGCGGCCCGCTACGCCAAGCAGCTCTCCGCCCACCTGGGCCGCAAGATCACCGCCAACTGGTCCGAGGAGACCGGCCGGGGCGAGCTGACCTTCTCGGCCGGCACCGCCACCCTCGTCGCCGAGCCGCAGGTCCTGCTGCTCACCGTCGAGGGCGCGGCCGACAGCCTGCCGCAGCTGGAGGACGTGGTCGGCCGGCACCTGGTGCGCTTCGGCAGCCGGGACGAGCTGGTGGTCGAGTGGCGCCGTGACAACGGCGAGCCGGGCCTGGTCCACCGCATCGAGGAGCCCATGGCGGACGCCGAGGGCTGACCGGTCGCGCTCAGCCCGGCCCGGTCGCCCGATCCGGCCCGGCCCCGCGTCGGCTCGCGGGCAGGGCGCGGGCCAGCGTCGGGAGCAGCAGTCCGCCGACGCACCAGCTGGCCACCACGTCCAGGAGCCAGTGGTAGTCGCTCCAGACCAGCCCCAGGCCCACCCCGAGCGAGAGCAGTGCCGCGCCCAGGTGCAGGTGCCGGCGGGCGCGGGCGCCGACCGTACGGCCGACCAGCAGCGCGGCGGCGCCGTACGCGATGGTCGCGGTCGCGGTGTGCCCGGAGGGGTACCAGCCCCACTGGTCGGGAGCGAGGGGCAGGCCGAACGGGCCGGGGCGGGCGAACCAGGCCTTGGCCGGTACCACCAGCAGCGGGATCACCGCCGCGGTGAGCGCCGCCGCCGGGAGGGGCAGCCACCAGCGGTGGGTGTCCGCGCGGTGGGCGCGCCAGGCGGCCAGCGCGCCGCCGCCGAGCAGGACGGGCACGGCGGGTACGGAGCCGCCGAGGTCGGACAGGGCCTGGCCGAGGTGGTTGAGCAGGGTGCTGGAGATCCCGTGCCGCAGCTCGCGGACGGCCTGCCGCGCCTCGCGGTCCAGGCCGAGCAGCGGCCCGTCGACGGCCACCTGCCAGGAGATCAGCATCAGTGCGGCGGCGAGCGCGGCCGGCCGGGCGTACGGGACGCGCGCGCCGGGCGGTCGTCGCACCCGGAACAGGCCGGGGGCTGGAGCCGGGCGGGCCGGGGCTCGATCGGGCACCGGAGCTTGAGTCGGCTCCTGCTGCGGAGCCGGAGCAGGAGCCGGAGCCGGAGCCGGAAACGAAGGTAGCCGCCCCGGAGCCGGGGGGATAGCTCCAGGGCGGCTGTGGTGATCGCCGTTCCGCGCGCCCCGGGGGGTGTGGGCCGGACGGTCGGTCGATCGGCTCTCGGTGTGCGCCGCCCTCGCCGAGGCGGCCTGGTTGTCCTCGCGGCCCGTTCGCGGACCCTCCGGGAATGGGGGTGCCGCGGGTGGATCCGCCAATGGCTGAGGCTCGCTGTCCATCTGTCATGACACTACGTCAACCGGTTTCCTCCGGCCGGAGGCTTCAGGGATTCCGCACACCATCTTCACTCTGTGGAGTGCGGCGGCTACGGGGCGGGTTGCCCAGGGGGTTTGAAAGCGGGTCAAACCCGTGCGAACGCCGGAACGGCCCGGTCCACAGGGGACCGGGCCGTTCCGGGAGTGCCGAGCAGTCGTCAGGCGCGGGCGAACGCGTCTTCGATGATGTCCAGGCCCTCGTTGAGCAGGTGCTCCGGCATGACGAGCGGCGGCAGGAAGCGCAGCACGTTGCCGTAGGTGCCGGCGGTCAGCACGACCAGGCCCTCGGCGTGGCAGGCCTTCGCCACGGCGGCGGTGATCTCCGGGTTGGGCTCCTTGGTGCCCGACTTCACCAGCTCGATGGCGATCATGGCGCCGCGGCCGCGGATCTCGCCGATCACGTCGAACTTCTCCTGCATGGCGCGCAGGCGGCCCTTCATGACCTCCTCGATGCGCTTGGCCTTCGCGTTGAGGTCGAGCTCCTTCATGGTCTCGATAGAGCCCAGCGCGGCGGCGCAGGCCACCGGGTTGCCACCGTAGGTGCCGCCCAGACCGCCCGCGTGCGCGGCGTCCATGATCTCGGCGCGGCCCGTCACGGCGGCCAGCGGCAGGCCGCCGGCGATGCCCTTGGCGGTGGTGATCAGGTCCGGGACGATGCCCTCGTCGTCACAGGCGAACCACTGGCCGGTGCGGCAGAAGCCGGTCTGGATCTCGTCGGCGACGAAGACGATGCCGTTGGCCTTGGCGTACTCGACGATGGCCGGCAGGAAGCCCTTGGCCGGCTCGATGAAGCCGCCCTCGCCCTGGATCGGCTCGATGATGATCGCTGCGACGTTCTCCGCGCCGATCTGCTTGTTGATCATGTCGATCGCCTGCGCGGCGGCCTCGGCGGCGCAGTTCTCCGCACCCGTCAGCCAGCGGTAGGGGTAGGCGACCGGCACGCGGTAGATCTCGGGGGCGAACGGCCCGAAGCCCTGCTTGTACGGCATGTTCTTCGCCGTCAGGCCCATGGTGAGGTTGGTGCGGCCGTGGTAGCCGTGGTCGAAGACCACGACGGCGGTGCGCTTGGTGTAGACGCGGGCGATCTTCACCGCGTTCTCGACCGCCTCGGCGCCCGAGTTGAACAGCGCGGTGCGCTTGTCGTGGTCACCCGGGGTCAGCTCGTTGAGCTGCTCGGCGACGGCGACGTAGCCCTCGTACGGCGTCACCATGAAGCAGGTGTGGGTGAAGGCGGCCAGCTGCTCGCTCGCCTTGGCCACCACGGCCTCGGCGCTGTTGCCGACGTTGGTCACGGCGATGCCGGAGCCGAAGTCGATCAGCGAGTTGCCGTCCACGTCCTCCAGCACGCCGCCGTTGGCGCGCGAGACGTAGACCGGCAGCGTGGTGCCGACGCCGGCCGCCACCGCGCCGAGCTTGCGTGCCTGCAGCTCCTGCGACTTCGGACCGGGGATCGCGGTGACCAGGCGGCGCTCCTGCGGGAGCGGCGTTGCGGCGCTCATGGTGTTCTCCAGACTTCTCGGCTCGGTCCTCGCAGGCTACGGCGGCGCCGGGCGCACAGGCATGCGCCACTCGGTAGCAGTGCGCCGTCCGACTTGTCCTGCGCGGCCAGAGAGCGAGGTGTGACTACGGGCAGGTCCCGCTCCACTACATTGAGCGCGGGTGTGTCGCCGGTACGGCGGCATGGGTATGGCGGCACCGATTGCGCGTGCCGGGCGGGCGAGGGGAGCGGGGCCGCGATGGGACTGGACGGCACACAGGGGCATGGTCGGCGGACCACCGTGGCATCCACCATGCCCCAGCAGGTGGTCCGAGGCCTGCCGGCGCCGTCCGCCGCGCCCTCCTTCGACCTCGCGGCCTGGGTCGGCGCACCGCGCCCGGAGACCGGGCCCGGCATCTTCCGCCAGGGCTACCGGCGGATCGACCCCGAGCGGGCCGAGGCGGCGAAGGTGCCGGTGGGGGCACTGCTGCTGCGGGCGGCGCTGAACGCCGTGGTGGGCTGGTTCGCCTATGTGTACGGCGTCGAGCTCGGCAACTACCTGGCGACCCTGGTGGGCCTGCTGCCCAGCACCTCGCAGAGCGTGGCGACGTTCGTGGTGCTGGCGCTGAACGCGCTGGTGGTGGCCCTGGTGGTGACGGTGTTCGGCCGGATGGGCCGCTGGCCCGAGGTCTGGCGCCGGTTCGCGGCGCCGCTGCTCGCCCGGACGGTGACCATCGAGGAGCCCGCCGAGCAGACGGCCGCCGACGCCGCCGGGCCGGTGGACCCGTGGGAGCTGCTCAGACGGGGCGGGGCGGGCGCGGCCGCCGGGCGGCTCGACGCCGAGCCGGTCTCGGACGTCGACTACGTACGGATCCAGCGGGCGTGGGAGGCGGTGGCCGCGGACCCGGAGATCCTGCCGGCCTTCGTCGACCAGGTCGACGCCCGGGGCGCGGCGGCCTGCGCGCACCCGTCCGAGGCGCGCGACCTGCCCGCCCGCTCGGGCCGACACGACCTGCTGACCCGCCAGGTCCGCCTGGGCACCGCCCAGGACGTTCCGAAGAACGCGCTCGACCACCGCGCCGCCGGCTTCGCGCTCGACCCGGCGCTGCTCGGCACCTCGCTGCTGGCGGTCGGCCCGGCCGGCACCGGCAAGACCGCCCGGCTGGGCCGCCCGGTCGCCGAGGCGCTCTGCCTCCAGGCCCTGGCCGGGACGGCGTGCGCGGTGGTGATCGGCTCGGCCGACGCCGACCTCGGCCCGGACACCTGGTACGACGTGGTGATCGCCCCCGGTGACCGTGGCTCGGCCTACGGCCTCGACCTCTACGGCGCCGCGCAGGACCCGGACGAGGCCGCCGCCCGGCTGGCGGACGCGCTGCTGCCCGACGAGCTCGCACCGCGTACCGAGAGCGCCCGCACCGCCCTGCAGCAGGTGGTCGGCCCGTTCCGGGCCGCCTTCCGGCGCTACCCGGGCGTGCGTGAGCTGCGGGCCCTGCTCAGCGGCGAGCCGGACGCGCTGGAGGCGCTGGTCAAGGCACTGCGGGCGACCGGGGAGCTGGACGCGTACGAGCGCGACCTCCAGCACCGCGACCGCCAGCGCGGCCGGGCCGATGACCCGGGCGTGCTGCTCGCCGACCGGCTCGCGCTGCTGGACCGCCCGGCGTTCACCGGCTGCTTCGCCACCGACGGCGAGGGGAAGCCGCCGTTCGCGATGCGGGCGCTGGACCACCCGCTGCGGGTGCTGGTGAAGCTGCCCGAGCGCAGCCACCCCGAGGCGGCACGGATGCTGTCCCGGCTGGTGGTGGGGCAGTTCGTCCAGGCCTCCGCGGCCCGTACGGACCGCTCGCTGTTCGCCGGACTGGTGGTCGACGACGCCTCGCCGGCCCTGGACCTGAACACCATCCGGGGGGTGCAGCGGATGCGCGGCGCCAACGCGGGCGCCGTCCTGCTGCTGCGCACGCTGGTCGATCTGCCGGAGGCGCTGCGGGCGCCGCTGTTCGGCGCGGTCGGCTGCCGGATGGCCTTCCCAGGGATCGCGCCCTGGGACGGCCGGCTGTTCTCCGAGGCCTGGGGCACCCACGTGGTGCGGGAGACGGCCGTCACCCACGCGCCCGACACCTCCGGCGGTGCGCTGCGCAAGGCGGCCCGGATCGGGCGCAAGGCGCTGTCCGGGACCACCGCGCAGACCGAGAGCGTCACCACCCGGGAGGTCGAGCGGCTGCGCTGGTCGCCCTCCGACCTGGCGCACGCGCTGCCCGCCGGTCACGCGGTGGTGTCGCTGACCACGGTGACGGGCGAACAGGTTCCGCCGCTGCTGGTGGACCTGCGCGGCTGAGCCTGGGCGGACGTATCGCCGCAGCGGTGGATTCGGCAGTGCGGGTTGTCCGGGGCGTCCATAATGAGGGGGAGAGATCCCCCCTCCGTGCCCCGGGCCGCAATGGCGCGGCCGGGTCGTCCCACCGAAGGTGCCATGCCTCCCACACTCGCCTCCGTCGTCCGCAACACCTCGCTCCACCTGACGGTGATCGCCGGGGCCGACCACCTGGAGCGCCCGGTCCGCTGGGTGCACACCAGCGAGCTGGACGACCCCACCCCGTTCCTCGAGGGCGGTGAGCTGCTGCTCACCACCGGCATCAAGCTGGGCCGAACCGCCGCGCAGTTGCAGGCGTACGTCCACCGCTTGGCGGACGCGGGCGTGGTCGGCCTGGGCCTGGGGGTCGGGCTCTCGCACACCGAGGTGCCCAAGCCGCTGGTGGAGGCCGCCGCGCAGCGCGGGCTGCCGCTGCTGCGGGTGCCCGAGCCGACGCCGTTCATCGCGATCAGCAAGGTGGTCTCGGCGGCGCTGGCCGCGGAGCAGTACGAGGCGGTGACCACCAGCTTCGAGGCGCAGGAGGAGCTGACCCGGGCCGCGCTGGGCAAGGACGGCACCACCGCGGTGGTCCGCCGGCTCGCCTCCCGGCTCGGCGGCTGGGCCGCGCTGTACGACGGCTCCGGTGCGCTCTCGGTGGTGGCCCCGGACTGGGCGGCCCGCCGGGCGGGGCGGCTGGCGGCCGAGGTGGACCGGCTGCGCCGGCGCCCGGCACCCTCCAGCGCCGCGTTGCAGGGGCGCTCGCCGGGCATCGACACGGCGGACGAGGACTACGTGGTCGTCCAGTCGCTGGGCGCCGACCGCCGGGCCCGCGGCTTCCTCGCCGTCGGCACCGAGGACCGGATCACCCCGACCGAGCGGTACGTGCTGAACGCGGCGGTCGCGCTGCTGACTCTCACCCTGGAGCGCTCCCGCGAGCTGCGGCAGGCCGAGGAGCGGATGGGCGCGGCGCTGCTGCGGATGGTCCTGGCCGGCGAGGTGTCCACCGCCCGGCAGGTCGCGGTCGGTCTCTTCGGCGGCCTGCCCGAGGGGACGATACGGATGCTGGTGGCCGGCGCCGGCCAGGGCGCCGACGCCGCCGAGGCGCTCGGCGAGCTGGGCGACCGGGCCGAGCAGGCCGGCGGCCGGGTCGGCGAGAGGCTGCTGATGGCCCGCGAGGACGGGCAGCACGGGCCCCGGCTGATGGTGCTGGCGCTGGACAACGGTTCCGTGCACCGGGCCTGCCTGGGTGTGGTGGAGGAGCACGAGGGGCTCTCACTGGGCGTGTCCGCCCCGACCACCCTGGAGGAGGCGGGGGCGGCGCACGCCCAGGCCGAGCGGGCCCTGGCGGTGGCGCTGCGCGGCGGTCGCCGCTCGGTGGACCACGAGGAGGTCGGCGCCGGATCGCTGCTGCCGCTGCTCGGGGAGGAGGCGGTGACGGCCTTCGCCGAGGGCCTGCTGAGGCCGCTGCGCGAGCACGACCGCACCGCGCGCGGTGACCTGGTCGCCTCGCTGCGGGCCTGGCTGTCCCGGCACGGGCAGTGGGACGCTGCCGCGGCGGACCTGGGTGTGCACCGGCACACCCTGCGCTACCGGATGAAGCGGGTGGAGGAGCTGCTCGGCCGCTCGCTGGACGACACCGATGTGCGGATGGAGCTCTGGCTGGCACTGCGCGCGGGCGAGGACTGAGCGGCGGCGGCCGGGGTCGGCGGGACGGGCGTCCCGGCCGGGGCCTGCCGCGACGCCCGGAGACCGCCGGCCGGCGCCTGGTCCCCGGGCTTCCTGTCCGGGATGGAGTGCCCGGGCGGCAGAGCGCTACGTCGTGGCCAATCCGCTTGACGTGTGCGGCCTCGTACCGTGGATGCAGGCTCCACCTCCGTGGGGCGCAGACGACGAGGAGAGGGCCGGTACCACCGTGACCACCACCCATGAGTTCTGGCTGGCCGGCCGCCGGGCGAGCGGCGACGCCGACTTCGAGGTACACAACCCCTGGGACGGCCACCTGGTCGGCAAGGTCAGCATCCCCACCGAGGCCCAGGTGGAGGAGGCGCTGGACGCGGCCGTGGCCGCCCTTCCCGCGTTCGCCGCGACCCCCGCGCACGTGCGGGCCGCCGCGCTGGACCACGTGTCCAAGCGTCTGGCCGAGCGCACCGAGGAGATCGCCCGCCTGATCACCGCCGAGAACGGCAAGCCGATCAAGTGGGCCCGCGGCGAGGTCGGCCGTGCCGTCTCGGTCTTCCGCTGGGCCGCCGAGGAGGCCCGCCGCACCAACGGCGAGACCATGCGGCTGGACACCGACCCGGGCGGCGTGGGCCGCTTCGCGGTGGTGCGCCGCTTCCCGCGCGGTGTGGTGCTCGGCATCGCGCCGTTCAACTTCCCGCTGAACCTGGTCGCCCACAAGGTCGCCCCGGCGATCGCCGTCGGCGCCCCGATCATCCTCAAGCCGGCCCCGGCCACCCCGCTCTCCGCGCTGGTGCTCGGCGAGATCCTGGCCGAGACCGACCTGCCGGCCGGCTCCTGGAGCGTGCTCCCGGTGCCGAACGAGCGGATGCCCGCCCTCGTCCAGGACAAGCGCCTGCCGGTGATCTCCTTCACCGGCTCGGACAAGGTCGGCTACCAGATCATGGACTCGGTGCCGCGCAAGCACACCACCCTGGAGCTCGGTGGCAACGCCGCGGCCGTGGTGCTGGCGGACTGGTCCTCCGAGGCGGACCTGGAGTGGGCGGCCACCCGGATCGCGATGTTCTCCAACTACCAGGGCGGCCAGTCCTGCATCTCGGTGCAGCGGGTGATCGCGGACGCGTCGGTGTACGACGCGCTGGTGGAGAAGGTCGTCGCCAAGGTCCAGGCCCAGGTCACCGGTGACCCGCGCGAGGACGCCACCGACGTCGGCCCGCTGGTGGACGAGAACGCCGCCAAGCGCGTCGAGGCATGGGTCGAGGACGCCGTCGCCAAGGGTGCCAAGGTGCTCACCGGCGGCACCCGCGAGGGCGCCAGCTACGCGCCGACCGTGCTCGCCGAGGTGCCCGCCGACGCGATCCTGGCCAAGGCCGAGGTCTTCGGCCCGGTGCTGTCACTACAGAAGGTGGACGGCACCGAGGAGGCCTTCGCGGCCGTCAACGACTCCTGCTTCGGTCTTCAGGCCGGCGTCTTCACGCGTGACGTGCAGACCGCCTTCCGGGCGCACCGCGAGCTGGAGGTCGGCGGCGTGATCATCGGTGACGCGCCGTCCTACCGCGCCGACCAGATGCCGTACGGCGGCGTCAAGGACTCCGGCGTCGGCCGCGAGGGCGTCAAGTACGCGATGGACGACTACACCCAGGAGCGCGTCCTGGTCCTCACCGGCCTGGACCTCTGAGCCGGTAGAACCCGCTGCCACGGCGGGGGCCCCGCCACCGTGTTCCGGTGGCGGGGCCCCCGCCGTTCGTCTGCCGTTCGCCGCCTCGGTGCGCGTCCGCCCGGTGCGTGCGCCGGCCCGGTGCTCTGCCCGAGTGCCTGTGTCCGCCGTGCGTCCGCTCAGTGCCCGGCCGCTGCCACGGCGGCGACCGCCTCGGCGGCCGGGGTGCCGCCGGTGATCAGTTCCAGGGTCATCCCGGCGGTGCCGGGGGTGTGCAGCAGCTCGTCCAGGACGTGTGCGACGTCGGCCCGGTCGACGGCGCCGCGCCCGGTCCGGGCGGCCAGCGTCACCCGGTCGGTGCCCGGCCCGTCGGTCAGCCGCCCGGGGCGCAGGATCGTCCAGTCCAGTGCGGCGCGGGCCGCCACGGCTTCGTCCGCCGCGCCCTTGGCCCGCAGGTAGGCCTCGAACACCGGGTCCGCGGGGTATCCGGCGCCCGGGTCGGCGCCCATGCTGGAGATCATCAGATAGCGCCGGACACCGGCGAGCCCGGCGGCGTCGGCGAGCAGGACGGCGGCGTCGCGGTCCACGGTCTGCTTGCGTTCGGCGCCGCTGCCGGGACCGGCGCCGGCGGCGAAGACCACCGCGTCGGCGCCCGTGAGCAGATCGGCGAGGGCGGCGGGGGTGGTGTGCTCCAGGTCGAGCAGCAGCGGCTCGGCCCCGGCGTCCCGGAGGTCCTGGGCCTGTTCGGCGCGGCGGATGATGCCGGCGACCTGGTCGCCGCGGCCGGCGAGCCGGTGCTCCAGCAGGAGCGCGATCTTGCCGTGGCCACCCGCGATGACGGTACGCATGGGGCCGACGGTAGCCGCTGCGGGACGCCGGGGCCCGCAGGCTCAGCCGGTGGCGGTGGGGAAGACCCGGGCGAGCAGGTCACCGAGGGCGCGGCGCTCGCTCTCGTCCAGCTGCTCCAGGCCGGGCAGGCCGGTGGCGACCTCGGCCCGGATGCAGCGGACGGCGGCCTCGCCCTCCTCGGTCAGCAGCACGTTCTTGATCCGGCGGTCGGCCGGGTCGGCCTCGCGCCGGGCCAGGCCCCGGGCCTCCAGGCGGTCGACGATCCCGGTGACGTTGGAGGCGTCGCAGCCGAGCAGGTCGGCGAGGGCGCGCATCGGCATCGGGTGGCGCAGCAGGCCGAGCATCTTGCCCTGCATCGGGGTGAGCCCGTGGGCAGCGGCCACCGCGGCGAATCGGCGGTAGTAGCCGGCGGTGGCCCCGGCCAGCCGGTCCATGAGCAGGACCGTACTGGGCACGGGGGCCGGCGGGGGTGTGGTCCTGGTCATGGCACCAGTCTACGAGCCATTGCTTGACATTCTCAACCATCGAGATCTACCGTCGATCATATTGGTTGAGGTACTCAATCATCTACCGCATCAAATCTTTCTGTTCAGGAGCATCACCATGAAGGCGATCACCTACCGCAGCTACGGCGGCCCCGACGTCCTGGAGTACGGCGACCGCCCGGAGCCCAAGCTGGGTGCGGACGCGGTGCTGGTCAAGGTCCGGGCGGCCGCGGTCAACCCGGTCGACTGGAAGATCCAGGCGGGCTACCTGGACAGCGTCCTGGACGCCGTCTTCCCCGTCATCCCGGGCTGGGACGTGGCCGGCGTGGTGGAGCGGGTGGGGGTCTCGGTCACCGAGTTCGCCCCCGGTGACGAGGTGATCGGCTACGTCCGCGAGGACATGGTCGGCCGCGGCACCTTCGCCGAGTACGTCGCCGCCCCCGTCCGCACCCTGGCCCGCAAGCCCGCCTCGCTCACCTTCGAGCAGGCCGCCGGCCTCCCGCTGGCCGGCCTGACCGCCTATCAGGCGCTCGCCGGGGCCCTGGAGGTCAAGCCCGGGGAGAGCGTCCTGATCCACGCGGCGGCCGGCGGCGTCGGCTCGCTGGCCGTCCAGATCGCCGTGGCGCTGGGTGCCCGGGTGGTCGGCACCGCGAGCGAGCGTAACCACGAGTACCTGCGCGGGCTCGGCGCCGAGCCCGTCAGCTACGGCGAGGGCCTGGCGGAGCGGGTACGGGCGCTGGCGCCGCAGGGCGTGGACGCCGTGCTCGACCTGGTCGGCGGGGACGCCCTGCAGGCCTCGCCCGGGCTGCTCGCCCCCGGCGGGCGGATCGCCTCGATCGCCGACGGCGCCGTGCTGGCGCTCGGCGGCCGCTACGTGTTCGTCCGCCCGGACACCGCCGACCTGACCGCGCTCGGCGAGCTCGCCGACAGCGGGCAGCTGACCGTGGAGGTCGCGGCCACCTTCCCGCTGGAGCGGGCCGCCGACGCGCAGCGCCTCAACGCGGAGGGCCACACCCGCGGCAAGATCATCATCACCGTCGCCTGAGCCCGGTCGAGCCCGCCCGGTCGAGCCCGCCCTTGCACGCCCGCCGGCCTGAGCCGGCCGCCCTCGACCGTCACCCCCGAACCCGTGGGCGGCCGCACCCGGCCGGCCGCCCACCGCCCGAAGGACCCCGCCATGTCCACCGTCGTCATCACCGACTGGCTCGCCCTGCGGGGCGAGGAGCAGCGCGTCGCAGCGCTGCTGCCCGCCCTCGTCGAATCCGCCCTGGCCGAGCCCGGTGTGCTCGCCTTCCGGGCGGTGCGCTCCCGGCAGGACCCGGCGGCCTTCGTCCTCCTCGCCCAGTACGAGGACGACGCGGCCGCCGAGGCACATCGCGGCGGTGAGCGTTACCTGGAGCTCGTCCAGGGCACCATCGCCCCGTACCTCATCGACCGGCAGGCCGAGACCTACAGCCTGATCTGACCCGCCCGCACCTCCCCAGGAGCCACCACCATGACCTCCACCCCCGCCGGAGCCCGCACCGAGGCCGCCGCCCGAGCCCCCGGCGCGGTCACCGCCGAGGCCGCCGCCGTCGTCGCCGGGTTGCGGGCCGCCTTCGCCACCGGCCGCACCCGGCCGCTCGACTGGCGGCTCGGCCAGCTGGCGGCGCTGCGCGCGCTGCTCACCGAGCAGCGCGAGGACCTGCTCGCGGCCCTGCACAGCGACCTGGGCAAGGGCCCGGCCGAGGCCTACCGGACCGAGATCGGCTTCACCCTCAACGAGCTCGACCACACCGTCGCCCACCTGGAGGAGTGGCTGCGCCCCAAGCCGGCCGCCGTGCCCGAGGCGTTCCGGCCCGCCGAGGCCAGCGTGGTCCGCGAGCCGCTCGGCGTGGTGCTGGTCATCGCGCCCTGGAACTACCCGCTCCAGCTCGCCCTCGCCCCGCTGGTGGGCGCGCTGGCGGCCGGCAACACCGTGCTGGTCAAGCCCAGCGAGCTGGCGCCGGCCACCTCCGCCGCGATCGCCCGGCTGCTGCCGCGCTACCTGGACCCGCAGGCCGTCGCGGTCGTCGAGGGCGCGGTCGCGGAGACCACCGCCCTGCTGGAGCAGCGTTTCGACCACATCTTCTACACCGGCAACGGCGCCGTCGGGCGGATCGTCATGACCGCCGCCGCCAGGCACCTGACACCCGTCACGCTGGAACTCGGCGGCAAGAGCCCGGTCGTCGTGGACGAGTCCGCCGACCTCGCCGTCACCGCCCGGCGGATCGCGCGCGGCAAGTTCCTCAACGCCGGCCAGACCTGCGTCGCCCCCGACTACGTGCTCGCCGTCGGCGGCACCGCGCCGGGCCTGGAGCGCGAACTGGCCGCCGCCGTGCAGGAGGCGTACGGCGAGGACCCGGCCGCCGACCCGGAGTACGCGCGGATCGTCAACACCCGCCACTTCGACCGGCTCGCCGCCCTGCTCGCGGACGGCCGCACCGTCACCGGTGGCGGCCACGACCGCGCCGGCCGCTACATCGCCCCCACCGTGCTGGCGGACGTCCCCCCGGACGCGCCGGTGATGCGGGAGGAGATCTTCGGCCCCGTCCTGCCCCTCGTCCCGGTGGCCGACCTGGACGAGGCGATCGCGTTCGTCAACGACCGGGACAAGCCGCTGGCGCTGTACGCCTTCACCGAGTCCGAGCAGACCAAGCGGCGGCTCGCGGCCGAGACCTCCTCCGGCGCGCTGGTGTTCGGCCTGCCCGTCTCCCACCTGGCCGTCCCCGCGCTGCCCTTCGGCGGCGTGGGCGAGAGCGGGATGGGCAACTACCACGGCGAGTACTCGCTGGCGACGTTCAGCCACGCCAAGGCCGTCCTGGACAAGCCGCTGCGCTGATGCCCCCGGCGCGAGCCGCAGCGCCGACGCCCCCCGGCGGTGCCGCCCGGCCGCGCCGGCAGGACACAATGGGCGCATGAACTCGCTCGCCCACCCGCAGCTGCGCTTCACCCCCACGGTGAAGGCCCCCTCCGCTCCCCGGGAGCTGGTGATCCTCGGCTCCACCGGCTCGATCGGCACCCAGGCCATCGACGTGGTGCTGCGCAACCCCGACCGGTTCAAGGTGGTCGCGCTCTCCGCGGCCGGCGGGCGGGTCGAGCTGCTCGCCGAGCAGGCGCTGCGGCTGGGCGTGCACACCGTCGCGATCGCCAACGCGCAGGCCGAGCCGGTACTGCGCGAGGCGCTCGCGGCGAAGGCGGCCGGGCGCCCGCTGCCCACCGTCCTGGCGGGCCCGGACGCCGCCACCGAGGTCGCCGCGCTCGACTGCCACTCGGTGCTCAACGGGATCACCGGCTCGATCGGCCTGCGCCCCACGCTGGCCGCGCTGCGCGCCGGACGGGTGCTGGTGCTGGCCAACAAGGAGTCGCTGATCGTCGGCGGCCCGCTGGTCAAGGCGCTGGCGAAGCCCGGCCAGATCGTCCCGGTGGACTCCGAGCACACCGCGATCTTCCAGGCGCTGGCCGGCGGCAGCCGCGCCGAGGTCCGCAAGCTGGTGGTCACCGCCAGCGGCGGCCCGTTCCGCGGCCGCAGCCGCGCCGAACTCGCCGCCGTCACCCCGGCGGACGCGCTGGCCCACCCCACCTGGGCGATGGGCCCGGTCATCACCATCAACTCCGCGACCCTGGTCAACAAGGGCCTGGAGGTCATCGAGGCGCACCTGCTGTACGACGTGCCGTTCGAGCGGATCGAGGTCGTGGTCCATCCGCAGTCGATCGTCCACTCGATGGTGGAGTTCACGGACGGCTCAACGCTCGCCCAGGCCAGCCCGCCGGACATGCGGATGCCGATCGCGCTTGGCCTCGGCTGGCCGGACCGTGTCCCCGACGCCGCTCCCGGCTGTGACTGGACCAAGGCGTCCACCTGGGAGTTCTTCCCGCTCGACAACGAGGCCTTCCCCTCGGTCGAGCTGGCCCGCGAGGTCGGCACGCTCGCGGGCACCGCCCCCGCCGTCTTCAACGCGGCCAACGAGGAGTGCGTGGACGCCTTCCTGGCCGGCCGCCTCGCCTTCACCGCGATCGTGGACACTGTTGCCAAGGTGGTCGCCGAGCACGGCACCCCGGCGGCGGGAACTTCCCTGACGGTCGAGGACGTCCTTCACGCGGAGGACTGGGCCCGGGCCCGGGCCCGCGAGCTGGCGGCCGGCTGAGCGGCCGTGGGCACGGACAGCCACGGGCAGTACGGTCGGCACGGTCAGTTGAGGCACAGCGGCATGACGGAGGACCAGCGGTGACGGCAGTGATGACGGTGGTGGGCATCCTGGTATTCGTGGTCGGGCTGCTCTTCTCGATCGCCTGGCACGAGCTCGGCCACCTCTCCACGGCCAAACTGTTCCGCATCCGGGTGCCGCAGTACATGGTCGGCTTCGGCCCGACCCTCTGGTCCCGCCGCAGGGGCGAGACCGAGTACGGCATCAAGGCGATCCCGTTCGGCGGGTACATCCGCATGATCGGGATGTTCCCGCCCGGTGAGGACGGCCGGATCACCAAGCGCAGCAGCTCCCCCTGGCGCACCATGATCGAGGACGCCCGGGAGGCCTCCTACGAGGAGCTCCAGGACGGCGACGAGCACCGGCTCTTCTACACCCGCAGGCCGTGGAAGCGCGTGATCGTGATGTTCGCGGGCCCGTTCATGAACCTGATCCTGGCGTTCGTGCTGTTCCTGACGGTGATGATGGGCTTCGGCGTCATGATGACCACGCCGACCGTCAGCACCGTCTCCAAGTGCGTCGTGGCGGCCGGCCAGCCGACCGACAGCTGCCCGGGCGGCGCCAAGCCGTCCCCGGCCGCCGCCGCGGGTCTCCAGCCCGGCGACAAGATCCTCTCCTTCAACGGTGACCGGATCGCCACCTACGACCAGCTCCAGGCCGACATCCGCAGGTCAGCCGGGCTGAGCGTGCCCGTGGTCGTCCAGCGCGGCGAGCAGCAGCTCACGCTCACCCCGACCATCGCCGTCAACCAGGTGCAGAAGTACGACGGCAACGGCGCGCCCCTCAAGGGTCAGACGGTGGAGGCCGGCTTCCTCGGCTTCTCCCCGGCCAGCGGCGTGGTGCGGCTGGGCTTCGGCCAGAGCCTGGACCGGATGTACGACAACGCCGAGACGGGCGTGAAGTCCCTCCTCGCGCTGCCCGGCAAGATCCCGGGCCTGTGGAACTCGGTCGTCAGCGGTGCGCCGCGCGAGGCCGACTCGCCGATCGGGATGGTGGGCGCGGCCCGCGTCAGCGGCGAGGTCTTCGCCCTGGACATCCCGGGCACCCAGCGGGTCGCCTTCTTCGTGAACCTGCTGGCCGGCATCAACCTCTCGCTCTTCCTGTTCAACATGCTGCCGCTGCTCCCGCTGGACGGCGGCCACATCGCCGGTGCCCTGTGGGAGGCCGTACGCCGCCGGGCCGCCGCGCTCTTCAAGCGCCCCGACCCGGGCCCGTTCGACGTGGCCAGGCTGATGCCCTTCGCCTACGTGGTGGCGAGCATCTTCATCGGCTTCACCCTCCTGGTGCTGGTCGCCGACCTGGTCAACCCGGTCAAGATCAGCTAGCCGGCGGTACGGGCGGGTGTGCTCGGGCCCCCACGGGTGCCGTACCGTTGGACGCCGGGTGCGCGTACGTCTGCGCACCCGGCCCGGCCGCCCGAATCTGCCGGACCACTCACCTCAACCCCGGGGAACCCTGCGCACATGACCGCGATCTCGCTCGGTATTCCGTCCCTGCCGCTCAAGCCGCTGGCCACGCGTCGCGTCTCCCGGCAGATCATGGTCGGCAACGTCCCGG
>NZ_JBITGZ010000054.1:0-32115 GCF_044457565.1 Kitasatospora sp. NPDC050543 | reverse complement strand
GGGGGGGGGGGGCGCCGCGGGGGCCCGGCGCCCCCCCCCCCCCCCGGGGGGGGGGGGGGGGGCCCCGGGGGGCCCCCCCCCCCCCCCGCGGCCGCCCGCCCCGCCCCCCGCGGGGGCGGCCCGGCCGCGGGGGTAGGTCACAGGCCCGTCGCGATCGAGTCCAGGTAGACGGCCAGCTCCTTCGGGCGGGCGTACATCGGGCCGTGGCCGGTCTCCCACTCGGTGGTGGCGGCGTCTATGTGGGTCGCCAGCTCACGCTGGGTGACGGCGGGCAGCACCCGGTCCTGGGTCGCGACCAGGTAGTGCGAGGGCAGCTCGCGCCAGGCGGGAGCACCGGACGGGGCGGCGTCGATCCCCAGGCGCGCGAACTTCTGGGCGGCCGAGGCGATCGCGGTGCGCTCGACGGGGGCGTCGGCGGCGACGGCCGAGCCGTACGTCGACCGGTCGAGGTACGAGTAGCCGTCGTCGGTGACCCTGAAGTGCTCGGGGAGCGCGCTGCCGGGGTGGCGGTGCGCGATGTCGCTGACCGACTCGCCCTGGTCGGGGGCGAAGGCCGCGATGTAGGAGAGGGCCTTGACGTGATCCTGACCGGCAGCGGCATTGGTGATCACTGCGCCGCCGTAGGACCAGCCCACCAGCAGCACCGGCCCGTCGATGGTGGACAGCACCCGTCGAACGGCCGCGACGTCGCCCTCCAGAGACTCCAGGGGGAGCTGGGCCGCTACCGGCTGGTGGCCGAGCGCGCGCAGTTCGGTGATGGTCTCGCTCCAGGCGGAGCCGTCGGCCCAGAGGCCGTGGACGAGAACGACGGCGGTCATGGCGTGATCCTCCAGTAGGTCAGGACAGGTGTGTGCAACGGGACTTCTGTTGCGTTCCGAGGTCGGGCGGGTCGGACGGCAGAGGACGAGGAGCCGCCGCAGCCGCGGCCCCGTCCGGTGTTCGTCACCGGCACTCGCCCGCTTGTCGGTGATGTCACCCAACGTAGGAGGCAAATGGGCCCCCGCCCGGGTAGCCTGGAGACTCATGATGGTCAAAAACGGACAGGCAGTCGCGCGGGACATCCCCAAGTTCGCATTCGTCGCTCCGGCGGGCACGCCCGCCGGTCTGGTGGTGCTGTCCCTGGCCGAGCTGCGCGAGAACCCCGCGCCCCTGTGCCGGCTGGCCACGCCGCAGCGCCCGGACTTCCATCACCTGCTCACGGTCACCGAGGGTTCGATGCAGCCCGCGGTGGACTTCACCGACCACACCCTCGAACCGGGCTCCTGGCTGTGGGTGCGGCCCCACCAGGTGTTTCAGTGGGGTGACCTCACCCGGGCCGAGGGGACGCTGATCCTCTTCGAGCGGGGCTTCCTCGACCCGGCGACCGTCGCCGCAGCCCGCGTCGACGATCCGTACGAGGTTCTCCTGCCCGGCGATCCGCAGGCGCCGGCCGCCGCCGACGGCCGGCGCGCCGCCCTGGACACCGCCGCGGCGCACCTGGTGCGGGAGTCCCGGGCGATGGGACAGCTCCCGCTCGACGTGCACATCGCGCTGCTACGGAACCTGCTCGCCGCCCTGGTCCTGCGCCTGGCGCACGTGGACACCCCCGGGCGCCGCGCCCACCAGCCAGCTGACACCTACCTGCGCTTCCGTGACGCCGTCGAACGGGACTTCTCCCGCACCCGCCGCCTGGACGACTACGCCGACGCCCTCGGGTACTCGGCCCGCACCCTCTCCCGGGCCACCCTCGCCACCGACGGCGTCGGCGCGAAGGAGTTCATCGACCGCCGCGTCGTCCTGGAGGCCAAGCGGTTGCTCGCCCACAGCGACCTGTCCGCCGCGAGCATCACCTCCCGCCTGGGCTTCACCAGCGCGACCAACTTCAGCAAGTTCTTCCACCAGCGCACCGGGCAGACCCCGCTCGCCTTCCGCGCCGCCGTCCGCGGCAACGATACGTAAGTAGTGGTCAACGGCCCCTGTGGGGAAGGACCGTGCCCGGTGCACCCCGGGTGGATGACGATGGACCCTTGGGGGGCGATGGCGCAGGGCCGGGGCGCCTGCATCCCGTGCTTCCCGCGCTGTCGCCCCGGACGGGCGGCCCGGCCCGTCCGGTGATCGCCTGCGCCGGTGCACACGGCCGGCCGGGGAGCAGCATCCGTCGGTGTCGACCATTCGGTCGCGCAGCCGGTGGTGTTCCCGGGCGGGGCGGGGCCCGTGAGGCATGGTGGTGCGTATCCGGCGTGCCCACGGCGGCAGGCGGTGGAGGAGAGTCGGCAGGTGTCGGAGAGGGGCGGCGGAGCCGGGCTGCCCCGTCACCGGATGGGAGCTGGGAGATGGACACCGAGCAGCACACGATGGCCGGAGCGCTGAGGGAGGCGGAGGAACTGCTGCGCGAGACCCTGGCCGGCCCGGCCCGCGCGTCTCGCGATCGGATCGAGCGGGCCGACGAGGAGCGCCTCCTGGCCGCGGTCGCCGGCCTGGCCGACCAGCTGAAGGGCCTCACCGGTGTCTTCTCCGACCGGATGACCACCCCGGGGGGCCGCACCACCTTCCACCGGGCCACCCAGCAGCTGGGATCCCTCGCGAGCGACCTCCGCCGGGCGGGGCGCCAGGCTGCCAAGGGCAACCTGTAGGCCGCCGGCGGTCCTCAAGCCGCCCGGGGAGGCGCCACGTCGGCGCGGGCGGCGGGGTCCGTTGGACAGCTCGTCGAGCGTCGGCGGCCGAGCGGAGCGCTCATGCTGGCCCCACCGCGTGTGATCCGCAGCGGTGCCGGATCCCGACCATGGAGGCCACTCATGACCCCGCCGACCGCGCCCGAGCCCACCGTGTCCGTACCCAAGGCGCCCGTACCCAAGGCGCCCGTACCCACCAGCGTGCCGCTGCCCGCAGGCCGCCCCCGCTGGACCGTTGACACGCCGTCCGGGGACGACTTCGAGGCCTGGCGTGAACTCTACCGGGAGTACGCGCAGTTCTACCGGCTGCCGATGCCCGACGAGCAGTCCGCGCTGGTCTGGGCCTGGATCCGCGACGCCACGCACGAGCTGGAGGCCCTGCTGGTCAGGGACACCGGTGGAACCCCGGTCGGCCTGGCGCACTACCGGCCGTTCGCCCGGCCGCTGCACGGCGCGGTCGGCGGCTACCTCGACGACCTCTTCGTCCCCCCCGCCGCCCGAGGCGGCGGCGCGGTGGACGTGCTGCTCGCGCGCCTGCGGGCGATCGCCGCCGAGCGGGGTTGAAACGTGCTCCGCTGGACCACCGCTGACGACAACCACCGGGCGCGCAGCAACTACGACCAGGTCGCCACCCGGTCGATGCTCGTCACCTATGACATGGCGCCGGACCCGGCCGGCTGACGGAGGGCAGGACGGGAGCGGCGGCCGGAACCGGCACCGGGACGGGGGACGAGGCCGGGGACGGCCGAGCGATAGCGGGGCGCCCCGCGTGGCCCGGCCGCCCCCGGGGGCCCTCAGCGCCGGGTCCTGCGCAGGGTGCGCAGCACGCCGTAGCCGACGATCGGAAGGGCGATCAGCAGGGCGGCCCAGAAGGCACTGTGACCCCACAGCTCGGCCAGGCCGCCGAACAGGGGCTGCGCCACGGGGATGCGTACCGCCTCCAGCGGACCCAGCGGCGGCGGCCAGGAACCGAGCACCAGCGTGCCGAGCAGCCATCCGACGAACAGCCGGCGGGCGTTCTGCGGTGTGGCGAGCGTGCTCAGGACCGACAGCGCGGCCAGCAGCAGCAGGAACCCGGCCTGGTAGGCGGCGCCGGTCTGGCCGGTGCCCCAGGACGCCGGGTTCGGGTGGTGGCCGGTGGAGGCCAGCCGCACCTCGACGGTCGCCCACAGCAGGACGGTCAGGACGACGGTGCTGCCGAGCGCGAACAGGGCGCGGTCGCGCACACCCTCGGGGCCCGGTCGCCACTTCTTCGCGTCGCGCTCCGGCTCGGGCCGGTCGGTGGCGGACGGGCGGCGGCGGGCGGCGGCGAGGCGCTGCCACTCCTCGGCGGTCCCCCGGCGGGCGTCGTGAGCCGGCTTCAGCATCCGGGTGGCGGAGCGCTCGATGAGGAGCGCGGTCAGGACCACCGCCAGCGTCGCGGCCACCCCGGCCCAGCTGCCCATGCCGCCCTCGAACACCACCACCCGGTCGGCCAGGGCCTGCGGCGGCCGGAGCACCGTCATCGGCGGCCCGAGGCGCAGATAGCCGATCGCGAAGGCCGCGGCGGCGACCACCGCCAGCGTCCAGCGGCCGATCCGGGCGGGGAACACGGCCGCCGTCACCGCTGCGGCCAGGGCCGCGCCCAGCTGTCCGACCACCTGCCTGGCCGCGTGCTCGCCGACGGTGCGCAGCGGGCCGCCGAAGGGTCCGTTGGGCAGGATCCGTACCTGGGTCCCCGCGTCGATGCCGAATCGCCAGACCGCGCCGGACCAGAGCATCAGTGCGAGGGCGATGAGCATCAGCAGGGCCGCTCCCGCCCGGCGCGGCAGCGCGGTGCGGGCACCCGCCCACCAGGCTCTCGCCATGGCCTGCCGGTCGAGCGGTCCGCGATCCCGCGCGGCGCGGGCGGCGCGGGCACCCCGGGCCCGCAGTACCGCGGCGGCCACCAGCATCGCCCGTCCGGGCACGGTACCCGGATCGGCGCGCAGTGCCCGTCGGCGCAGGCCCGACCAGCTGCGTCGCACCTTGTCCGCGGCATCGGGACGCATCGCGGCGCGGGCGGCCAGCGCGGCGTCGACCACGGTCGCGGCCACCACGGTCACCGTCCTCGCCGCCGGCACGGGCAGGAGTGCCTTGTCCAGGGTCAGGTAGAGGGCGGCGGGCAGCGGAGAGAGCCGCCCCAGCAGCTGGGCGTGCTCCTCGGGGAGGATCGTCAGCCGGAGGGCGAGACGGTACGAGCCGTCCCGCTCGTGCGCGCTCAGCCCCTCGCCGCCCGCCTCTCGGCCCCGCCCCTCGCCTCCCCGCGGCTCTCGGCCCGGCCCGACAGCCGTGCGCGGGCCGCCGCCGAGAGCCCGTGCCGTACGCTCCACCTCGGCCAGGACGGCGGGCAGTTGGGTGAGTGCGAGCAGCCGCGCGCACTGCTCCCCGTGGCACTCCGGGTGGTCGCAGTGGTAGCGGGCGGCGATCGCCGGCGCCGAGGAGGCGACCAGCTCGTCGAGGAACGCGACGGCGTCCGCCTCCGTACTGATCCGTGCGAGTCCGGCGGTGTCGATCGGTCGGTTGTTGTAGTGCGGGGTGGCGGCCGGGGCGAACGCGGCGCCGAGGGCGAGGACGGCGAGGGCCGCCGAGCGGGAGCGCTTGGCACCCCTGGTGCGCTCGACGTCCCGGAGGTGGTGAAGGTCGAAGACGGTGTCCTGGACGTCGTCGCGCAGCCAGGCCAGCACTCGCTCCGCGCCGTCGCCGGCCAGCCAGTACGCCGCGTCGGCAGAGCGGCCGAGCATGGCCGAGGCCAGGACTGAGGGGTCGTGGTAGGGGTCGCCGAGGAAGGTGATCGGGCGGTGGGCGGGCCGGGGCTCGGGGGTGACGGAGGGGCCGGTCGGCATGCGGTGGCGCGCGACCTCGGGGCTGCCGCCGGCCAGCCAGCTCCTGACCTGCCCGGCCGTCCACCGCTGCGCGGGGTTCTTGGTGAACAGCCCCTGGAGCAGGAGCAGCCGGCGCGGATCGGTGACGGCGGAGAGGTCGACCTCGTCGCCCATCACCAGGTCGTACTGGAGCACCTCGTCGCTGACGAGCATGCCGTCCGCTCCCAGGTAGCGCGGGCGGCCGGTGAACAGCTCGTACAGTACGTTGCCCAGCGCCCACCACGGGCCGGCCGGGTGGTTGGTGCCGGCCAGCTGCTCAGGCGCCATGTAGGCGATCGTCACCTGCATCTCGGGGGAGAAGCTCCGGCTGGCGGTGAGCCGGGCGACGCCGCCGAAGTCCGCGATCACGAAGTCCCCGGGGCGACCGCCGGGCCGCACCAGGATGTTGGCCGGCTTGAAGTCGATCGGGTTGCGCCTGATCTGCTGCTGCCAGAAGTCCAGCAGCGCGACGAGCTCGTGGACGATGCGGTCGGTCTCCGGCCCGTCGGCGTGCCGGCCCTCCCGGCGCAGGCCGGCGACATGGTCGGCGAGGGTGACCGGCAGGTACTCCATCGCCACCCAGTCGCAGCCCGCGCCGGCGTGCTCGACGCGGCCGTAGTCGAAGATCTGCGGCACGTGGCGGCGGTAGGCGTCGTTGCGCAGGTGGTCCAGCAGCTCGGCGTCCACGGCCTGGCCGGCCACCGTGACCTTCACCGCGGCCTCGCCGCCGCCGTCCACCCGCCGTACGTGCCAGACGGTTCCCTCGGTGCCCGAGCCGGCTACGCCGTACGGTTCGTAGCGGCCCAGCAGGGCGGCCGGGAAGGCGCCCCCGAAGTGCCCGCCGCGGCTGGGCGCGGGGCGCTGGGTGACGGTCTCCGGCGCGGGGCCCCGCGGCGTGACCCGGGTGGGGGTATCGGGGGCGACCCTGGTCGGCGCGTCGGGGCGGACCTTGGTGGGGGCGCCGGGGTCGACCCTGGTCGGCGGCAGGACGCCCGGGCGCCCATCGAGGGGGGAGGCCGGATCCGGCGTCCCCTCCGCGGCGTCGTCGCGTCGGCCGCGGAACCGCCGGTCGACCCGCGTGCGCGGACCGGGGCGGCGTCCCCGCGCTCCGTCTCCGCCCGCCGGGCCCGGTTCCGCCACTGTGTCGTCGGCCATCAGCCGCTCTCCTCCCCGTCCCCCGGCCCCTGGCCCGGGGGAGTGCCGTACTCGCCGGTCCCGACCTCCGGCTCCGGTCGCTCGACGCGCCGCGTGCGGGTGTGCACCGGAGAGTGCTTCACCCACCGCCCTTCCGCGCCGAGTCGGAGCCTGCGCCCGAGCCGAGCCCGGGTGTCCCATCGGTCGGGTCACCATCCGTTCCCCGCCGCCGGTACCGGAGTTCGTCCGGCCGCACGCGGCACCGACACCGACGGCGACATGATGATGACGCATCATCATGTCGTATATCCAGCAGTTGCGTTCGGTGATGAGATCATTTGCCCTCCGACTTCCCGGCTGGCCCGCCGGACCCGGTCGAAAGCGGTACTCGCGTTCGATGTGGCGCCTCTCCCGATGCACCCGGTCGCGGGTCGTCGCTCACCGGTCGCAGATCGGTTCGAGTGGTCGGGTGGGTGTGATCGGAGCGGGCGTCGGCACCGAACAGACGCGCAGTGGCGATCTCGATGCGGCTTCGGCGGCCACCGCGACCTCTTCGCCGACCCGGAGTTCGCCGAGTGCCGCCCCGCCTACCAGCGGGCCGCGCTGCGGCTCACGGGCAGGCGAAGGGGTTTCGGACAGCGAGGCACGTACCGAGGGGCAGCGGACTGTTCTCGCCCCGCTCACGGGGGAGTCCGGAGTGTGAACGTGCGACCTCGGAAGGTGACCGTGCGGGCCTTCCTGCCGGGTGCCGGCCCCGCCCGGGCCTTCGGCCGCGCCCGTCCGGTCGGCCCGCCGTGGCCGGGCGTACCCGTGGGAGCCTGCCGATCGACGTCCGACGGCGCACACTGAAAGCGTGCGCCGATGCGGACCGGTGGGGAGAGCGGCCGAGCCCGCAGCGGTGCCGCTGCCGGTCCCCGGTTG
Source organism: Kitasatospora sp. NPDC050543 (assembly GCF_044457565.1). Classification (NCBI taxonomy): domain Bacteria; kingdom Bacillati; phylum Actinomycetota; class Actinomycetes; order Kitasatosporales; family Streptomycetaceae; genus Kitasatospora; species Kitasatospora sp. NPDC050543. The sequence goes on along the minus strand of NZ_JBITGZ010000054.1, from coordinate 24,527 downwards.
ATCCACTCGGCCCGGAGGATGCCATGCCCGCGCCCACTGCCCAGCCTGCCTCCGGCCTACTGAGCCGAGCCGGAAGGGCGCTGCTGCGCAGACGTGCGCCCCGCCCGGCCCCGCCGCGCCCGGACCACGAGACGCAGCTGCGTGCCCTCCTCGCCGTCCTCGATGACGCGGTCGCCGCGCAGCGGCTCGCCGACCAGGTCGTCGCGGCCTGCGGCGAGCTGGGCCCGGTGCCCGGTTCCATCGCCGAGGCCGGCGCACGGCAGCTGACGATCTTCAACCAGCTGGCCGTGCGGATGCGCGAACTCGTCGTCGACGGCGACGTGGCCCGGCTGCACGAGAGGGCATCGCGGCTGCTCGCCTACCACCTGTGGATGATCCACAACTCGCTCGCCCTGGCCTTCGCCTCCCAGCGGGGCAACTGCGCCATCGAGGCCGCCAGGCTGCGGGTGAACGGCCTGGGAGCCCCGGCCGATGCGCTACAAGCACTGCGGGACGACGTCGCGCTCCGGCTCGCGGGCGACCTCGCCGCCGCGCCCGCCCAACCGCGCGACACCTCACGGAGGCCGTGATGGAGTTCGATGTGATCGTCGAGATCCCGCAGGGGTCGCGGAACAAGTACGAGATGGACCACACGGCCGGGCGGATCCGGCTGGATCGAACGCTGTTCCCGGAGGGGCGCGGGCACCCCGCGCCGCCGCGTCGTCCGATGTGAAGGAGCACGTCATGGCACATCCCGTGATCGTCGGAGTCGATGACCCCGCCACCGCCGGCGACGCCGTCGACTGGGCCGCCGACGAGGCCGAGCTGCGAGACGTGCGGCTGCACCTCGTCCACGCCTGGGTGTGGGAGGCGGACCAGGCCCCGGACTCGCTCAACGCCCCATCCCTGCGCCGCTCGGGCGAGGACATGCTCGACGCCCTGGCGAAGCGGGCGAGGAAACGCCATCCGGGGCTGACGGTCACCAGCGGCGTGGTGGACGTGCGCGCCCGCGAGGCGCTGGTCGCCCTCAGCGCCGCAGCCGGACCGCTCGTCCTGGGAGCGCGCGGGGCGGGCGGCTTCGCCGGGCTGCTCGTGGGTTCGACGAGCCTGCATGTCGCCGCCCACGCCGGCTCACCCGTCGTCATCGTCCGCGGCACCGGCGCGGCGGAGGGCGGGGTGGTGGTGGGGGTGGACGGCCGGGATTCCAGCGACGCACTGCTGTCCTACGCCTTCGAGGCCGCGCAGCGGCGCAAGGTGCCCCTGCACGTCATCCATGCCTGGAGCTACCCGCTGGTCCTGGGACCCGGGCACGAGGTGCCGCCGGTGTACGAGGAGAGCCACGTGGCGGCGGAGGAGGGCAGACTGCTCTCCGAGATCCTGGCCGGATGGCGTGAGGAGTACCCGGACCTGCCGCTCAGCGAGGACACGGTGCGTTCCGGACCGGCCAGGCACCTGGTCACCCAGTCCAAGAAGCACCAACTCGTGGTGGTCGGCCGTCACGGTGAGCTGCGCGGGCCCTTCCAGCGACTCGGATCGGTGAGCCAGGCCGTGGTCAGCCACGCGCACTGCCCGGTCGCCGTGGTGCCCATCGGCTGAACGGAGGCACAGGCGCCCAACGTGGCCGGTCCGGCATGCCGGACGCGGCGGCGGCGGGCGTCAGGGATCCAGGGCACCCGTGGGAACACCGGGCCCCCGCCGGGCCGTTGACGCCGTGGAGGGGAGCACGGTGAAGACACGACAGAACGATCGGGACGTACCCGGCCCCGAGACACCCTGGAACGAGATCAGGTCGGGACTGTGGATGGGCGGCCACATCTGGACCGACGGCACCGGCGCGCTGCAAACCGCCGTCGTCGACAGCGAGTTCGACCTGGTCATCAGCCTGTTCACCAGCCCAGGACATGGACCGCACCCGGCCGTCGAGCATCTCGTCACGGAGATCCCCGACGGCCCTCTGACGCCCGGGCAGATCCACGCCGTCCGGGAACTGGCACGCACCGCCGCGCACGCCGTACGCAACGGCCGGACCGTCCTCGTACGCTGCCACTCGGGTTACAACCGCTCCGGCCTGGTCACCGCGCAATGCCTGATCGAACTGGGTCAGGACGCCGGCGCGGCGGTCGACCTGATCAGGCGCAGACGATCGCCCTGGGCCCTGAACAACGGGACCTTCCAGCAGTACCTCACCACGGGCCTCGACGTCGCACAGCTTCTGGCCGGACTCGACACGCAGACCTGAGCCGCCCGCCCGAGGCTGAGGGCCGAGCGGGGCGCTGCAAGGCAGGCAGGCGGGCGGTCAGACCTTTCGTACGGTGACGCCGGCCGACGTGAGTGCGGCGGTTGCGTCGTCGGGGGCGGAGTGGTCGGTCACGACGGCGTGCAGGGCGGAAGCCGGGGTGACGAAGGCGAGGGCGGTGCGGGAGAGCTTGGCGGCCTCGGTGACGACGATGACGCGGCGGGCGGAGCGGATCGCGGCACGCTTGATCGCGGCGTCGGCCAGGTCGTAGGCGGTCAGGCCGTCGGTGGCGTTCAGGCCGCAGCAGCCGACGACCGCGGTGTCGAAGCGGAGGGCGGCCAGTGATGCCTCGGCCAGGGGGCCGGTCAGTGCCAGTTCGCCGGGACGCGGTTCCCCGCCGGGCAGCAGCAGCCTGAGCCGGGGCGCGCCGGTCAGGGCATTGGCCGCGTGCAGGGACAGTGGCATGACGGTGAGGCGGCGGTGCTGGAGGGCTCGGGCGACCTCCAGGCAGGTGGTGCCGCTGTCGAGGACGACCGACTCACCGTCGGCGATCAGTGCGGCGACCTCGGCGGCGATCCGCTGCTTGGCCTCCGATCCGTCCTGTGCGCGCAGCGCGAAGGGGGGCTCCTCACCGCGCAGGAGCAGGCTGCGGGCCCCACCGCGGTAGCGCTCCAGGACGCCCTGGTCCGCGAGGACCTCCAGGTCGCGGCGGATGGTCATCTCGGAGGCGCCCGTCAGCTCGGCCAGTTCCGCGACACTCAGCCGGCCGGTCCTGCTCACGGCCTCGGCGATCTTCTTCAGCCGCTCTGTGCTCGTCATGTGCCCATGAAACACCCAGGCTGTTTGCCATGCAACTTTACGAACACCGACTCTGTTCGTTATGTTCTAAACTATGAACAGGACACTGCGTGCCGGCCGACTGGCCACGTTCGCCTTCTTCGCCATCGTCGGCTTCGACACAGGGATGTGGATCGTCCACATCCCCGCCATCGAGCATCACGTCGGCATCAGCCACGCGGTGCTCGGCTGGCTCCTGCTGCTGTTCGGAGCCGGCGCCTTCACGGGCATGCAGCTGGTCGGCCCGCTCACCGACCGCTTCGGCGCCCGCCGGGTCGTCCCCGCGAGCGCGGTCCTCTGCAGCGCCGCACTGATCCTCCCGGGACTCGCCATCGACGCATGGACCCTGGGCGCGGCCCTGGTGCTGTTCGGCTTCGGCAGCGGCTGCCTGGACGTGAGCATCAACACGCACGCCGTGCAGGTCGAACGCGGCTACGGACGGCCCGTCATGTCCGCCTTCCACGCGCTGTTCTCCATCGGCGGCGTGATCGCCTCGCTGGTCGGCGCCCTCACCCTCGGCTGGGCCTGGGGCACGGCCACCACGCTCGGCGCCATGGCGGTGCTCGGCCTCGCCGCGACCGCGGCAGCCGCACCCGCGCTGCTCCACCCGGAACCCGCTCCCGTACCCGCTCCCGCTCCCGCGCATCTGCGCGCGGACCCGGACCCCACCCGCGACGTCGAACTGTCGCCGGCTCCGGGCGCCACGGCCCGGCGCGGGACGCCCCCGCGCATCTGGCTGCTCGCCGTCCTCGCGTTCGCGCTGATGCTCTGTGAGGGCGTTGCCAACGACTGGAGCGCGCTCCACCTCAGGGACGTGCTCGACGCGCCCGCCGCCACCGCCGCTCTCGCCTACGGTGCCTACGCCACCGCCATGACCACCGGCCGGCTGCTCGCCGACCGGGTGGCCGCCCGTGTCGGCACCGTGGCGCTGCTGCGGTACGGCTCGGCCCTGGCCGCGCTCGGCATGACACTGGCCGCGTTCGCCCCCAACGTGCCACTGGCCCTGATCGGCTGGACCGTCTTCGGCGCCGGCCTGTCCGGCTGCATCCCCCAGCTCTTCAGCGCCGCCGGCCACGCCGACCCGGCCGCCGCCGGAGCCAACGTGGCCCGGGTGTCCGGCCTCGGCTTCGTCGGTATGCTCGCCGGGCCCGCCGTCATCGGCCCGATGACCCACGTCATACCGCTCAACCTCACCTTCCTCCTGCCCGTCGTCCTCTGCGTCATCACCTGCTTCACCGCGCGCATCCTCAGGACCGGGGCGGTCATGACACCGACCGAGGGCAGGAAGGAGCAGCCCGACCGTCAGCCGGCCGCACGTCAGAGCGCAGCCCGCTGACACTCCCCGGCCGGGCGGGGCGGGGCCCATCGCCGCTCTCCGCCGCAGCCAGCCGGAACTGCCTCTTCGCCGCCCGGCTCGACGCCCTCACGTAGCGATCACAGGTCCCGGGCCGGGGAGTGGTTCGGTCGCGCGCCGCGGTCCGCCGTCCGCGGCGCCGCGCGCTCCTCGGCCGGGGCGATCCAGAACAGGACGGGCGGAAGGCCGAGCTCGATCATCGCGAGCGCGATCTGGAACCACTGCGGCCAGCCGTGGACCGCCAGCGAGATCAGTCGGCCGATTCCGCCGAGCAGGAGGACGGCGGAGAGGGCGCGTACCGCCGTCGCCGGGATCGGCCGCTGCCGGGCGGCCCAGAGCCAGGCCAGTCCGTAGCCGACGAAGCTCGCCCCCATGAACCGCCCCCAGCTGTCGACGGTCGCCCCGGCGGAGCCCAGGCCCGGGGTGGCCGCGTTGCCGAGGGCGACGTGGAACAACCCGATCGCCACACACGCCCACCCCATGAGCTGTACGAGCACGCGCAGTGTCCTGGCCATGATCCATCTCCCGGTCCCGGTCCGACGTCGTAGTTGACGTGTGTCTACTAAGCCTGGGCATCGGCGTGCGCGCCTAAGTAGACGTGTGTCAAGTAAGCTTTCGCCGTGCCTCCCCGCCAGCGCCTCAGCCCCGCCGACCGCCGCGCCCAGCTCCTCGCCGTGGGTGCGCGGATGTTCGCGGCCCGCCCCTACGAGGACGTGCTGATGGACGACGTCGCCCAGCGGGCCGGCGTCTCGCGGGCCCTGCTCTACCGTCACTTCCCGAGCAAGCACGCGCTCTTCGCCACGGTCTACCAACAGGCCGCCGACCGGCTGCTCGCCGAGACGAGGATCGACCCCGCCGACTCGCTGGTCGGGCAACTCGTCCAGGGGATGGACATCCACCTCGACTACTTCGTGGCCAACCGCCACGCCGTCCTCGCCGCGAACCGGGTGCTCGCGGGCGATCCGGTCATCCAGACGATCATGACCGGTGAGCTGGACGCGCTCCGCGCCCGCCTGCTCGCCGTGCTCCCCCTCGCGGACGAGAGCGCGCGCCGAACCGTTTCGGCCGTACTGAAGAGTTGGTTGGTCTTCGTCCAGATCCTCGTCGTCGACTGGCTCACCGAGCAGACCTGCTCCCGCACCGAACTCCGCGACATCTGCATCGGCGCCGTCCTCGGCGCCCTGCGCCCCCTGCTCCCTGCGGACCTCGTGCCGGACCGGCCCCAGCCGAACTGACCAGGGAGGTTGGTGACAGTGCCCACGGCGAGCGCCGGCCCGGTCGCCGTTGACCGGGATCCCGGGTGAGCCGACCGAGGGGCGGCTGCTGGGGCAAGGTGGCGCCGGCGCGGACGGCGGGGACGCTCCGGCCCCGGCATGGGGAACGATTCGGCCCCGGCGCGGGGGAACGTTTCGGCCAGGTCGCGCCTCCTGGCATGCCGAAGCGGGCCCACAGGAGACCCGCCGCAGGCGAGAGGTGTTTCCCATGACAGCGAGCACAACGTCGGCCACGGCCGCCGCCGGCAGGCCGCTCCCGAAGGCGGCGGAGGCGGAGCACCGCTGGGTGGAGGTGCGCGGCATCCGGCTGCATGTTTCCGAGTACGGCGCCGGGGCGCCGGTCCTGCTGCTGCACGGCTTCCCGCAGCACTGGTTCGCCTGGGACCGGGTCGCCGTCCTGTCGGCTGCCGGTCGGCGGCTGATCTGCCCGGATCTGCGGGGCTTCGGCTGGTCGGAGCAGACCCGGCGCGGCTACGACATCGACGGCCTCGCCGAGGACATGCTCGCGCTGCTGGACGCACTGGGGCTCGACCGCGTGGGCCTGGTCGGTCACGACTGGGGCGCCCATGTGGGCTTTCGGCTGTGCCTGCGGGCGCCGGAGCGGTTCAGCGGCTTCCTGGCGCTCAACATGGTGCACCCGTGGGCCCGGCAGCGGGCCATCCTGCCGAACCTGTGGCGGCAGTGGTACACCGCCTTCGTCGAGTACCCGGTGATCGGCAGGGCCGTGCTGCGCCACTGGCCGGCGTTCAGCCGCTTCCTGCTCCGGCACCAGGTCGCCGACCCGTCGGTCTGGCAAGCCGACGAGCTCGCGGAGTTCAGCGCCGCGGCCCAGGCCGGCGCGCATGCCGGGCAGGCCATGTTCTGGCAGTACGTGGTCCGCGAGATCCCCGCGCTGCTGCGCGGCACATGGCGCGGGCGGCGGCTGACCGTCCCGACCCTGCTGCTGGGCGGCGAACGGGACAACGTGATCCCGCCATCCATGCTGGCCGGGGGCGAGAGCCACGCATGCGAGCTGACCGTACGGATCGTGCCGGGGGTCGGCCACTTCCTGCCGCAGGAGAGTCCCCGCGTGGTCGCCGAGGCGATGAACGAGCTGTTCGCGACGGGAGGTTGAGAGGCTACGGGCGCAGGGCCGCCCGCTCCGCGACCCTCCGGATGAACGTCCGCCCGTGGCGGGCCCGGAGAGCGTACGCCCACTGAACCGGCCGCAGGGCGGCGGGACGCGCCGCGCCGAGCATGGCGAAGCGCGTGCCGTCACCCTCCGGCACGGCCGCCATACCCCCGACCACGAGCCGCGACTGCATCAGGCACCAGCCCGGAGCCAGCCGCACCTCGAAGGCGCTGCGGCAGCCCAACGGGCCCATCGCCAGGGCACCTTTGCGATCGGCGTCACCGGGAGGGACCCGGAACTCGCGCAACAGGGGCACCAGGTACGGCAGTTCGCCTGCCAGATCCGAGGCGACCGCCCACACCTTGTCGTACGGCAGATCCAGGTGTTCCTCCGCGTACATCGTGGTGTGCAGGCCGGCGGCCAGGAGCCGCAGCCGGACCAGGGCGTCAACACTCATTGCTGCCACGCCTTCCGGAAGGCCGAACGGGCTCGGTGCAGCCGGGACTTGACCGTTCCCGGCGCGACGCCCAGGATCTCGGCCGCACGTCGTTCGTCCAACTCTTCGAGCTCGCGCAGGACCAGCACGGCGCGATGGTGCACCGGCATCCGCGCGAGCACGTCCCGTACCTGTGCCGACAGCTCCCCGTCGCCGACGGGTCCGGGCAGGCCGACGAACTCCTCGGGATCGACCGTCCGTTCAACCGCGGTGCGCCGCCCCACCCGCACCGCCTCGCGCACGGTGACGATGCGTACCCAGCCGTAGAACGCCTGCGGATCGCGCAGTCCCCGCAGCCCGACGAAGACCGCGGTCAGCGCCTCCTGCACGGCATCCTCGCAGTTCGAGAGGGCAATCGGCCGGCACAGCCTGGTCACGTACGGCGCCACCACGGTCAGCACCTCGTCCATCGCCAGCGCATCGCCCGCCTGTGCCGCCCGCACCACCGCGGCCACGGCGTCCCACGGTGGCTGAGGTTCTCCAACTGGGCCGTCCATCATCGCGGACAGTACAGCATCGGGTCGGAGCACATGGCGCGTCGGCGGCCCGTCCGGTGTGGTGGAGGTGACCAGGCTGGCTGCCCGGCGGCGTCGACGCCGATGTGGCGCGTGCGGCCGGTGCTTCTCGCCCGTCGGGCGCCTACCGGTCGTTCTGCGCGGGGACGCCGCGGGCCGGTCCGTAGACGGTGTCCAGCAGCCCGCGCGCGAAGCGGTCGAGGTCGTCCAGGCCGGCGGCGGTGAGGAGATCGTGACTGCCGGCCAGCAGGTGGGGGATGGCGGCGTGCAGGGCCAGTGTGACGGTGGCGGCGCCCTGGGGGGTCACCGGCAGGCCGGCGGCGCGCTGGGCGCGCTCGAAGGCGGTGAAGTCGGCGATGGCCACGGTGTCGAGGACCGCGCCCAGCCGGGGCCGGCGCGCGGCCTCGGCGCGCAGCTCCAGGTAGGCGAGCATGCGGGCGCGCCCGGGGCCGGCCACGTTCTCCAGCAGCGCGCGCAGCATGGCGGCCAGGCCCGCGCGGTCGGTGGGTGCCGGCCCGGGCACGTCGCGGTACAGCTCCACGCACCGCTCGGCGACGGCTGCGAGCAGCGCGTCCCGGGTGGGGAAGTAGTTCTTGGTGGTACCCGGCGGGACATCCGCGGCGGTGTCGACGGCCCGGTGGGTCAGGCCGCGCCCGCCGGCCTCTGCCAGTACCTCGATGGCCGCGTCCCGCAGGCGGTCGCGTCGGTCCCTGTTCACCTTGCCGATGGTACCCCACCCGTGGTACTACGGATGAGGTACCACGGGTGTGGTGAATCCGTGGCCGGTCGTGATGCGGAGGAGGGTCCCGTGCCTGTCGGTTACCTGTGGACCGTGCTGTTCGTCGCCGCGGGCACGCTGTTCGCCCTCGCGCCGGCGCGCCGGACGAGGCCGCTCGCCGGCCTGAGCTTCCGTCTCGGCCTGGTCATCGGCGAGCTGCCGTTCGTCGCGCTGGCCTGGCTCCTGCTGTGGACGGCCGTGGGGTTCGCCCAGGGAGACATCCACGCGCCCGCCGGCTGGGCGGTCGTCGCGTTGGCGGCGATCACCGCAGCGGGGCTCGCGGTCGTCGTTCGGCGCGGGCTGCGTGGCCGGGCGGCGGTCGACCGCGCCCTGGCCGAGGGCCTGGGCGCCGACTGGCGGGCGGCGATCGGCCCTGAGACGGCCGCCGGACTGCGCCGCCGTCGGCCGCTCACCGCATCCTGTTCCGGCCGTTCGCCGGCCGGCCACGCGGCGTGGTGCGGGTGACGGATCTGCCGTACGGCGCCGCAGGCCGGCGGCACCGGCTCGACGTCTACCACCACCGCGCGCGGCCGTCGGGTGCCCCCGTGCTGATCCACCTGCACGGCGGCAGCTATCGCGGGGGCCGCAAGAGCAGCCAGTCCCTGCCGCTGCTGCACCGGCTCGCGAGTCGCGGCTGGGTCTGCGTCAGCGCCAACTACCGCCTGCGGCCCGGGGTCGAGCACCCCGAGCACCTGATCGACCTCAAGCGGGTGATCGCCTGGGTGCGCGAGCACGGCCACGCGTACGGAGCCGACCCCGCGGCACTGTTCGTGGCGGGCAGCTCGGCCGGCGGGCACATGGCGGCGCTGGCCGCCCTCACACCCGGCGACCCGGCTCTCCAGCCCGGCTTCGAGGCCGCCGACACCTCGGTCACCGCCGTGATCGGCCTGAACGGCTACTACGGCGCCTACTACGGCCAGGGGCCGGAGTCCTCGCCCTCGGCACACGTCACCGCGGACGCACCGCCGTTCCTCCTGGTGCACGGTGACCGGGACACCATGGTGCCCGTCGACATCGCCCGGCGCTTCGCCGCCGACCTGCGGCGCGTCTCGGCCGGCGCCGTGGTGTACGCCGAACTCCCCGGCGCCCAGCACGCCTTCGACCTCTTCCACTCGCTGCGCTTCGAGGCGGTCGTGGACGGTGTCGAGGCCTTCGCCGGCTGGGTGCTCTCGCCCGAGCGGCTCCCCGAATCCCCGTACCCGAAGGCGAGTTGAGGAACTCCCCAGTCCCGCCGGCCCGTGTGGCGAGGTCTGTGCGGTCTCGGTGCGCCGACCGCACCCGGGGCCAGCGGTGGCCTCGGCCTCGGCGCGGCCGTCGGCCGGACCATCCGTCGCTCGTCTCTCGTCGCCGGGCTCTGCCCCCTCGGGGTACGAAGCAGGCCGGCGCGGCGGCTCCACGGGAGGGTGCCGGGTCGCGCGCGGGAGGAGGTCAGGAGTAGATGATCGGGCAGCCGTGCCGGAGTGAGTGCTGAGCCGCCCGGAGGTACAGCGCGACGTAGAAGGCTGCGTCCAGATCCTCACACCAGAGCCCCGGGCGAACGGCGGCCAGGTCCTTCGCCGGCCCGTCCAGGAACCACGTCGTCAGTTCGAGGTTCCTGCACATGGACGGCACCTCGGCCGGAAGGCCGATGGCTGCCGCCAGCGTCTCGGCGATCGTGAGGACCTGCGGCGCACCGGCGACCATGGTCGACCCGTCCGTGTAGTCGATGTCGACCGGCAGCCAGACCTCCTCGTGGAGGGATATCGGCACCAGCACCGCCCAGCCGCAGAGGACCTCGGCCTCCTCCGGGGAGAGGTGGGCCTCGCACAGCGCGGTGAAGCCGTCCATGGAGGGGATCAGCTTCTCCTCGAAGGCCGGCCCAGGGTCACGGTCCGTGCCCATCGCCTCCGGCGCGCAGACGTACGGCGGCAGTGCCCTGCGCGTCAACTCCTCGTTCAGCGCGGCAGCGATCTCGCCCCATTCGCCTTCCTCCTCGCCGAACCACTCCGAAGCCTCATCGATGCTGACCAGGTAGATGCCCATGGCCGCAAGCTACCGCGCACCGCTGACACCAGCGGATCCGCGGAGGCGGGCGGACGGTGGCAGGCCGGCCCGGGCATGCAGGCAACCGGGTGAGGACTGCGCCTGTTCACCGTCGCTCGGGTGCATCGGGGGGGGAGGAGGAGGAGGAGAGCCACCGCACCTCGCCCGTGCCCAGGGCGATCACGGTTCGCGGCCGCATCGGCTCCTCGCCCCGGCGGGCGAGCAGGACCACCTCGTCGACCTGCGCCGACATGCTGCCCAGCCGGGCGGCGCAGTCGGCGGCGAGCCCGCGCGGATCCGTGGTCCGTCCGAGGGAGAGATGGGGTGTGAAGCCGCCGGCCCGGCCCCGGCAGCGGGGGAAGCGTTCCACCAGCGCGTCGTACAGCTTCGCCCAGGGTGCCGGGCCGGCCGCCGTGGGGTCGAGCCACACGGTGGCGTAGTGACGGTGCCGGAAACTGCGCATCCCCCGGAGCCTGGCCGTGAACGGCGCGATCTCGGCCACGGCGGCGGCCAGCAGCGGGGCCGCCTGCTCGAAGTCGGACTCCGGCACGAAGCCGAAGAGCAGGTTGACGTGGGGCGGCCAGCGTCGGATCTGCGGGTCGTGCTCCTGGCGGATCTCCTGGATGGCGGGCCACAGCTCCGCCGGCGGCATCCACGCCACCGCGGTGCGGGGCGTCGGAGCGACGTCGAGCACGCCCGGGAGGTCTGGCCGCCCGCCACCGACGGCCGGGTACACGTCCACACCTCAATGATCCGACACCGGCTGATCCGGAGCGCTGTCGCCCACCCGCCGCACCCGTCAGCCGCCCCCACCGGCAGCCCTGTGCCATCGGCCCTGCTCCTGAGAGCCACCGGACTCCCCCTGCTGGCGGGCTTGTCAGCGCCGGGGTCTACGATCCCCGTGATCAGCGCCGGAGCAGTCGGCGCCGGCGGGGGCGTGAGCCCGTGGAGTGGATGGGGCGACATGTCGACCGAGGCCGACCAGCTGCCGGACGAGCCGCAGGCGGTACCCGGAGAACCGGCCGGGAGCCGTGCTCGTACGGTGCTGTTGACGGCTGCGGCGGCCCTCCTGGTGATCGGCGGCTCTGCCTGGGCGTTGACCGGCGGGGGCGCGGGGACTTCGGCGACGCCCGGACCCGGCACTGGTGCCACCGGGGCAGCCGTCGCTCCGCCCTCCGGTGAAGCGACGGCGGCAGCCTCACCCGCGGCGGCTCAGCCCGAACCGCCGCACCCCACCGAGGTCCCGTCGGCCGAGTCCTCGGCGTCGGGCCCAGCCGGCCCGTCGGATCAGCTGTCTGACGCTCCCTCGCCGACGGCGAGCCCGTCCGCCGCTTCGGCGGCCGCATCGCACTCCCCGGAGCCGGGGGCGGCGGGATCCGCCAGGAGCAAGGCCGCGTCCGCCCCGAAGCCTGCCGGCCCGCCTCCGGCTCCGAAGGATCGGCCCAGCTCGGTGGCCCAGCCGGCTTCGAAGACCGCGCCCGCGCCCAAGATCCCGCTCACCGAGGTCTCACCGCGACCCTGTACCGAATGCACCACGCGGCCCCAGCCGGGTGACGACAGCCACTGCGCGCGGAACGCGGCGGGCCGGATCACGACCTGCGACCCCGTCCAGACAGGTATCCCGATGCCCCGTCCCGGCTCGCCGACCTTCACCCCGGGCGCGCTGCCCCACTGACGCCGCGTCCTCTCGCGGCCGCCGGACCGGCCTCCGCCCGCGGAGTGCCACCGCCGGTCGGAGGGATCGGACGATCCGGATCGTCCGCCGGCTGCCCGGTGTTCCATCGGGCCCGGCGTTCGCAATGAGGGAAGTGACGAGCAGTCACTGTGACGAGATCGCAGTCGAATTGGAACCACCATGCCCCGCCGAGCGTGTTGATCAATGTTGTGACCGCAGGAGAGGAGATGGTTTTGGAGACCGCAGGACGACACCCGTCCCGGCGCGCGGTACTGACTCTCGGTACGGGGGCGCTGCTCGCCGCCGGCGGCCTGGCCGCGGGTGGCAAGGCCTACGCCTCCGCGCCCGGTGGAGAGGCCGCCGTGTCCGGGCAGCTGGCCGAACTCGAGCGGGCGCACGCCGCGCGGCTGGGGATCTTCGCTCGGCACGTGATCACGGGAAGAACGCTGCTGTACCGCGCGGAGGAGCGGTTCCCGATCTGTTCGGTCTTCAAGACCCTTGCCGCTGCCGCCGTGCTGCGGGACCTCGACCAGGGCGGTGAGTTCCTGGCGAAGCGGATCCGCTACACCGAGAAGTACGTCGTGGACTCGGAATACGGGCCGGTCACCGGCAAGGCCGAGAATCTCGCCAACGGCATGACCGTCGCGCAGCTGTGCGCCGCCGCCGTCAGCGAGAGTGACAACGCCGCGGGCAACCTCCTGCTCCGTGAGCTCGGCGGTCCGACGGCGATCACCCGGTTCTGCCGCTCGATCGGTGACGGGATCACCCGTCTCGACCGGTGGGAGCCCCGGCTGAACTCGGCGGAGCCGTGGCGGGTGACCGACACCACCAGCCCGCGTGCCATCGGGACGACGTACGCGCGCCTCATCCTCGGTGACGTGCTCCCCGATCGGGACCGCGAGCTGCTGACCGGTTGGCTGGTGGCCAACACGACCAACACCGAGCGCTTCCGCAAGGGGCTTCCCGCCGACTGGATCCTGGCGGACAAGACCGGTGGCGGGGACCAGTACGGGGTCACGAACGACGTGGGTGTGGTCTGGCCGCCGGACCGGTCACCGATCGTGCTGAGCGTACTGTCGACCAAGTCCGCGCCCGCCGGCCCCCGGGACAACCTGCTGGTCCAGCAGGCCGCCGCGTTGGTGGCGGCGGCCCTCACCTGACGCCGCTGAGTCACCAGAAGTGGGCGTCGGTAGGTTGACGCTGTCACTGCCACAGGGTTCGGCCCGCCGCCGAGGGCCCGATCGACCCCGACCGGCCCTCACGGTGTCCCGATCGCCACCCCTGCCGGGGAGTTCGGGACGCTTGCACGGCGCTGGGCACCTTGACCCGCGGATTCGGCGGAGCCTGGGACGCCCTGACGGGACGAGCGGGATGCCGGAACGGGTGTCCTGAGGAGCATCGCGCCCGAGCCGCTGAACGACCGGGCCCGCGCGCCGCGCAGCCGGCGGCAGCTGCGCCTTCGTCCGATCGGCGACGGGAATTGCTCGCAGGTGCCCCGCCCCTGACGACCGGCCGGAGCAGCCGTCAGGGGCGGGGCCACCATCGGCCTAGTGCACCCAGCCCGCGTACCGCTGGGTGAAGCGCAGGCCGGTACCGGCCGTCACCACGACGTCGTAGCGGCCGTACCGGTCCAGTGGCCAGACCAGGTCGACCTGCTTGCCCGGCTTGACCCAGACCGTCTGGGCGGTGCCGGCGAAGTCGTTGGGCGCGGCGGTGAAGCCGATCTCGGTGAGTCCGTCGTTGACCAGCTGCAGGGTGAGCCGGGAGGAGTTGCTCAGGTCGGCCGTCACGATCGGCACGCCGATGTCGTTCTGGCCGTCCACGCCGTCACGGATCACCGTGCCGGCGAAGCGGCGGACGAAGCCGTCCGGGCCGTGCACGGTGAAGTCGTAGCGGCCGTTGGTCTGTGCGGCCTCCCACAGGTAGGTCGCGGTGGCGCCCGGGGTGACGGTGTACGGGGTCCCCGCGAAGGGCTGCACGATGTTCGGGTAGACCATGTACGGGAAGGCCACCGTGCCGTCGTTGGTCATCGTGCAGGTCACCCGCCCGGTCTTCCGGTCGACGTCCACGTCCGCCCACGGCTGGTAGGGCAGTGGACGGTGCGGGCGCTCGCCGCTCTCCTGGACGGGCATCGACTGCGCGCCGGCGGCCGGCAGCTGGACGCCGGGCAGCTTGGTGCCGGCGTCTGCCTTGGCCATCAGGGCGGTGGTGTCCGGCAGCTGCGGAATCGAGTAGTCGGGTGCGGCGAAGTCGAAGCAGCTGGTCAGGTCGCCGCAGACGGCACGCCGCCAGGCCGAGATGTTCGGCTCGGTGACACCGGTGACCTGCTCCATGAAGCGCAGCACGGAAGTATGGTCGAACGCCTGGGAGTTGACGTAGCCGCCACGCGACCACGGCGAGACGGCCCACAGCGGGACGCGGTTGCCGAGGCCGATGGCGCGGCCCTGGGTGAACTCCTCGGGCGTGCCGGGCTCCGGGGTGGGTGGGACCATGTGGTCGAAGTAGCCGTCGTTCTCGTCGTACATGACGAGGAACACCGTGTGCCGCCACACCTCCGGGTTCGACATCAGGGACTGCAGTGCCGTGTTGACCCAGTGCGCGCCGTATGCCGGGCCCGCCTCGGGGTGCTCGGAGAAGAGGTACGGCGCGACCAGCCAGGAGATGGTCGGCAGGGTGCCGTCCTTGCAGTGCCGGTCGAAGTCGCTCGGGTCGAACTTGGTCATCGCGTTGATGTAACGCGGGTCGGTGGTGGGGAAGTTGTGGAACTGCTTGAAGTACGAGAGGGCGTTGTCGTCGTAGTCGCCGGTGCGGTCGTCCTTGCTGGGATTGTGGTAGACCCGCCACGAGACCCCGGCCTTCTCCAGCCGCTCGGCGTAGGTGGTCCAGTCCGCGACGGGGTTGTCCGTGACGGGCGTGTTGTCGATCCACGGGCCGGTGGTGCCGTCGCGGCCGGGCCCGGCGGTGCCGGTCCAGAGGTAGAGCCGGTTGGGGTCGGTGGGGCCGGCGAGCGAGGTGAAGTACGCGTCGCAGAGCGTGAACGCGTCGGCCAGGGCGTACTGGTAGGGGATGTCCTCCCGGGTGAAGTAGCCCATGGCACGCTCGCCCTTGGCAGCGATCCACTTGTTCATCGCGCCGTTGTTGATCGCCTGGTGGCCGGTGGCCCAGTCGTGCGGCAGGCCGCCGGCGTTCTGCGCGTTGTACTTGCCGGTGTCCATCCGGTACGGCAGCATCGCGCCGCCGTCGCTGCGGCGGGCGTCGGGCTGGCGGAACACGTCGCCGCCGTCGGGGAACTGCAGGGCCTGCTTGTCGGCGAAGCCGCGCACGCCGTTCAGGGTGCCGAAGTAGTGGTCGAAGCTGCGGTTCTCCTGCATCAGGACGACGACGTGCCTGACATCCGCGATGGTGCCGGAAGGCGCGGCGGTGGCGGCGGAGGCGGGGGTGGAGGGGAGGCCGACGACGGCGGCGGAGGCGGCCGCGGCGGTGGCGCCGACGAAGGTGCGGCGGGAGAGCTCGGACATGCTGGGCTGGCCTCTCAGAGCTGGAAGGTGGCGACGGCGGCGGCGCTGTCGGACGGCCACTGGTTGCCGGCGGCGTTCGGGTCCGGCTGCGGCCAGTCGGCCACCAGCGTGTGCGCCTCGACGAGCTTGAGCGCGCCCGCGTACTGGACGTAGTCGATGCGGTCCTGCGGCTCGGGCTTCGCGCCGCGCTGCTTGCGCGTCGGCGACCAGGTGTTCCCGGGTGCCTTGACCGGGTTGCGGTTCTCCTCGCGGAAGCTGTCGGTCAGGCCGGCGGCCTGGAGCTCCTTCGTCACCGGCCAGCCGACCGGTCCGACCCCGCCGTGCGCGGCAGCGGTGGCGGCCGTCCAGTCCAGGTGCGAGGGGGAGGAGAGCGCGCCCGCGACGATCACGGACCGGCGCGCGGTGGTCTCCGCCGTCACGACGGCGGCCAGTGCCTTGGCCTGCTGGACGCGGACCGAGGAGTTCTCGGCCGCCTCCACCTGGGCGGCGCTCCGACCGTCCTGCACCGCGTACGGGCCGTAGTTCGCCTCGTCGAGGTGCGCCGCCCAGAACCGGACGCTGCGCCCGCCCGGCAGCTGCACCGTCGCCCCGGCGGCGGGCAGCGCCGAGGTCACCGGGGTGACCTCCGCCAGCGGGTAGCGGCTCAGGATGCCCACGCTGCCCGCGCTCTGGTATGCGTACCAGCCGAGCGCGTCCGCCAGCGCCTGGGCGCCGGTGCCCGCGGTCTCCTGGAGCGCCAGCACGTCCAGCCCCTGGGCGAGTACGACCCGCAGCTGCTTCTCCAGCGCGTCCGTGCTGTGCGTGCCGGCGTCCCAGAGGTTCCAGCTCGCCGTCTTCAGGCGCAGCGGCCCGGCCGGGTCGGTGACCGGGATCTGCACGGTGACGGTGTCGCTCGCCCCGGCGCTGTCCTTGACCCCGACGCTCACCACGACGGGGTGCGGCTGCGGGCCGGCGGGTGCGGTACCGCTGAGCGTTCCGTCGGAGCCGACCGACACCCAGGCCGGGCCGCCGACCTTGCGGAACGCGGCGCTGCCGGCCGGGTTGCCGGCCGGCCGGGACCAGAGGCCGCCCAGCTCGACGGTGACGGCCCCGCCCGGGGCCACGGCGGTCGCGGTGAGTGCGTCGACGGCCGAGTGCGGGCGGACGACGGCGGGCCTGGGCCGGAAGGTGAAGGGCGCGCTCTGCGCCAGCACGTCGTAGCCGTCCTTGGCGAGCAGGTACGCGGTGTACGGGCCGCCGGTCAGGGCCGAGGTGTCCAACTGGAGGTCGCCGGAGCCGCCGGGCGTGTACTTCCACAGCAGCGAGGAGCCGGTGCCGGGCCGGCGGGCGCCGTCGTAGATGCCGACCCAGTTCTTGGCGTCGGAGGCGTCGGTCGTCCAATGGAAGGTGAGTTTGTCCCCTTCCAGGGGGTTTGCGGGGGAGGTGAGCGTGAGTGCGCTTCCTGTGGCCACGGGAGTCCTGTCCGAGTTGGCTGTACAAGTGAGGGTGTGGCCAATTCATCCGAAACCCAGCAACCGGGACATGAACCGCACATGACGGAACGTCGGGCGCTACGGGAACTCCCGCCGCCGGGGCCCCTCGGGCTGATTCCTCACGCGGTCCCCTTCATCGGCGCCGCGCCCGTGTGGCCCCCGCGCCGCACCCGCGGCGCCCTCGCGGTCCGCCGGCGAAAGGCGTTTGCGGCCACCCGTACCCTGGGGTTGTTCGGAGGCAAGATCGATGGGGGGCGCTCGGTGGTGGCTGAACTGTCGCTCTATGAGCTGGCCTTCGTGGCCGGGGGCCGGACCGGGTGGTGGACACCGCGCTGGTCCGGATGCACCGCGAGGGGCGCCTGGTCGTCGACGTGAACGCCGCGATGGTGGCCGTCGTCGAGCCGCATCCCGCTGACGAGGTCGAGGCGGCGCTGCTCGCCGCCGTCGGTCCCGGGCTCCGCTGCCCGGTCCCCGAGATGCGCGCCCGGCTGCGAGGCCATCGCGTGCTCAACGCCCTCGGTCGCCGGCTCAGGGCGAGGCGGCTGGTCGCAAGGGCGTCGCTCGGCCGGCTGCTGGCCGACTGCCTGGGGCTGCTGGTGCTGTTCGCCGTCCTCCTGATGCTCATGGCGGCCGCGATGGCCTGCGCGGCCGTGGTGGTCTTCGCCCTGCCGGAGGATGGGCCCGTCCTCGGGCCGCTGGCGGCGACGGTCGTCCTCGTGGCGGTGACGTACCTGCTCGGCAGGTTCGGCACCCGGGCGTTCAACCGACCCGATGGCCGGCGTCCCCGCCGGGCCCGGACCCTGCTGGGGGCACTGGCCCACGGCGGACCGGCCCCCGCCGGGTGGCGGCTGGCGCCGGACGCCTGGACGCCGAGTGGGCTGAGCCCCCTGGGCGCCGTCGCGCTGGGCGGTCTCGGGGCGCTGCTGGACGAGCGCTCGGTCGCCGTCTTCCGCGGCTTGGTGCACCCCGAGCCCGCCCGGCCGAGGCCGTGGATCCGTCGTCAACGTCGGCACAGCACCGGGGCCGGAACCCGCCCGCGGTCCACGCGCTTCGCGCCCGCGCCGCGCCCCGGCCGGCCCCGCCGCCGGTCCTGGCCGGCTCTGCGGGCTCTGCGCCGGCCGGTGCACACCGCCCTGCCGTCGACCCGCGCCGTGCCCGCGCAGCGCTGCCGGGCGGCGGTGGCGGGGCAGGGCACCGCCCGCCGGCAGGGTCCGGGCCGGGACCGGAGCGTGGCCGCGGTCCACTCCTCTCGGACGGCCGGGCGAGGGGGCCGGCGGGTGGCCCTCGCCCTCGGCTCGGCGAGAGGAATGCGCCAGGCCGTCCCGCACCTGGATATCCGGCCGGCCGCGCTACGCCGGTGGGGCAACGCCGACGGCGTCAAGCCCGGCACGCGCGGCCGGTCCCGTCGTAACCGGGTGACCGTCCGGACGAGAACCACGGTGTCGTCCACCACCGGGCGCAGGCGGCGGTAACTGCGTCGCTCGCCCGGGTGGCGGGGCCGTAGGGTGCCGCTGTGGCTTCGCCGCCCCGCCCCGCCCGGGGCGTACCTGCGGACCCTGGCTCGAAGGCCGGGCCGGACCGGGCGGATCACCGTGCTTGCGGCGCACCCATGACCCGGACACCGCCGGGACGAACGTAGCGGAGGGGAGGAACGGATGACGGTGTTCCAGCGTGCGGCCTGCGGCCAAAGCCTCAGCCGGGACTTGGAGTTGCTCGCGCGGCTGCCCGCCCACCATGCCGACGACGTGGGGCCGGGCGAGATGCCGGCGGCCACGATCCCCCGCGGCCGCTACGCGATCGACCCCGAGCCCTTCACCCACCCGCGGGTGCCGGCTCCCCCCGGTGACATCGTGCTCAACCCCGAGGACGCGGTCGGGCTCGTCGAGCACCCGGACGAGCACCGGTCGCAGGGCTGTTGCGGCCCCGAGGGCCTGTCCGGCAGCAACCGGCTCTGCCGCTGCGGCGCCGAGGTGGGCACCCTGCTCGCCGACTGCTGGACGGCCTGTGAGCTACGGCTGCACCCCGCCCTCGTCAGGGCCGCCTGACCGGGCGCTTCAGTACGCCGCGCGGGCACGCGCCCGCGTCGCTGCCCCTACGCCGTTGTTTCAGCAGCGCTTACGGCGTTGCTCCTACGGCGCGCTGAACAGCAGGGGGAAGCCCAGCGCGAGCCACGGCCGGCGGCCCCAGGCGATGACCCTGCCGCGGGCCAGGGCGGAGAACGGGCCGCACCGGCCGAGGGCGAGCAGCAGGAACGCCACCGGTTCGGTGAGGATCGTGCAGTCGGGGCGGGACGCCGGAGCCGGGGAGACCTCGGCGAGGCCGTCGCGGAAGGTCACCGTGAAGCGGGCACCACCGCGTACCCGCAGGTCGTAGCAGGCGGTATGGCCCGCGGCGGAGCGGCCGTCGACCACCCGGGGCATGGCGGTCATCAGGAACGGCAGGGTCAGCTCGACCCGCCGGCGGTCGATCATGTGCGGTCGCTTCAGCGCGCGGGCGATGTCGTACCCGTGGCCGAGCATGTGGGTGAGCAGGTACGAGCCCAGTGTGGCGAGGTCCATCGGGCCGAGCGGGGTGAGCACCGGCTCCGACGCCGGCCGGCCGGCGAAGGCCTCGGTGAAGGCGCGGGTGTGCCGGGTGATCTCCTCGGCGAGCGCCGCAGCGTCACGCTCCGGGAAGGCGGCCAGTGACGCCGCGTTCGCTGCGGCCAGGCCGCTGGGCGTGCCGTCGCCGTAGGAGCGCTGCTCGCCCGCAGCCAACGCGGCCATCAGCTTGTTGGCCAGCGCGAGATGGGCCGCGGCCTCGCCCACCGTCCACTGCGAGCCGGGGATCGGCACATCGGTGGTGGGGGACTCGCGCAGCAGTGCCGCCGTCTCCTCGGCCACGCCGCGTAGGGCGTCCAGGAGAGCGGCATACGCGGAGTCCCGCGGAATCGGGGCAGGGATCATGGAGGTGAATGCTGACCCACTTCCGCCCGGCTGTCCAGAGTCCGGGCAGAAGAAGCTACCCGCGAGTACGGGAGTGATGCGGCAGGGCCGCCACGGTGCGTTCCGGCACACGGCCCGCACCGGGGGATCGGTGCATTCGGCCGTGTTGGCTTGCAGGCCCCAACGGGCCGCGGTGATGTTGATGCGGGTGCGAGCCGATGTCCGCACGTCCGCCGGTATCGGGCGCCCAGCCACGACGCACCGAAGGACAGATATGCAGATATCCATACCACCGGCGGCCCTCCGACGGCTTACCACGGCTGTCGTCGCGGCGATCGTCTGCTCGACGATGGCCACCGCGCCGGCCCTCGCGCAGGCAAACGCGCCGTCGTCCGCGCTGCCGGTCCCGCAGCTGGAGTGGAAGCCCTGTCTCCCGGGCAGCCCGTTCGAGTGCGCGACGGCGGAGGTGCCGCTGGACTACCGGCACCCCGACGGCCGGACCATCGAGCTGGCGGTCGTCAAGCGGAAGGCGACCGGCCCGGGACCGCGCCTCGGCTCCCTGTTCTTCAACCCCGGCGGCCCGGGCGGGCCGGGAACGGTGCAGATGCCGCAGGACTACGAGTCCTTCCCGCAGGAGGTGCGGGAGCGGTTCGACATCGTCAGCTGGGATCCCCGCGGTATCGGCTACAGCACCGCGGTGAACTGCTTCGAGAGTTCCGAGGAGGCCGCCGCCTGGGCCGCGAGCAAGCCGATCGGCTTCCCCGTCGGCGAGAAGGAGCGGGCGACCTGGATCAGCGCGTACGCCGAACTGGGGCAGCTCTGCGAGCAGCGTGACCCCGAGCTGCTGCGTCATGTCTCGACCGCCGACACCGCCCAGGACCTCGACCTGCTCCGCCAGGCGGTGGGCGACCCGGAACTCACCTACCTCGGCATCTCCTACGGGACGATCCTGGGCGCCACCTACGCCAACATGTTCCCCGGCAAGGTCCGCGCCCTGGTCCTCGACGGCAACATCGACCCGCAGGCCTGGACGGACCACAACTCCGCAAGTGACCCCGAGCTTCCGCTCTTCCTGCGGATGGGCACGGACCTCGGCGCGGCCGCGACCCTGGACCAGTTCCTCGCCCTGTGCGGCTCGGCCGACACGGCCCACTGCGCCTTCTCCGCCGGGAGCCCGGAAGCGACCGAGGCCAAGTTCGACGAGCTGACGCTGCGTCTGCGGGAGGATCCGATCGGCCCGTGGACCTACGCCGCGACCATCGACGCCGTGGCGAACGCCCTCTACGTCGTCCATCCCGGCTGGACGGACGTCGCCGGGACGCTGCAGGAGCTCTGGGAGGGCCACGTCCCGCAGCCGCCGGCTGCCGAGCCCCCGCCGATCCCGTACCCGTACGCGGGGATCGAGCAAGGCGGCGCGGTGAGCTGTTCCGACAGTCCCGAGCCGCGCAATCCCTTGGCGTACCACGGGTTCGAGGAGTTCGCCGCCGCCCGTTCGGGTGATCTCGGACGGTTCTGGACCTGGGCCGCCGAGCCGTGCGCCACCTGGCCGGCCGTGGCCGTCAACCGCTACACCGGTCCATGGAACGCCCCCACCGCGCACCCGATCCTGCTGGTCAACCCCACCTACGACCCCTCGACCCCGATCCGGGACGCCGAGGCGATGGCCCGGGAACTGGCCTCCGCGCGCCTGCTCACCCTGAACGGGTACGGGCACACCGCCCTCCTCAACCCAAGCAGTTGCGTCCAGGCGTACGAGAGCCGTTACCTCATCGCCGGCGCCCTGCCGCCGGTCGGAGCGGCCTGCACCCAGGACACGCCCCCGTTCTCCGCGCCTCGACCGCACGGCGGTGTTGCCACCGGCGGTGGTGCGATGGCCGACACCCTCGTCTGAGCCGGTCCCGGGTGGCTCCTCGCCCGGGACCGCCGTCGCGCGGCCACGACAACATGGAGCGGTGGCCCGTCGCCGACACCCGCGCGCAAGCGCGGCCCGGCATCGCGACGGGTCGGCCGTTCGCGTATCAGGTGAGTGGGTCGATCCCTTCCCGCAATGCGCTCCGGTCGACGGCGAAGCTCTCGCCGGCTCCGTACGCGCGGACGCTGACCTCGGCCTTCCCCTCCACCAGATGGACCCGGCCGGAGCCGGAGACGCGCGCGGTGCCGCCGTCCACGGCGAGCAGGGTGTTCTCGTCGATCGCCACGCCTTGGCGGACGCCGCCGCGGGCGACGGCCTCGATCAGACGCGGCAGCGTCCCCCACTGCGCGGCGTGGACGTCCACGGTGAACGGGACCAGTCCGAGTCCGGGGCGGAGCTCGATCTCCTCCAGGTCCTCGGCCGTCTCCTCCGGGCAGACCGGCACTCCGGCGGACCGCCAGCCCCCCACCAGGGCGGTGCCGGCTGCGACCGCCGCGCCGGCCGAGAAGCCGGCGTAGGGCAGGCCGCGCGCTGCGAGTACGGCGGACAGCCCGGGGCCCAGGCCCGCGAGCGCCTCCTGGTAGGCGGGCGTCAGGCCGCCTCCCACCAGCAGGGCGTCGGCGCCGTCCAGCGCGCCGAGGTCGAGCGCACCGCCCAGGGGCACCAGAACCGGCACCGGAGTGCATCGCGCCGTCCTGCGCAGGACCTGCTCGAAGCGTGCGAAGTACTCGGCCCCGTCACCCTCGTCGATCAGCAGGCAGGCCACCGTGGGAGCGTCCCCGGCCGCTGCGAGGAAGGGGCCGTAGACGAGTCCGGCCGCCGCCTCGTCCCATCCACCGCCGATCAGGAATGTGCTCATGCGCCGATCCTCCCCAAGGTCCGGCCCAAGCCCAGTGCGGCCCGGCGCCGCCGAATGCTAGCAATCGGCCGGCACCTGCCGCTGCTCATTAACTGAGCATGCGAGGCGATCGCACTGGTCGCCCGCGGCGTGCAGGTGATCCGGTTCGCCAACCGCGACGTCGGACCGTTGTCGCACCTCCCCGACTTCCGCCCCATGGCGCAGTGCTGACAGCCGCGCAGCTCCGGGCCGGCCTGCCCGACGCTGTGGACGGTCCATCCAATCCGGACGTAGAGTCCGGGCATGGGGAATCCGGAAGAGAGTCACGACCCGCGGGTGCGGATGTGGGCGCCGGTGTGCCGGGCGGTCGCCCTGCTGCTCGGCCCGTACGCCGAGGTGGCCCTGCATGATCCGGACACCGACCGGGTCCTGGAGATCTGGAACCCCATGACCTCCCGCCGCGCGGGGGATCCGTCGCTGCTCGGCGAGCTGGACGGGCTCGAACCGTCGGCGCAGGACGTCTTCGGGCCGTACGAGAAGCTGCTCGCCGACGGGCGCCGGCTGACCTCGGTCAGCGCGGTGCTGCGCGATGCGGCGGACCGGCCGTCGGCGGTGCTCTGCATCAACCTCGACCGCACGCCGCTGGAACAGGCCGCGGCCGTCCTGTCCGCGTTCGGAGCCCCGACCGTGCAGCGGCCCGAGCCGCTGTTCGAAGAGGACTGGTCCGAGCGGATCCAGCACATCATCGGCGCCCACGTCCGCGAGACGGGCCGGCCGGTCGAGCGCATGACCCGCCAGGACCGCCTCGCCGTCCTCGGCCGGCTGGACGAGGCCCGGGTGTTCGCGGTACGCCGGGCCGCCCCGGTCGTGGCCGGCGCCCTGCGGGTGTCCCGTTCCACCGTGTACGGCCTGCTGGCCGAGCTCAGGGAGTCGAACGCGGCGGAGTGACCGCACCGGCTCGGCTCCCACGCCGACCGCGTATGCGCAGACCCGCGGCAGGGAGCGCCGACGCACGCGATGCACGCCGACCGGCGCCCGGGTGCGGAGCCGGCCGTGCGTTGCCGCGCGGCCTCCGCCGACACCTCTGAACCGTCACCACCGCAAACCAGCGGCTGCCGCTGCCCGACGCCGACGAGCACCGGGCCGTGCTCGCGCTGCGCCCTGCCCACCTTCTCCAGGCCCTGCGGAAGCAATCCGTCCTCCAGTCGTGGACTTTCTGTCCAGCTTGGACCTATAGTCCAGATGTGGCGAGTGTGGACGATGACCGCGGCCCTCGGTGCGGGCGCCGGTGCGCCGACCGGACCCGGCCCGGCTCTGCTTCGCCCGTGCGCCGAGGTGATCCCTTCGCGAACGGGAGACCGGCCGGCGCCCCGAGCCCGGGAGTCGACTCCGCCCGTCGGCAGTTCCGGCCCGGAACGCCGGAACGACCAGGCCAAGGCGGGCGTCCGCTCCACCGTCCATCACCCGCCGGCCGAACTGAGAGCACCAAGAACAGAGGAGTGAACGCCATGACCCGGCTGCCCGACTTCCGCCTTGAGACGTACTTCTCCCGTTGGGAGTTCACCGCCCGCCACCATCTGACCGCC
>NZ_JBITGZ010000053.1:0-32325 GCF_044457565.1 Kitasatospora sp. NPDC050543 | reverse complement strand
CCCCACACCACCCGACCCACCACCGGAAACGCCCGCAGACAATTCACCCCCAACGGATTCAACAAACCGTTCTCACCATCCGACAACCGCACCGATAGATCCGGCACCCCCACCAAACCCGCCTCCAACCCCGCCCCCGCCTTCCACACCCCACGCACCGCATCCGTCCGCGCCAACACCCCCGCCACCGCACCACACGGCACGAAGTCGGCGATCAGACCGCCCTGCTCGGGGTCGGGCCGGCGCAACCGCGGGAAGTAGACCGCCGCGTTCTCGCGCGGACCGTCGATCGGTTCGAGCCAGCTCTCCGGCTGCTGCGTCGGGTCCTTCCAGTCCTCGCGCGGGTCGATCAGCAGGACGGCCCGGCGGCGCCTGCAGTAGGCCAACGCTGCGGAGATCAGGCCGGGCTCCACATCGTGTTGCGCACGCTGATGCGGGGGGATGCAGAGCAGGTTGAACAGATCGAGGTGGTCCAGCGCGTACAGGCCCCGGTGGTCCGCCTCACCGCCCTGCGGCAGGAAGTCGGCGGCGGTGAGCGGCGCCCCGTCGCTCACCGCCGCGCGGGCCGCGTCCACGGCCTGGCGCAGGGCGAGCTCCGCGGCGTCGAGCGCGCTCCTGGGGACCTCACCGCGCTGGTACCGGCCCCGCGTCTCGGCGACGCTCTGCTCGGCGGCGCCCAGCGCGTCCCTGCCCTCGCCGGGAGTCCCCGCCGGATCGCAGTCGACCCGCACCAGCGCGGAGCCGGCGGCCAGCACACCGGCCACGTTCCGGGCGTTCTGCGCGGTCGAGAGGTTGTGGAAGGCCTCCGTCCGTCCGCCGGGGGAGGCCTCCCGGACCGTCAGGTTGAACAGTGACTCCCGGGCGACCCCGATCTCGTCCGCCACCGCCTGGTCGGTGCCGTTCTTGTCGATCTCCGCCCGGAGTGCCACCCCCCAGCTGCCGGGCTCCGCCGCGACCAGGGCGAGACCGCCGACCGTGAGCCTGGCCGGAGTCGTCGTCGGGTCGGTCAGCCGGACGATCTCCGCGCGTGCGCCGCCGTTGGCGAAGAAGTCCTGTACGGCGTAGCCGAGGGTGCTCTCCCGCCAGAGGCCGCCGAACCGCCGGGAGAACTCCTCGAAGCCGAACACCGTCGTGGGGGTGTCCACCGGCCCGCGCCCGGCCCGGCCGATGAACGCGGCGATGGACGTGGCCACACCCGTGATGGTGCGTACGCCGCTCGGGATCTCCTCGACGTACACGCCCGGATAGCTCAGTTGAGCACCCATCGCCGCCTCCTCTGACCGCAGGTCCGGCAAGATTCGCAGAGGATCCGTCACCCGAGCGTCACCGATGCGTCACCAACGGCCTTGTGAGGTCACTGGTTCGAGCGAACCGCCGACACGCCTGCTTGACGTCACGACATGACGTCACCACCCGGTGCGGCCCAGGCCGAGCGGGAGTTCCTCCTCGCACAGCAGCGCCTGGAGCAGGGGCGAGGGCCCGACGCCGAGCTCACTCCGGAGCACCGCCCGGCAGGCCTCGAACTGCCGGACGGCCTCCCCCAGGTTTCCCTCCGCGAGGTGGACGCGGATCACCGCGCGGTGGGCGCTCTCCCTCGTCGGCTCCAGCTGGACGGCACGCATGCCGCTCTCCAGGGCGTCGGCATGGCGCCCCTCCTTCAGCAGTCGTCCGGAGGCGGTCTCCAAGGTGTGCAGCTGGAGCTGGCGCAGCCGTTCACGCTCCACCAGCACCCAGTCCTCGTACCAGCCGGGGAGGAGGTCGCCGACCGGCCGGACGGCGGCCAGCTGCGCCAGGTCGGCCGCACCCGGGTCGTCCAGTACGCTCCGGGCGCTGCGCAGCCAGGTCCGCACGTCCACCTCGATGCCCGGGGCGAGGGCGAGTTGACCTCGGCACTCCACGATCGCCCAGCCGGTGCGCTGGATGCGCCACAGTGTGGTGCGCAGCCGGCCGCCGGCCTGCTGCTCGGATACCTCGGGCCAGAGGATGCCGCCGGCCTGGCCCCTGGTGGTGGACTCGCGCAGTCCGAGCAGGGCGATGAGCCGCTGGCTGTTCAGCGGCAGCGGGAGCTGCTCCTGCCCGCGTCTCAGCTCGAACCCGTCGAACAGGCGCAGCCGAAGGCTCTCGGGCCGCTTCTGCCGGGGCTCGGCGGTCGTCCTCACGTGCGCTGCGGGCGTCAACTCGACCACGTGGTACCCCACTTCTGCTTCGTTTCCGGACGAACAGACTGCTGATGCGCGGATCTCGCCGCCGGCAATCCTGGCCCTCGATGATTCAACCCTTATGAGTGATCGCTGCTCCGCGCGCACCCGGAGAGAGATGACCCGGCCGGGCCGGGAGGAGACCTCCGAGCAGGTCCTAGCGGGGGCCTCGACAAAGTGAGGGTGAGTCAACTTCCGCCATCACGCGGTTATACGATCATCTGAGTGCCTGTCGTGTGATGACAGCTCCACGACGGCCCGTCCGCTCTTCACATACAGGGGGATCCCTTGAACGTCCGCCGCTCACTCGCCACCGCCGCGATCGCCGCCGCGATCACGCCCGCCGTACTGCTCTCCGCCACGCCGGCGCTCGCCGACACCGCCCCGACCGGGCAGTCGCAGCCGGACGGCACCTCGGTCGCCCAGTTGGAGAAGGCAGCCGCGGACGCGGACAAGGCCTACCAGGACGCCGTCGCGACCGCCGCCAAGGAGCGGAAGCTCGTGTCGGACCTCCTCGACAACCGGGACGGGATCTTCGACCGGACCTACAAGGACATAGTCGACGCGGCCACCAAGGCGGCCGAGGCACGGCAGACGGCCAAGACGGCCAAGACGGCGGCCGACAAGGCACTCGCCGACGAGCAGGCCACGGCCAACCGCATCCTGGACAGCTCCACCTCCACCGAGGACGAGCGCGTCGCCGCGCTGACCGCCCTCTACAAGGCACACAAGGCCGCCGACGCCGCCGACGCCGCGCTGACCGCCGCCGAGGCCAAGGCCGACGCCACGCGCACGGCCGAGGACGACGTGCGGGTCGCCATCGCCCGGAAGATGGTCCGCTCCGACCTGTCCGTCACTGCCGCGCTCGCCGCCAAGAACGCCGCGGACCAGGCGCTCACCGATGCCAAGGCGCAGGCCAAGGCCGACGCGGAGGCCGCGGCTGCGGCTGCGGAGAAGGCGAAGGAGCAGGCGAAGGAGCAGGCGAGCGCGACCCCCGTCTCCTCCCCCACCACGCTGCCCACCGCCCTGCCCACCGCCGCGGTCGTCCCGGCAGCCGCCAACGCGCGGGCCGGTGCCCCCGCCGTGGCACCCGTGACCGCGCCCGGCAGGACCGGCACCAGCACCTCCGTCACCGGCGCGAGCACCACCGCCGAGACCGCGACCGGCGTCCTCGCCGACACCGGCGCCTCCCCCGCCACCCCGTACCTGGCCGCCGCCGCCGGTGCGGCCGTCGTCCTCGGCGCCGGCGCCGTGTACGCCTCCCGCCGCCGCCAGGGCGACCGTACCGTCTGACGCCCCGCCTCGGCCGCCACGCGGGCGGTACGTCCGGCTCCGGTGCAAGCCTCCCGCCCGTCACCGGAGCCGGACGTACCGATCAGGTCCGCAACTCCGGCGCCGGCAGGCCGCGCCGGAGTCAGCCCGGTCACGGTCGGCTCAGCGGCCTCACCCGGTGGTGCGGCCGCGCACGGGCTGTCGCTCCGCGGCCGGAGCACCGTCCGAGGAGAGCATCATCCCGCGACGGACCTCGCTCTCGGTCACCTCGGCGAGGAGCAGACCGACGTCCGCGTCATCACCGCCAAGCCCGCCGAAGCACACGCGGAACCTCTCCACCCCCGCAGACCGTCACCGCACGTCGGACGCCGGCTCCGAGCAACCAGAGCTGGTCACCCGCGGCCGCGTCACCATGGTGCACGCGCCCAGTCACAGCCAGCCCCCGCCCCGGCAGCACGAACACATCCTCGACCCGCAGCCGCGCCACCAAGCCCCCCTGCCGTTCCGCACCATCGCCTGATCCCCACCATCGCCGGACCGAACGTTGCCCGACTTGGGGCCGGCACGGCAAGCGGGCGCGTGCTCCCGAACCCCCTCGGCGGGGCCTTGGGCGACCTGTGAGGTCAGCGCGCCGCCGAGGTCCTCGCGCGGTAGGAGAGGGCGGCCATCAGCAGGCCGATCCCCCAGACCAGGAACTGCGGGATCCCGTAGCAGACGATCCACCGACTGAAGATCCCGTCGTCGTTCCACTGGGCGACCGTCAGCAGCGCGGCCCACCCGGTGTAGAGGAGCAGGAGGGCCGACACCGTGAAGCCGGTGAAGGCCAGTGCCCGCGCGGGAACCTTGCGACCCGCCAGGAGCGGGACCCACCGCGGGACCACCAGCCCCCACGGCCGGACCAGACTCAGTGCCAGGACGCCGGCCAGGGTGGCGAGCCCGTTGAGCACCCAGAGGTACGGACCGCCTCCGGCGGCGTACCACTCCCGGAACTTGCCCTGGTCGACCCAGAGCGGGATACCGAGGGCCCACACCGCGTGCAGCGGAACGAAGCCGGCGGTCGCCGCGAGAGCCGATGCGTAAGCGGCCCTGACTGCCCGCCGGGGCGGCTTCGCGATCCCGTCGGCAGCGATGGCGACGGCGGCGGTTCCGGGGTTCGGGAGAGCGGCTGCGGACATGATCGAGCCTCCAGGAACAGGGGTGCTTGTGCTCGCGACTCACCCTGCCAGCGGTCCCCGCGCCCCACATCCCGCTGCGGACTGACAGCCACTCATCCCTGGCGGCGGCCGGCACGCCGCGCCATCCCCCTGGCGAGGGACCCGGTCTCCTCCCACCCCTCCAGGGCTGCGCCCCGCACGCCCGCCCCCGCCGTCCGGGCTCCCGGCCAGCGCGCCATGCGCCGCAGGTGGGAGCGGTGGCGGTAGTTTGCTGGCAGATCCGGCGCCGCGGAGTTCCGTGTGCCCGGCACGGCCTGACGTGACGTCCGGAATCGGCCGACCTCGTTCCCGGGTTTCCGATCACATGACCATCGGTGGCGGTACGGACGTCCGGCCGGCCGCCGGTGCGGCGGCGGACTGCCCGCATGAGCCGCCAAGGAGAGGACAGGTGCAGATGGTGAGTGCCGAGCTCGATCTCGCCGGCCTCCGGCGCGTCTACGGACGTCCGGGCAGCTGGCTCTTCTACACACTCGTGGCCAGGAACGCCCGGCACTGGGGGTGGACCGAACCCGGGCAGTCCAAGTGGCGCTGCTGGCGGGCGCAGCGCCAGCTGGAGGGTGTCCTCGGACGGAAGCTGGCCCTGCCGACGGGGTCGCAGGTGCTGGATGCGGGATGTGGGACGGGGACCGTGGCCCGGGCGATGGCCACCCGGTTCGGCCTGGTGGTCACCGGTGTCGACGTCCTGGACTTCCACCTGCGCGACGCCCGCCGGCTCAGTGCCAGGGCCGCGCTGGACGGGCGGACGAAGTTCCTCTGGGGGGACTACCACGCGCTGGACTTCCCCGACGCGTCCTTCGACGGCGCGTACTCGATGGAGACGCTGGTCCACGCCTACGACCCCGAACGCGCACTGGCCGAGTTCTTCCGCGTGCTCCGCCCGGGCGGCCGGCTGGTGGTGCTCGGCCCGATGAGCCCCCCACCGGAGGAGATGAGCCCTCAGGGGCGCGCGCTCATCGAGGCGTACATCGATGACATGGTGTTCCCGGGCGCGAAGCAGTACCACACCGGGAACATGAACCAACTGCTGCGCAAGGCCGGCTTCCAGGTGGAGGAGGCCCTGGACGCCACCGAGAACTACCTCCCGACCTCGGCTGCGCTCTACGCGTACTTCCGCGTCCCCTACGCCCTGCTCAGCCGCCTGGGGCCGATCGACAGGTGGCTCAACATGCGGTCGGTGGTGCAGATGTACCACGTCAGGAAGTACGTCTATTGGTACATCCACACCGCCGTCAAGCCACTGTGACGCTGTGCCCTGCCCGTGACGATCCGGCCCATGACATCCAGGGACCGGCCCTTCCAGTGGTCGCAATGCCCGCTGTCCGGATCCGTTGGCAGGCGCTGCGCGCCCCCGGGGCCCGTCCTCCGCCCGGTGGTGCGGCCACGACAGTGTGGCTGCGCGGCCCCTGACCGGCCCTCGGCCGCGGCGCAACCGGCGCGGGCTCCGCCGGGGCACGGGGGCAAGCGCCGGGCGGCTTCAGGTGTTCCACACGCCGGTGGCGGCGGCGTCGCGGGCGAAGCCGGCGAAGTCCCTGGGTGCCCGGCCCAGGGCGCGCCGGACGCCGTCGGACAGATGGGCGTTGCGCCCGTCCAGGATCATGGTGAACAGGTCGGCGAACTCGCCGGGCAGGCCGGCTCCGGCGAGCACCTTCCGGTACTCCTCGACGGTGACGGGCGTGAACCGCACCTCGCGTCCGGTGGCCTCGGACAGTTCCGCGGCCACGTCACCGAAGCTGAGCAGACGCGGGCCGGTGAGCTCGTAGACCTGGCCGGCGCGCCCGTCCTCCACCAGGGCGGCCACCGCGACGTCGGCGATGTCGTCGGCGTCGACGAACGGCTCGACGGCGGCCCCCGTGGGCAGCGCGAGTTCGCCCGCCAGGACCGGCTCCAGGAAGAAGCTCTCGTCGAAGTTCTGGTTGAACCCTCGGCGGACCGGGCGCCGATACGCACCGGTACGCCCCGCGCGCTCAGGCGCTCGGCGACCCGTCGTCCGGTCTTCCCGGTGCCCCCGACCACGAGGACCGTGCCGGTGTCGCCGTGCGCGGTGCTCCGCCGGGTGTTCGACCGGGGCTGGGTGCCCGGCTGGGTCCGGGTCTCCGGCCGGGTTCGGCGCGCACCGACGCCCCGGGCTCCGCCGTCGTGGTCATCGCCGACCCCTCCCTCGTTCACCCCCCCCGACCGTACCGGGGGGCGGTGACACCTCGTCACACCGCCGGGCGGGAACCGTCGATCGGCCAGGGAAGCGCTACCCAGGAGAGCGGGCAGCGGACGGCGGCCGACGACCGGCGCCTCAGCTCAGCCGCCGGCGAACAGGTAGCCGAGGAAGGACGAGAGGAAGTCCTCCCGCCGGGACTCCCTGCGGACGGCGCTCGCGATCGGGTCGGCGAGTGTGAGGGCCCTGACGCGGCGTCGGCGCTCGCGTCGGCCGGGGCCCTCGAACAGCCGCCGGTCGAGTCCGCCCGCACCGGCGAGCGCCGCCAGCTGCACGGCTCGCCCGTCCGCCTCGGCCACGCCGTCGGCCACGCCGGCCGGGCCGGCCACCTGCGAGTGCGGGTGCAGCACGGGGTACAGGCGGGCCAGGAGGTCACTGGTCCGCTCGGGCCGAGAGACGGTGTACCGGGTCGAGCGGAAGATCCCCAGCACCCGCGTGGGGGCCGCCGACAGCAGGCCGCGCGCGGTCAGGCTCTCCAGGTACCGCCGGGCGGCGCGGTCGGAGGTCCGGCGGACCGAGCGCCGCAGTCGCTGCGGACGGCCGCCCTTGGCCGTCCGCGACAACTCTCCCAGCGCCCGGTCGACCAGGACGTCGCCGGTCGCCGTCGGCCGGACCTCGGTGATGTACCTCCCGTCGACCGCTATCGCCCCGGCCAGCCGCAACTCGGCCAGCACCGCTCCCCCGACCATCTCGTCGAGGCACGGCGGGAGGTCCACCCGCCCGGTCCCGGGATCGGCGCAGAGCAGGAGCAGTTCCTCGGGAAGGGTGAGCGGCGGCATGGGAGTGAGCACGGATGCGGTCCTGTCGGAGGTGGGCCGGCGGTGGGACGGTCGCGGGACGGTGGTGGGGCGCCCAGGTGGAGCGACCGTCGCAACGTACCGGCGCCGAGGAGCAGGAACACGGCCTCAGCGCCTCCGCAGCACCCACGGACGGCAAACCTTTCGGTCGGGCGGATTCAACCTTTCGGGTGAACGGCACCGGCATAGTGGTCACCCCGGCCGCGGCAGGAGCGCTATGCGGTCGGTCCGGCCGGCCGGGTCAGCCCCAGGTCGTACGCGAAGATCACGGCCTGCACCCGGTCGCGGGCGCCGATCTTCGCCAGAACCCGGCCGACGTGCGTCTTCACGGTGGACTCGGCGAGGACCAGCCGCTGGGCGATCTCGCCGTTCGTCCAGCCCTGGGCGATGGCCACCAGGATCTCGCGCTCCCGCTCGGTGAGGGCCCGCAGCCGGGGGTCGTCGGCCGCCTCCTCGCCCGGCGCGCGGACCGGCAGGTGGTGGGCGTAGGCGTCGAGCAGGCGCCTCGTGAGGCCGGGGGCGATCACCGCGTCACCCGAGGCGACGGCCCGGATGCCGGCCAGCAGTTCCTCCGGCATGGCGTCCTTGAGCAGGAAGCCGCTGGCCCCGGCGCGCAGTGCGGCGTGGGCGTACTCGTCCATGTCGAAGGTGGTCAGGACCAGGACCCGGCAGCGTCCGCCCGCGGCAACGATGTGCCGGGTGGCCTCGATACCGTCCATACCAGGCATCCGCACGTCCATCAGGACGACGTCGGGGCGCAGTTCGGCGGCCCGGCGCACCGCGTCACCGCCGTGGGCGGCCTCGCCGACCACCTGGGTCTCGGGGGAGCTCTCCAGCAGCATGCGGAAGCCGAGCCGCTGGAGGGGTTGGTCGTCCACGATGAGCACGGTGGTCACGATGTGCGGCCTTCGGGTTCGGCGGGCGGGGTGAGGGTGAGCAGTGCTTCGACGGTCCAGCCGCCGCCGGGCCGCGGTCCGGCCGTGACGGTGCCCGCGTAGAGGGCGGCGCGTTCTCGCATACCGGCCAGGCCGTGCCCGTCGGTCCCGGCGGACCGGCTGCCGGTGGTCGGAGCGCCAACGGGCGCACCGCGGACGGCCGGGCCGCCGACGGGCAGGCCGGTGTCCTGGACGCGGACGGCGACGAGCGGGCCGTCCACCGTGATCCGGAGTTCGGCCCTGGTCCGGCTGCCGGCGTGCTTGAGGGTGTTGGTCAGGGACTCCTGCGCGATCCGGTAGACGGTGAGCTGGGCGCCCAGGTCGAGGCTGTCCAGGTCACCGCTGGTGCGGTAGGTGACGTGCGGCCCGGCGGCCCGGATGCGTTCGCACAGGTCGTCCAGGTCCGCGAGGCCGGGCTGCGGTCTGAGCTCGGGGCCCTCGTGATCCTCACGCAGGACGCCGAGCATCCGGCGCATCTCGCCCAGTGCCTCGCGGCCGGTGCCCGCGATGAGCTGGAGCGCCTCCTTGCCACGCCGGGGATTGACCTCGGCCGCGTAGGCGCCGCCGTCGGCGAGGCCGATGATCACGGACAGGTTGTGCCCGATGATGTCGTGCATCTCGCGTGCCACCCGGGCGCGCTCTGCGGCGGCGGCCAGCGCGGTGCGCTGGTCACGTTCGATCTCCAGCCGCACGGCCCGTTCCCGCAGGGCGGCGACGTGGGCCCGGCGGATCCGCAGCGCCAGGCCCAGCGCCACCGACGCGGTCGCGGCGCTGACCAGGAAGAAGAGGGCGTCCCCGAAGGTCACCACGACCGAGACCCGCAGGGCGACCAGGCCGAGGGCGCCCGCCATCACCGCGCACGCCCACGGCAGGTGCCGCAGGCGGCCGTGCAGGGCGAGGCTGTAGAGCGCGATCAGCAGGGCGACATCGGCCCGCAGCCACACCAGCGCCGTCCACTGCACGACGAAGACGCCGGCGATCACGGCGAAGGCCGCGGACGGCGCTCTGCGGCGCCACCAGAGCGGGAGGATCAGCGCGGCCTGAAAGGCCAGCATGCCGGGCACGGGAAGGTGCATGATCTTGAACCGGAGGTCGCGCGGGCCTCCGCCGTGGACCAGGTCCGGCAGGCAGAACAGCACGAAGACCGCGACCACCACGGCGGTGTCCAGCACCCACGGGCGGTCCCGGTCCAGGCGCCGCAGCCGGTGCCCGGCGGCCACCAGCCGGGCGACCACGGGATGCCCCCAGAGCGCCTCCAGCCCCAGCGGGGGCAGCTGCGGGTAGCCGGCCGCGTCCACGCTGCCCGTGCCGCCCGCCGCACCCGAGGCGTGTGCGGTCGACGGCGCACCCGCGGGGTGCGCGCTCTCCGTGCTGGTCACCAGGGTCACCCGTCCATCATGGGCGAGGACCGGCGGCCGACCGGACTGTCCGATCGTCGTGCCGCCGGTCCTCGCCGGAGTCGTCGCCATCAGGCGCCGGTCGAGCGCCATCAGGCGTCCGTGCGTACCAGCCGCCAGGCCGCCCCGGCCAGCGCCAGTGCCGTCCAGCCGAGGAAGACCAGCAAGCCGCTCGTCGGCGTGAGGGTGTTCGCGGCCTGGTGCAGGGCGAACATCGACTCGCCGGCGGCGCTCGGCAGGTACGGCGCGATGTGATCCTGCCACGAGCTGGGCAGCAGGCTGACCAGCCCCGGGATCAGCATCAGTGCCGCCACCAGGACGGAGATGCCGCCAGCCACCGAGCGCAGCAGGGCGCCCAGCGCCGTGCCGATCACGCCGACCAGGGCGAGGTAGAGCCCGGCGCCGAGCAGGCTGCGTACCACGCCGGCGTCCGACATCGACAGGGCGGCGGGGGTGCCGGAGACGATCCGGCTGCCGATCACGAACGCGGTGAACGCCCCGGCCGTCCCGACCAGCAGCGCGACCACGCCGTACACCGCGGCCTTGGACCACAGCACCGGCAGCCGGCGCGGGACGGCGGCCAGGGTGGAGCGGATCATGCCGGTCGAGTACTCGCCCGCGGTGACCAGAACGCCCAGGACACCGAGCGCGAGCTGGCCGAAGTTCGTGCCGAACAGCGACAGGCGGACGGCGGAGGCGTTGGCGAAGTCCCGGTCCATGTGCCCACCGGAGGTGATCCGGGACTTGTACTGGGCGGAGGCGATCAGGCCGAACGCCACCACGAAGAGCAGGGCCAGGCCGAGGGTGATCCAGGTCGAACGCAAGGACCATAGCTTGGCCCACTCGGCCCGCAGGACGCGTCGCCCGGTGACCCGGTAGACCGGGCGGGTGGACGCCGCGGGGGACGGTTCGCGGGTGTGTATCGGGGCGATGGTGCTCATGCCACCCTCCCGGGGGTGTCGAGGCCGGTGGTGCCGGTGACGTCGGTCGTGCCGGTGACGTCGGTCGTGCCGGTGGTCCCGGCTGGGCCGGCGATGCCGGTGGTGCTGCCGTGGTACTCGACGGCGTCCCTGGTCAGCTCCATGAACGCCT
Source organism: Kitasatospora sp. NPDC050543 (assembly GCF_044457565.1). Taxonomy (NCBI): domain Bacteria; kingdom Bacillati; phylum Actinomycetota; class Actinomycetes; order Kitasatosporales; family Streptomycetaceae; genus Kitasatospora; species Kitasatospora sp. NPDC050543. The sequence goes on along the minus strand of NZ_JBITGZ010000053.1, from coordinate 21,211 downwards.
CCTCCAGGGAAACCGCCCTGGCGGTCAGCTCGAACAACGCGATGCCGTGCTCCGCCGCCTTCAGACCGATCTCACGCGCCGGAAGACCGACCACCTGCAACTCCTCGGAGCCGGCCCGGCCGGTGATCTCGACGCCGGGCCCCGCCAGCACCTCCCGAAGGCGGGCCGGGTCCGCGGTGGCCACCTTCACGGTGTCACCGCCGGCCTGGCGCACCAGATCCTCGACCGTGGTGTCGGCCAGCAGCCGGCCGCGGCCCACGACGATCAGATGGTCGGCGACCAGGGCCATCTCGCTCATCAGGTGCGAGGAGACGAAGACCGTACGGCCCTCGGCGGCCAGGCCGGTGAGCAGGTTGCGGATCCAGAGCACGCCCTCCGGGTCGAGCCCGTTGACGGGCTCGTCGAGCATGACGGTCGCAGGGTCGCCCAGCAGCGCGGCAGCGATGCCCAGCCGCTGGCCCATGCCCAGCGAGAAGGCGCCGGCGCGCTTCTTCGCCACGCTCTGCAGACCAGTGAGCTCGATGACCTCCACGACTCGGCGGCGCGGTATGCCATGGGTGTGGGCCTGCGCCATCAGGTGATCGAAGGCCGAGCGCCCGGGATGGATCGACTTCGCCTCCAGTAGCGCGCCGACCTCCTGCAGGGGCGCTGCGTGCTGGGCGTAGCGGCGGCCGTTGACGGTGACCGACCCGCCGGTCGGTGCGTCCAGGCCGACGATCATCCGCATGGTGGTGGACTTGCCCGCGCCGTTCGGCCCGAGGAAGCCGGTCACCGAGCCCGGTTTGACGGTGAACTCCAACCGGTCGACCGCCGTCTTCTCCCCGTACCGCTTCGTCAGCTGCTGCGCCTCGATCATCGGTTCTTCCTTCACACCCGGGCTCCGGTCGACCCGGGCGCCTCACGATCAACGCTAGACACGCGAACGGCCCGGACCGTGGTACCCGGGGCGGGAAGCTCGGGCCGCGGGTGGTACCGCGGTACTACGGGCCGTCGCGCCTGGGCCCGCGCCAGGACCGGGACCGTGCTGAGGGCGAAGCCACGGCGTGGCTCCTGCCGGGCGGCCGGGCGGTGCCGTACAGAGGAGCCCATGCGCAGTCCTTCCCCCGGCCGGCCCGGGCCACTCCCCCGCCGCGCGCTGCTGATCACCGCCGGTGGTGTGCTGCTGGCCGGCGCCGGCTGCTCCGGCCGACCGGGCACGCCGGCTCCGGGGACGCCCCCGCCGTCCTCGTCCTCCTCGTCCTCCTCGTCATCGGCGCCCGCGACCAGCGCCATCGCCACCGCCACCGCCACCGCCACCGCCACCGGGACGCCTCCCCCGACGCCCTCCGCCGGCCCGCCGGCGACCACCGCGTGGACACCCGGGCCGGGCGAGGTCGAGCCCGACGTCAAGCTGCGGGCCGTCCAGCTGGTCGAGGCACTGGGCGCCTGGCCGGCCGGCGAGGGCGGCGCGGACGCCGCCCGGGCCCGGGTCTCGGCCCTCGGGCTGGACCCCGCGCTCGTCGACCAGGCGGGGACGCTGCGCCCCACCGCCGAGGCGGCCGCCCTCCAGGTGGTCGACGCGCAGTACGGCGGGATCCTCACCGACTCGGCCAGCGTGCTGGTGGTCTGCGACCAGTGGACCGAAGCCGCCGACGGGACGGTCACGGCCGGCGGCACCACGGTCGACGTCCGGCTGAGCTCCGCACAGCCGCGCTGGTCGGTGACGGCGCTGCACCCCGCCCAGCCCGGCGACCCGGCCGGCGACCCGGGCGCCGCCGCCCGCCAGGTGCTCACGGAGCCCCGGATCCAGCTCCCGCCGGCCTCGGTCGCGGACGTCCGCAGCGGCGCGATCCACACCACTGTGCTGGAGGCCATGCTGACGCTCTCCCGGACCTACCGGATGTACGTCAGCGTGGTCCGCTCGGGCCACCCGATCTACGTCTTCGGAACGGACCGGCCCAGCGACCACCCGCCCGGCCGGGCCTTCGACGTCTGGCAGATCGACGGGCACGCCGTGGTCGACCCCGGGACGCCGCACGACCTGGTGGACGGCTTCATGCGGGCGGCAGCGGCGGCGGGCTCGTACAACGTGGGCGGCCCGCGCCAGCTGTCCGGGGGGACGTCCGGCCAGTTCTTCTCGGACGACACCCACCAGGACCACGTTCACATCGGCTTCCGCACCTGACCTCGGTCGCCGGCCGGCCCGGCGGCCCCACCGCCACGCCCCACCGCGTCAGGGGCGTCCCGCCCCCGTGGGGGCGCGGCCGGCCGCAACGGGCGGGGGTTCGGGGGCCGGGCGGATCGTGGCCGGGTCGTAGAGGAACCAGCCCCAGTGGTCACCCTCGCCCCAGCGGACGTGGGCCACCCACACCGTGCTGTTCGGCGGCCGCCGCCAGACGGTGAGCACCCCGGACCGCCAGGCGCCGCCCACCCGGATCCACACCAGCTTCCACGCGCGCTCGTCGTGGACCATGCCGGGCATGGTCATGAGCTCACGCGGGGCCCGCCGCGCGTCGCCCGGCGCGGCGGCCGCGCGATGCGGGCGGGAGAAGGGCACTTCTGCGGTCACAGCACCATTGTTCGATAATCTGTTCGACTGATCAAACATCAGCTGCGCGCCGGTGTTCCGTGCCATCGAACCCTGAGCGTGTGCCACCGAACCATGCCGGACGACGTTCGTGTATCTGTACGTTCCGACGCCTTCAGCAGGCCTGTCGCTCTCATCCGCTTCGCCGCCTCGGCTCCCGGGACCTCCTAAGCTGGGGTGACTGGTGAACGACCGCTGGAGGGTAGGTCCGACCATGCAGCCGAGCGCGATTACCGAGGTCCTGAACCGTCCGCTCAGCCAGGAACTCCTGGCCCGCGACGTGACCCGACTGGCCTACGTCGCCAGGGACGGCACACCCCGGGCCATTCCGATCGGCTTCCTCTGGAACGGCTCGGAAATCGTCATGTGCACGGTGAAGAACGCCCCGAAGCTACCGGCTCTGCGCCACAACCCGGCGGTCGCCCTGACGATCGACACCGAGGTGCACCCACCGAAGATCCTGCTCATCCGCGGTCGGGCCGAGCTTGACGTCGTCGAGGGCATCCCGGACGAGTACCTCCAGATGAACGGCACCTACGCGATGACGCCCGAGCAACGGGTCGAGTGGGAGGCCGAGGTCCGCTCGCTCTATGACGGCATGGTCCGGATCGTCGTAACGCCGACCTGGGCGAAACTGATCGACTTCGAGACGACCCTCCCGAGCGCGGTCGAGGAACTGGCCCGGCGGCGGGACGAGCGCAAACGCGGCGCCTGAAGACCGTCACTTGCGAAGGGTTTGCGACCCCGGCTCCCGGGCAGGCGCCCGGGCAATCGGCGGCGGCGGTCACCTTGACCGGCGGCGTGACCGACGAAGGGAGAGCCATGGACGACATCCCACAGGGCGGTGCGGGAGGAGTCCCGCCGCACCACTCCGTCGAGCACCAGACCGAGGACCAGACCGAGGACCGGACCGAGCACCGAGCCGGCGATCGCGACGACCGCCCGGGGCCTCGCCGGCCCACGGACGGCGGCCCGGAGCCGCACCACGAACGGCCGGATTCCACTCCCGGCCGGTCCGAACAGCTCACCCGGGAGGTGCCGGACTGAACCACCGCGCGCGCTTTGCCATCCCCGCCCATACGATTTCGCTCAACCGAACTAGGAGGGCGGCATGAACGCACAGCCCAATTCGAACCCGCAGCCCGAAGGCGTGACGCCCGACGCGCTGCTCCACGTCGGCTCCGAGGGAACGGTCACGGCCGAGGACGTGGTCCTGGCCTCCGGTCGCGACCTCACCCCGGACACTCTCGCCTGGGCCGAGCGCAAGCTCGCCAAGGAAGGCAAGGCGGCGCTGGACAAGCTCCTCCCCTGACCCGCCCCGCACTCGCCACTCGCCGGCCCCGGACCCACGACCCGCCGAACTGCCGGCCGCCGGCTCTGGACAGCGCTCCGCAGCCACACGTGTACACGGCCGGGCGACCAGCCGCGTGGGCCGGGGTTCAGGTCTGGGCTGTTCTCGACGAGCTGATGCTTCCGGACGCCTAGAGGTGCGGCTCGGACGGGAAGCCGGTCCAGCGCAGGTCGGCCGGCAGATGGCGCATGTCGTTCTGCACGAGCAGCGAGACCGGCCGACCGGGTGCGTAGCGGAGGACCGTCAGGGCCGCGTTGCCGTGGTTGAGGCCCAGCCAACGCCACTTCGGTGCGTCCAGGGCGTCCCGGAGCAGCCAGCCGATCAGGAAGTTGTGGGTGACGACCAGCTCGTGGCGTTCCTCGTCGCCGTCCACCGGGCCGGTGAAGCGGGCCAGCGCCCGGCGGGCGAGCACCGCACCGTGGTCGCGGTCCTCGGGCGTGACCGGTTCGAGGAAGCGCAGCAGGTAGTCGGCGGAGCCTGCCGGCAGCTCGTCCCGGTCCGGCATGTGGGGGACGTAGTCCCCGGCGACCTCCGAGACCACCAGTGGAACGCCGTTCAGCTCCTCGCCGATCAGCTGCGCGGTCTGTGCCGCCCGGGGCAGCGGGCCGTGGTGGACGGCCGAGAAGGGGATGCCCCGCAGGCGACGGCCGAGGAGCGTCGCCTGACGGCGGCCGTCCTCCGTCAGCCCGCTCTCGTCCGGCAGAGCCTCGCCGTGCCGGACGAGGTAGAGGTGGCGGGTGGCCGTTCCGCTCATCGCGGTCTCCTTCGTACTCACCGATGATCACGTGTCTCGTCCTTGGCTGGACGCCGTCCCCGCCGGCATCGGTTCCGCGGGCCCGCGCACGCTCACCGGCCGACCCGCCGCACCGGCCGTGCCGCGCCAGGATCACCCGTACAGCATTCCGGGTCGGGGCCAGCACCGACCTCGGAGACCTCACCGGGATCGCCAACCTGGGGGCCGACCCGGTCGGGCTGCTCGGCCGCGGACCCACAACGGAGGACGTCCACCGCACGGCCGGGGCTCGCGGGGTAGGAGCAGTGTTCGCGCGCACGACCGACCCACTCCGCGCATCCCCGCTACCCCTGGTCGATCCGGGTGGACCCGTCGCGAGGAGAGCGGCATCCCGACGGGTGGAGGCAGGCCCGGAAGGAACCGTCCAGGATGGTGACTCCGGGGGCGTGCGACCGGCGTCGACGCGAGCAACACCCACCTACTGGAGGCCTCGTTCGGCTGGAGCGGGTCTGCGTCGAACCGACGCGCGCCGCTACCCGGAGCCGCCTACGGCACCTCGTCGCTGTGGCCGCAGAGCCAGGCCAGGGCCTCGTGGACGCCCCGGGCGTAGTCGAGTTCGACCGTGCGCCGGGCGTGTCCCAGCACCTCGGCGAGGGCCGCCTGGCACTCCGCCCGCAGCTGTGCGTGGCTCGGCCCCGCGGCGCCGGGCGGAGCGGCGGCCGTGATCGGAGCCGCCACCTGCCCGCCGAGCGCCCACCGGTAGGCAGCTAGCACACCGCGGCCGAACCGGGCGGAGCAGGCCTCCTCGGTGTTGGCCGCGGCCAGCACGACCGCGACCTCCTGATAAGAGCGCACGCCCACAGTCGCAGCGGTCATCTCTTCAGTCGTCATAGGCCGAACCTAACCGGCGCGCGCCGACCGCGCCCGCCGGGCCGACGACACCGGCGCCGTCCGGGCGCCGGTGGCAGAGGACGGGCGGGAAGACAGGGTCGGGGCTGGCGGAGGCCTCCCCTCACACGCCGCTCCCCGCCAGCACGGCCGGGCGGGCCGACACAGCCTTTCGGGCAGTCTGGCTGATGATCAGTCATATTCCTTGCCCGGCAATGCACCGAGGCGTCGCCCGCCCCCTCTCGTCGCGGTTTCCGGGAGGCGGGCGCGCAAGCGGAAGCAGTACCCAGCCCCCGCGGCCGGGCCACCCGGCCGGGCGAGTGGGGATGCCGTGTCCTGCGGATCGCCGGAGGCTGGAGGCCGACGCCGAGGCCGGGGCCGGCATGCCCCGGCCGAAGCGGAACCGAGCCGCGCCCCGAACCATAGGAGGACCATCGTGGCGATCTTCATGCACGCCGAGCTGCCGGGAGTCAGCAGCGCACAGTACAACGCCCTGAACGCCGCCCTGCAGCAACTGCCCGGGAACCCCTTCGAGGGGTGCCTCTCCCATGTCGCGATCGCCAACGGCGGGGGCATGTCGATCTACGACCTGTGGGAGTCGCGGCAGGCGATGGACGCGTTCGTCGAGCGCATGATGCCGGTCGCGCAGGGGCAGGGCCTGCCCCAGCCACCCAGCCAGCCGACCGTGTCCGAGGTGCACAACTACTGGATGCCCAACTCCTAGACCCGGCGCCGACGTCGGCGGTGCTGTGTCGGTGGCCGCCGGTAGACTCCCGGCATTCGCCCGCTGCCCCACTCGCGACGCCGAGGGGGTGGGGCCGAGCCAGGGAGAGCGCCATGCTGAAGGCCTTCGCCGACCTGTCCACGCCGCTGCTGGCCGATGCCTGCGTGCGCGAGGGTCTGCCGCTGCGCGCCGCACCGCCGGGCATCGGCGCGGTCGACCCCGGGCACCGGATCGCGGGACGCGCCGCACCGGTACGCCACTACGGGAGCGTGGACGTGTTCCTGGAGGCGTTCGGCCTGGCGGCGCCCGGTGACGTGCTGGTCATCGACAACGGCGGCCGTCCGGACGAGGCCTGCGTCGGGGACCTGGCGGTGCTGGAGGCCTCGGCTGCGGGCCTGGCCGGCCTGGCGGTCTGGGGCCTGCACCGGGACACCCCGGAGCTGGCCGAGATCGGCGTGCCGGTCTTCAGCTACGGCAGCTACCCGCTCGGCCCGGTCCGGCTGGACGAGCGGGAGCCCGAGGCACTGACCACCGCGCGGTTCGGTGCGCAGCGGGTGAGCAGTGCCGACGTCGTCTTCGGCGACCGGGACGGCGTGCTGTTCGTCGCCGCCGGGCACGTCGAGGACGTGCTCGCGACGGCGCACCGCATCCGCCGGACGGAGCGTGAGCAGGCGGACCGGATCCGCGCGGGCGACACGCTGCGCCGGCAGACCGGCTTCGACGACTACCTGGCGCAGCGGGCGGCCGACCCGTCGTACACCTTCCGGCGGCATCTGCGCCGGATCGGCGGGGCGATCGAGGAGTAGAGGAGGAACGAGGGTCAGCGGGGGCACGCGGGCGATGGCCGACGGGTCAGCCCGCAGCGGGGCCGGACCAGTCGGCCGGGACGTGGGCGAGGCGCACGCGCTGAGGGTGGTCCCCCACCGGCACGGACGCGATCTTGCGCCCGGTCGCGAAGTCGATCGCGGTGACCTGGTCGGCGCCGCTCTCGGAGATGATGCAGGCCTTGCCGTCACCGCTCACGGTGGCCCAGTAGGGCTTCGAGGCCGGCACCAGCGGGCCCTCCTCCAGCGTCGCCCGGTCGACGACCGCCGCGTAGTCGTCCATCGTGCCGGCGACGCACAGCTTGTCGCCCGCGGGGCTCATCGACAGGCCGTGGTGGCGGGAGTCGTTGACCCAGGTGGTGCGGTCCTCGTTGGTGGCGGGGTTCTTGGGGAGCGTCTTGACGCGGGTGATGCGGTCGGAGGCGACGTCGTACTCGACGAATCCGTTGAAGAAGGAGACCTGGAAGTAGAGCGTGGACTCGTCGGGTGTGAAGGCGACGGGCCGGACGGCGTCGGAGAGGTCCGTGCGGCCGAAGGCGTCGAGCCGCTGGCGCATGTCGATGACCTTGACCTGCCGGAAGGTGTTCGCGTCGACGACGGTGATGCGGCGGTCGCCCTTGGTCCAGTCGAGCCAGGGGGCGTCGAGGGCGGTGGTGACATCGCCGATCGCCATGTTCCAGAGGGACTTCCCGCCGCCGGTGAAGACGTTCTCGTGGGGCTTGTCCCCGGTGCTGAACGAGCCGAGCCGGGTGCCAGTCCTGATGTCGAGCACGTGCACGGTGTTCGAGGTGGAGGCCGAGACGGCGACCCGGCTGCCGTCCGGGGACACCGCCATGTGGTCGGAGCGGTAACCCGACACGGGGAAGCGCCAGTTGATCCGGCCGGTGGCGATGTCGAGGGAGACGACGTCGGCGAAGCTCGGACGCGAGACCACCATCGCCGAGCCGTCCGGGGTGGCGTACATGTCGTCGACGAACTGGTCATGCCCCTCGCCCGCGCCCTGCCTGATGCCGAGGAAGTAGATGAGCTTGATCGGGTTGAGGTAGATCTCGGCGAGCCGCTGGTCCTTGTCCGGGACTACGTTGATCCGGCCGATCCTGGCGAAGTCGCCGGTGGAGCCGATGACGTCGGCGGTGCCGTCCCAGTTGTTGCCGACGAACATCACCTCGCGCAGGCCGGTGCCGGTGCTCGGGCCGGTTCGGGGGCCGGCACCGGCGTGGGGCGAGGCGGCGCCGGCGACGGCGGAGCTCGCGAGGGCCATGCCGAGGGCCATCGTGAGGCCGGCGAGAACACGTATGTGCCGTGCGGACCTGGAACCGGAGAGAGACATCGCCACTCCTTCACTAGGGTGTCGCAAGTCTGAAAAGAAGGTTTGTCAGATTCTGCTACCCGACGGTAAGGACGGTGCGAGCGCCCTGACAAGACCTCGGCGGGCAACAATTGGACGAGCGGCGACGGTCATCGGGTGAGGCGGGAGCAATGGGGCAGGTCACGGGCACATACGGTGGGAGGTCGGCGCAGGAACGGCAGGCCGACCGGCGCGAGCGGTTCCTGGCGGCGGGGCTGGAGCTGTTCGGAACGGGGCGCGGCTACCGGGCCGCCTCGGTGACGGCGCTGTGCGAGGCCGCCCGGCTGTCCACCCGTCAGTTCTACGAGGAGTTCCGCAATCTGGAGGACGTGCTCGCGCGGTTGCACCTGCGGGTCAACGACCGGACGGAGCAGGCGGTGCTGCGGGCGCTGACCGACGCGGCCGGCCTGGGCTTCGAGCAGCGGATCACGGCGGTGCTGCGCGCCTACGTCACGGCGGCGACCGGGGACCCGCGCCGGCTGCGGATCGCGTTCGTCGAGATCGTCGGCGTCAGCGCGGAGCTGGAACGCCAGCGGCTGGTCCGGCGCTCCCGCTGGGTGGCTCTGCTCGTCGCGGAGGCCGAGGCGGCCGCCGCGCGCGGGGAGGCCGTGGCGCGCGACTACCGGCTCGCGGCCACGGCGTTCATCGGCGCGGTCAACGGGCTGCTGCACGACTGGACGGCCGGCCAGTTCCAGGCGACGCTCGATCAGATCATCGACGAGCTGGCGGCGCTCCTGCTGGGCGTCACGCGCCCGGCTGCCCACTGAGTACGGCCCGGAGCGGGCCCCCGCCGCCCCGCGAGGCGAGGCGACCGTACGGGTGGCGCTGGTTCCGGCCCCGCTACTCCCCGGCGTAGGCCTTGCGGAGAGCGGCGATGTCGAGTTTGACCATCCCGAGCATCGCCCGGGTGGCCCGGGCCGCCTTCTCCTGGTCGGGGTCGCTGATCATGTCGAGCAGGACGGACGGCGTGACCTGCCAGGCCACGCCGTACCTGTCCTTCAGCCACCCGCAGGCGACCTCCTGGCCGCCCTCGGAGAGCTTGCTCCAGTAGTAGTCGACCTCGGCCTGGTCGTCGCAGTGGATCTGGAACGAGACCGCCTCGTTGAAGGTGAACATCGGTCCGCCGTTCAGGGCCACGAACTTCTGCCCGTTCAGCTTGAAGTCGACGGTCAGCACCGATCCCACAGGACCGGGCCCGGCCTCGGTGGTGCGAATGATCCTCCCGAGCTCGGAGTCCTTGAAGATCGACAGGTAGTGGTTCGCCGCCTCCTCGGCCTGCCCGTCGAACCACAGACATGTGGTGAAGCCTTCGGTGGTCATCTGGTACCTCCCAGCACGTGGGTGTGTGTGCGCGTACCGGCGGCTCGCACCGGCGACGCGCCGTCCTGATCCCGCACGTCATACATGGTCACGCCCGGCGACGGACGTCGCGAGCGCTTCGCCGCGCGGTGAACCACCCGAACAGGCGGCCCACGGCCTGGCGCCTCCCCCGGCCGTTCGACGCACCCGCCCGGCACCTTCGCGCGGTGATCCGGTCGGCATGCGGGTGAACTCCGCCGGCCGGGCGTGCCCAGGCGGCCACGCGGCCCGTTGCACTGCCCGTGACCGCCTCGCACGACGACCGCCGCAACCGCGCAGATCCACGCGAGGCGTGGACCCTGATGCTTCCCCTCCCCCCGACCCCGAGCACCGAACGGGCCGGTGCCACGGCCCCCGGGCGGGACGCCGCGACCGTCCAGCTGCGCCACGGCCGGCAGGACACCCTGCAGATCTCGGAGAACGCCAACCACTGGATCCAGCTCGCCGACGCCCTCACCGATGCCCGGGTGCCGATGGCGGTCGGTGATGTCGCCGCGATGCGCCAGCTCACCAAGCTCGACCAGGCCGTCATCGATGCCCTCACCCGCTGGATCCGCACCGCCGATCCACAGCGGCCGGCTCCCCGCACGCCGCGCTGAACGGCTCGGCCGAACTCCTCGGCCGAACGGCTGAGCGAGAGGATCGCACCGGACCGGGGCCACCACCCATCCGACCTCCGCGCACCACGTCCCGCACGGGCCGTTAGAGTGCCCTCGGCGAAGTCGATCTCGGGGGGCGGACCATGGCGGTGGGCGACGAGGGGCGGACCGGCGGGCCTCGGGGGCAGGTGGCCACCGTCAGGTACGGGACGCACCGGGACCAGGTCGCGGACATCACGCTGCCCGGGCACCCGGACGGCCGGGCTCCGCTGGTGCTGCTGCTGCACGGCGGGTTCTGGCGGGCCGAGCACGACCGGTTGCACGTCGGCGTCGTGGCCGACGCCCTGGCCGCCGACGGGTACCTGGTGGCCAACGTGGAGTACCGGCGGGTCGGCGCGGGCGGCGGCTGGCCGAACACCTTCACCGATGTCGCGACGGCGGCGGACACGCTGCCGGGACTGATCGAGCGGGAGTTCCCGGGCCGCGTCGACCACGACCGGGTGGTGTACCTCGGGCACTCCGCAGGCGGCCACCTCGCCCTGTGGGCGTCGCTCCGGGACCGGCTGCCCGACGGTGCGCCCGGGCACACCGACCGCCTTCCCCCTCTGGCGGGGGTGGTGGCGCTGGCGGCGGTCACCGACCTCGCCGGGACACACCGCCTCGGTGGCGGCCGCGGCGCCGTGGCCGAACTCCTCGACGGCGGCCCGGACGAGGTACCGGACCGGTACGCGGCGACCGACCCGGCGGCACTCGACCCGGCAGTACTCACCCCCGTCGTACCCGGACCGGCGACGCCGGACCCCGCGAACCTCGCGCCGGTCGCTGCCTCCCGCGCCCCGGTCGTGCTCGTGCACGGCGACCAGGACGAGGCCCTCCCGGTGGAGCCGGCACGCCGGTACGCGACCGCCCACGGCGCGAAGCTGATCGAGCCGCCCGACGCGGGCCACTTCGACCTGATCGACCCGGGCTCCGCGGCCTGGCCCCACGTGATGGACGCGCTGAGACTGGTTCTCGGCTGACCACCACCGCAGGGGGGTGCGAACGCGGGTGCGAGGGCCCCGCGAGGGCGGAGGCCCGGGCGGGCACGCCCTACTCCTCGACGGACAGCAGCAGTTCCGCGGAGTCCGCGATGCGGCGGGCCTGCTCGACCGTGTAGAACACGGGCACCTCCCGGCCGGCGTGGGAGTCCACGTACCGCCCAGGCACCACGACCAGGATGTCACCGCCCGTGGCGACCATCGCCTCGGTGAGCCACAGCATGTTGGTGCAGCGGCCGGTGCCCTCGCCCCAGTGGACGCTCACCTTGTCCCCCACCGCCATGCCTCGGTACGGCGCGATCCGCACCGTCACCTGCGGCCGGAAGCCCGCCTTGATCGTGCTGCCGTCGGCCTCGTCGACCGCCGGTGCCGGAAGCTGAACAGCCATCACCTCTGACCTCTCTGCGACTGCGACGCGGCGCACCGCCGGGCACGACCCGCGCGTCGGGACGGGCAGCGGAGGGGCATCTCCCCCGCCGCGAACGGGCGGACCCCTTCCAGTCACTATGACCGTCGAACTCTCCTGCGGGGCCGATCCGCGAACTGGTGTGCCGCCACCGGCCGCCACCGGACAGCCCTCGACGGCGGACCTGGGCGGGCCGGCCCTCCCTCCGGGCCGCGCCGAAGCCGGTACGGGCGCAGGCGCCCGGCCGGGTGAACGGCCCGGGCGGGAGCAGCGGCTCGGCGGGAGGGGCGAGCAGCAGCACGGCAACGGGCGGTCCGTAGGATCCTTCGCATGCCCGCCTACGTCCTGGCCCTCGCGTTCCTCCTGCTCTTCACCGTCGGCGTACGGCGCGATCGCCGCCGCTTCGGGAACGCGGTGCTGCTGGGCCTGGCCGCGCTCTTCCTGGCCGCCGGGCTGCTCGGCGAACTCGGCCGGCTCCCCGCCGGCCTGCTGGACGCCGCCGACGTGGCGATACCGCCCGCCGCCGGCCTGGGCCTGGTGGCTGCGGCGGTCTTCCTGGTCGCCAACGGCGTCACCATGGTCCGTGAGGAGGGCAGGCGGCTGCCCAACCTGCTCTCGCTCGGGGCCGGCCTGGCGATTCTCGCGCTCATCGGGCTGCTGCTCGCGGCCGTCCACCTCCAATCGCAGCCGCTGCGCGCCTTCGTCGGCGGCACCCTGCTGATCGCGGGCTACCTGGCCTTCCTCTTCCTCTGCTTCCTCGGCTACGCGATCCTCTACGCACGCCTGACGGTGCGCCGGGACGTCGACTTCATCGTGGTGCTCGGCGCCGGCCTGATCGACGGCGACCGGGTGCCCCCGCTGCTCGCCGGGCGCCTGGAGCGCGCCTACGGCCTGTACCGCGTGCAGGCGGGCCGGAGCCGTCCCCCGGTGGTGATCGCCTCCGGTGGCAAGGGCACCGACGAGCGGGTGCCGGAGTCGCAGGCGATGGCCGACCACCTCGTCGCGCTGGGCTGCCCGCCGGAGCGGATCGAGCAGGAGGACCGCTCGCGCAGCACGGAGGAGAACCTGGAGTTCAGCCGGGCGCTCATGGAGCAGCTCAAGCCGGGCTACCGCTGCGTGGTCGTCACCAGCACCTTCCACGTGTTCCGCTCCGCCGTCATGGCGCGCCGCTCGGGGGTGCCCGGGCAGGTACTCGGCGCGCACACCACGCCGTACTACCGGCCCAGCGCCACCATCCGCGAGTTCGTCGCGGTGCTCGCGCTGTACGGGACGCCCAACGCGGGGGCGTGCCTGCTGTTGGCCGCGATCGGGGCGGTCGCGGGCTGGACCACCTGAGCCGCCGGGCCCGACCGGCACGCGCCCGGAACGGGGCCCGCCCACCCGCCCCACCGAGAACCGGGCACACCGAAGGGGCCGCACCTGCCGGTACGGCCTGCGGGCGGCCGCCGTGGGGCCGCCCGCCCCCGGGGATCAGCCGACGTCGATGCCGGTCACCAGGGGTTGCCCGGCCGCGATCTCCCGCTCGTCGTAGCCGGCCCGCGCGAACGCGTCGGTTGCCACCGCCAGCGCGGCGGCCCCGGCCTCGGTGCGGTCCGCAGCCTCCACCTCCAGGCGGAGGACGAAGGTGCCCGCGCTGTCGTCCAGCGTCAGCACGTCCAGGTCGGGCACCTTCGACCCGACCTCGTCGGGGTCGGAGCCCCGGAGCGAGGCCAGGACGACCGCTTTGGCCTCCGCGTCGAGCGGACGGTGGACGGTACCGGGGATCGTGATCACATAACTGCCCATGATCCGCGTATCACCCGTCCGGCCGGCCGGAAACGTCCCGCGGACCCGGTTCCGCCGATCCGACGATCGGGCCAGCGGACCGGAGCGCTCAGCAGGCGGCCGGCCGGACGGCCCGCTCGGCCGGCGCCCGCCGGCGGACGGCCCGCCCGCCGGGGGTGAGGGGGCGGTCGGATCGGTCCTCGCCCCGGGCGGGTGCCATCCTCCGGGCGCCGAAGCCGCCCGGTCGGCCCGGCCTCGGCTCCGGTGGGCGGCACCCGCGTCGGCGTCGGCTACCCGAAGCGGGTGGGCGGTCCCGGGGCCCGCAGTTCGGCGTCGAGCTGGAGCTGCGCGGCGCGCTCGATGATCCGTGGGATCAGGGCGTACAGCGCATCGCCCGGGCACAGGGTGCAGAACGCGTCGCGGTGGCCGGAGACGGCGTTGAACGCGTGGTGAGTGCTGACCGGGAACCGGCTCTCGCTGCTGGTCGACGTCAGGTCGCACTGCGCCCGGGGGTCGGTCCCGTCCGCGGCGAGCTTCCACGCCGCCAGCCGGGCGATCGCCTCCACGACCGGCTCGGGCACCTGTGCGCCGGCGGAGTAGGTGCCGATCGCGGCGACACCGACCGTCTCCCGGTTGAAGCCGATCGTGTGAGCCCCGACGACCGGCCGGTCGACTCCCCCGCGCCGGCCCTCGTAGACGGTGCCGAACCGGTCGACCAGGAAGTTGTACCCGATGTCGTCCCAGCCGCGGTTCTCCCGGTGATCCCGCTGGATCGCCCGGATGATGTCGGGGACCGCCTGGGCCCGGTAGGTGTTCCCGTTCTCCGTGTGATGGATGAACACCGCCCGCACCGCCCGGTCGTACTGCACCTCCGGCGGCGCGGGGTTGGTCTGCCAGAGCGTGCAGGGCATGATCGGCGGCGGCGCGGGGAGCTTGCGTATGGACGTGAGCGCCGGCGCGATCGGTGCGGCCGGCGCGCGGTCGCCGGAGGCGAGCACCCGCCGCGGCCCGCCTGCTGCGGGCAGCGCGACCACGGCTGCCGCCGACGCGGCCTGCACCACGCGGCGGAGCACCAAACGACGGTCAATGTCCATGCCATGAAGCTACGGACAGCCAGGCGCTCCCGCCTGTCGTCGTCGGCCACCCGCGTCCGTCCGCGCGAGGTGGCGGAGCTGACGCGGCCGGACGTCCGGGCGCGTCCGGGCGGGGCCGGCGCCCGCAGGAGCGCATTCCGGCGTACGGCCGACTGGCGGAGCAGGTCCCGGCCGGCGCGGGCTCAGGCCCCGGACCGGTCGTCGCCGTCCCGCATGCCGGGCAGACCGGCCCGGCCGGGCGGCACCCGCCCACCGGGCTCCGGCTGCGCGGGCGGCGACACCGCGGGCCGGGGCTCCACCGGTGCCTGCGCGACACCGATCCTGGGCAGGGCGTACGGATGCGCCGAGCGCAGGTGGGCGACGAGCTCCTCGCGGATCAGACAGCGCAGGTCGAAGGCGTCCGAGGCGTTGCGGGCCGTCATCAGCGCGCGGACGACGATCGTCGTGGGCGTGGTGTCGACCACCTGGAGGGCGCAGCCCCGGCCGTCCCAGAGATCGCTCTTGCGCAGCCGAGTCTCGAACTCCTGCCTGAGTTCGGCGACGGGCGTGCTGTGGTCCAGGTGCAGCAGTATCGTCCCGGTCATGCTCGGGTCGTTGCGCGACCAGTTCTCGAAGGGCTTGCCCGCGAAGTACGACACCGGCATCACGATCCGCCGCTGGTCCCAGGTGGCGATCACGACGTAGGTCAGGGTGATCTCCTCGACCGTGCCCCAGTCGCCGACGACCACCACCTCGTCGCCGATCCGCACCATGTCACCGAAGGCGAGCTGGATGCCCGCGAACAGGTTCGCCAGCGTGCTCTGCGCGGCGACCCCGGCCACCAGGCCGATCAGGCCCGCCGAGGCCAGCAGGCTGGCGCCCACGGCCCGTACGCCGGGGAAGGTCATCAGCATGGCTGCCAGGGCCACCACGGCGATGGCCGCGACGGTGACCCGGCGCAGCATGGCGGTCTGGGTCCGCACCCGGCGAACCCTCGCGGCGTCCTGGCGCCGGGCGGCGTAGCTGCTGAACGAGGTGTCGAGCAGCAGGGCGGCAATGCGCGAGGCCAGCCAGGCTGAGCCGGCGATGGCCGTCAGGACGAGCAGGTGCCGGACGGCTTCGTGCCGACGGGCGGCCAGTCCCAGGCCGGGTTCCACGCCCAGCAGCAGCATCGCCGCCAGGGTGAGCAGGAACGGCGGACGGCAGCGGCGCAGCAGTGGCCAGGCCGGGCTGGCGGGGTGGCGGGCCGCCGCCCGGTGGACCAGCCGGTCGGCGGTGCGGTCGAGCAGCAGGGCAGCGGCGGCGACCGCCGCCAGGACGGCCAGGGGGCGCAGCACGGTCAACCAGGGCACGGGGGTCCGCTCCTCTCGTCGTGGCGGCGTGCCCAGGCGAGGGGGCCCGGGCACGGTGGGTCGGTTGCCCGGATCGGGGCCGCTCTAACGCCGGCCGCTCCAACGCCCGCCGCGCTGGTTCCCGCCGAGGTCGGAGCGGGGCGGGCAAGATGCGACGCGTGTGGCCGGCGGTCGGCCACCGTCCGGCGCGGGCATCGGTGTCACCCGCGCGATCACGGGTAGGCGGCCCTTGAGAGGCCCGTCATGACGGACACTGGCCGCCGGGGCAGCGGCGGAGAATTGGGTGAGGTGGTCCTGGTGCAGCGCACGCCGGAGGCGGCCGGGCCGGGCGGTGGCACCGGCCCGCGGGGGCCGGACGGCGCGGCCTTCGCGCATCCGGCGCTCCTCTACCGGGACGAGGGCGAGTACGCCACGGGCGTCGGTGCCTTCGTCACGGCCGCGCTGGCGGCCTCCGTCCCGGTCCTGGTCGCGGTGCCCGGCCACCGGCTGGAGCTGCTGCGGAGCGGCCTCGGTACGGCCCTGGACGGCGCCGAGTGCGCGGACATGACCGAGCTGGGCCGCAATCCCGGCCGGATCCTCACCCGGCTCCTGGACTTCGCCGGACGCGACCCCGGCGGCACCACCCTGATCGTCGGAGAGCCGATCTGGCCCGGGCGCTCCCCGGCCGAGATCACCGAGGCGACCCGCCACGAGGCGCTGATCAACCTCGCCTTCGCCGGGCGCCGCGCGACCGTCCTCTGCCCGTACGACACGGCGGGCCTGCCGCAGGCCGTCCTCGCGGACGCCCGGCGCACCCACCCCGTCCTGATCGCGAACGGCGTGTCGACGGCCAGCCGCTGGTACACCGAGCCGGTGGCCATGACGGTCCGGTGCGACGCTCCGTTGCCGGAGCCGGCCGGTGCGCACGCGATGGACTACCGCGCCGGGCAGCTGGCCTCGGCGCGGGACCGCGCCGGGGCCTGGGCCGCCGGGCTGGGCCTGTCCGCCGCACGTACCGAGGACCTGGTGCTGGCGGTCGGCGAGGCGGCCGGCAACTCCCTGACACACGGCGGCGGACGGGGCACCCTGCGGGTCTGGGTGCAGGGCGGGTCGGTGATCGCCGAGGTCCGCGACGCGGGGCGGCCGGCCGATCCGCTGGCGGGCCGGGCCCGCCCGGCCCGGGAGTCGGCGGCCGGCGGGCGGGGCCTGTGGATCATCCACCAGCTCTGCGACCTGGTCGAGACCCGCACCACCGACGCGGGGTTCACCATCCGGATGCACCTGACCCGACCGCCCGACCACAGCTGACCCCGCGCCGGGCGCCCAGGTGGGCGCCGCCGCGCGACGCGGCGGGTGGGACCGCGCCGGGACCGGGACCGCGCGCGGTGAGCGGTCCCGGCGGATCAGCTCCCGGCGCCGGCGCCGACGGGCTTGCTGCTGCTGGTGATCTTCACCGCGCGCTGGTGGGCCCACCACAGGAGCACCGCGGCCGTCACCGCTGACCAGAGCGCGGCCTGGAACACGGCGGAGCCCGAGCCCCGGGTGAGCGCCGTGGTGAACGGCACCGTCAGAACCACGACCGCCACCGCCGGCCCGGCGGCGTACCAGGCGGCGAACACCAGCGGCCCCGCCCCGGAGCCCGGCTTGCCCGTGGAACTGCCGAACATCAGGTGCTGGCGGATGAACCCCCGGCAGGCGTTCACCAACCCCGCCGCGACCATGGCGGGCACGACCGCCGGCAGGAGCCAGGCCCGGCTCCCGGCGCCGGCCAGTACGGCCCCCGCCGCCGTGGCCGCCGCCACCGCGACGCCCCCGGTCACCGGCACGATCGCGTGACGCAGCATCAGCCCGGCGAAGGGGTACGGCGACCAGGAGGCCCGGCGGGGGTCGTCCGTCTCGATCCTGGCGGGTTCCAGCAGCTGCGCCACCGCCAGGTAGCAGAAGACCAGCGCGAGCGCCGTCGCGGCCCAGGTCACGGCGCCGGTGGCGGAGTGGACGAGGTAGCCGCAGAGCACGGCGGGCGCGCAGAGCAGCACGGAGCGTCCCAGCCTGCTCGGGGAGCGCAGCAACGCCAGCGCGTCGCGCCACGGCACGGCGAGCCAGGCGGCGCGCGGCGCCGGCAGGCGCAGCCGGAACCGGCCCGCTCCCGAGGTCGCGTCGGCTACGGCCAGTCGCGCGGCCCGCAGTTCGACCGTCCGCAGGGCGGCCAGCACCCCGGCGGCGGTACGGGCCCGCTCGCGCAGCCGGGCCGGCGGGACGTTGCCGCAGGAGCGGTCGGCGAGCACCACGCAGCCGGCCGTGAGCAGCAGTAGGAGTACGGCGGCCGCCCAGCTGCCCGGCTGGGCGGCCGGTGTCGGGGCGAGAGCGGCCAGGCCGGCCCAGCCCCACGGCCCGGACCACAGCTCGGCGCCCTCCAGCCAGCCGATCCGGTGCCCCTGGGCCGCGAGGACGCTCTGGGTCGCGAGCAGCAGCACGGCGACGGCGAGGTAGGGGGTGAGCCTGCGGACCAGGGCGGCGACGCGGTCGTCGAGCTCCACCGCCAGGCCGACACAGGTCGCCAGCAGCGGCACGCAGACTCCGCCGAGTACGCACCAGCCGAAGGCGGCGGGAAGCCCCGCCCGGACGGTGAGGGCGAGGGCGACCATCGCACCGGCCGCCGTGACGACGCCGGGGGCGGTGGCCAGCACGCAGGACAGCCAGAACCACGGCCGCAGCACCCGCCGGGGGCGGACGGGGTGCGGCAGCAGCCAGTCGGCGGTGGCCCTGGGCGGGACCACCGGGCCGCGCCAGAGCCCGTCGCGGGCGGCGAGCAGGATGGTGGCGAGGGACGCCGCAGCGATGCCGCTGGGCAGGGCGGCCAGCAGGGCCGGCCCGTGGCCGGTGTAGTCGGCGCCCATCGAGGACTGGAGGAGCAGGCCGAAGCTCGGTGTCACGCCCCAGGCCACGAGGACCAGCAGCGTGCAGTAGACCACGAAGGCGATCTGCCCGGCGCGGCTGCGGCGGTGAGGGGCGCGCATGGTCCGCAGCAGGGCGAGCGCCTCGTCGGTCCAGTCGTCCTCCGCCGTCCAGTCGGCGGGCAGTTCCTCGTCCTCGACGGTAAGCGGGTGCGCGTCGGGCTCGTCGGGTTCCCCGTGCTCGTCCGGCTCCGCCGACTCCGCCGACTCCTCAGGCTCTGCTGGCTCTGCTGGCTCGTCGAGCTCCACGGGCCCGGCAGGCTCAGCCGGCTCCGGCAGGTCGCCGTCCGGGGTGTCCAACGCGGCGGCGGTCGTGGCGGGTTGGGCGGCGGCGGCCGATCGGGTGGGGTGGTCGCTCACCGGGTACCGCCCCGGACGCTGTCGGCGAGGACGGTGCGCGGGGCACCCTTGGCCAGCACGCCGCCGTCCTCCAGCACGACGACCCGGTCCGCCACCTCCAGCGCCAGGTCGGTGTGGTGGGTGACCAGCAGGACGGCGACGCCGTCCGCGAGTTCGGCCTTGAGCAGTTCGGCGAGCTGCCGGCGGGCGTCGGGGTCGAGGCGCTGCTCCGGCTCGTCCAGCAGCAGGAGGTCTCGGGGCCGGACCATCGCGCAGGCCAGCAGCAGCGACTGCATCTGCCCGGAGGACAGCGCCGAGGGCAGGGCGTCGGCCCGCTCGGTGAGGTTGCGCTCCGTCAGGACGTGCTCGATCCAGTTGCGCGCGTCCGCCACCCCGTGGGCGACGGCCACCAACTGCAGGTGCTCACGCACGGTGAGGTCGGGATAGCAGGCGACGGTGTCACCGACCACGGCGACCCTGGCCCGGATCCGCGGGTCCGCCTCGTCCATGGGGAGGCCGTCGAAGTGCACGGTGCCGGTGGTCGGCAGTTCGCGTCCGGCCGCGATCCGCAGCAGGGTCGACTTGCCCGAGCCGTTGTGGCCGAGCAGCGCCACGCACTCACCGGCGGCGAGCGCCAGACTGACGGGGTGCAGGACCTGCCGTTCGCCGTAGGTACGGCTGACCCCGGTGAGCTGGAGCAGGGCCTTGCGGCGCTCGGCGGGTGACTTTGCCATGGACGGGTGCCTCTCGCTACGGATGTCCGCCCACCCTACCGACGCCCGGCACGGCCTCCCGGCCCCGGGGCGGTACGTCAGATTCCCACCCCGACCGGCGGGTTGGCGGCGCCGCCGGGATCCGGCACGGCCGCCGGTGCGGGGGTGCGGCGAAGGGGCCCGGCGCGCGGTGTGCGCGCCGGGCCCCTTGCCGTGTACTTCGCCCCGGGGCCCCTGTCCGACGCCCGGGGCGCCGCGGTGGTGGCTCTTTCGGAGTGAACGGTCCGGCTTAGTACCAGTGGTGGGTCTGCCAGAACGCCCACGCGGCGTTCGGGCTGCCGTACCGCTCGTTCATGTAGTTCAGACCCCACTTGATCTGCGTGGCCGGATTGGTCTTCCAGTCCGCACCCGCCGACGCCATCTTCGAACCCGGCAGCGCCTGCACCAGACCGTACGCACCCGACGACGCGTTCGTCGCCGTCACATTCCAACTGCTCTCATGAGCCACGATCTTGTTGAACGACGCCAGCTGACTCGCCGGCACGATCTTCGCGGCCAGAGCCTGCGCCGTCGACGCCGGAGTGGCGGCCGACGCCACAGCCGGAGCCACGACACTACCCAAAGTGGCAATACCCGCCGCAGAAGCGAGCAGAGCAGCCGACGTACGCAGACGGGAAGAAGAGAAGATACGCATAAGGAAGACAGGTCCTCAATCGGAATCGGCGCGCCCACACCCCCCACACCACGGCACACGACCGGAACAGGAGCCGGTGCACACGAGGAGGCCAGGCACAGGGCACCCACCCGAAGACGGGGCCCGGCGAAGAGGAACCACAGCGGGACAGGTGCTGCGGCCTCGGCGACTCCGCAATTGTTAACGCGCCCCACCCACCCCGCCAAGACCCCCCACCTACGACACCCCCTCGTAGACCAACCCCCACCCAGCCCCACCCCCAACCCCACCCCACCACACCACCACACCACCCCAAACCCACCAAAACAGACACCACCCACCCCCAACACCCCACCCCCCCACCAGCACAAACCCACCACCCCACCCCCAAACCACCAACACCCCACCCACACACCCACACCACCCCACCAACACCCCCAACCCCACCCCACCACCAACTACGCAACCCCGTACTCCCCCACCCCCTGTGAGCACCCTCACCCAACCACCACCCCAAATGTCCGAAATG
>NZ_JBITGZ010000052.1:0-32357 GCF_044457565.1 Kitasatospora sp. NPDC050543 | reverse complement strand
AACTACGCGGCGGCCAACGCCTTCCTGGACGCGCTGGCCGAGCACCGCCGCGCGGCCGGTCTGCCCGCCACCTCCCTCGCCTGGGGCCTCTGGGCCGAAGACGGCGGCGGTATGGCCGCCGAGCTGGACGACGCCGATGTGCAGCGGATGGCCCGAGGCGGCGTGCGGGCGCTCTCCGGAGCGGAGGGCCTGCGGCTGTTCGACGCCGCCGTACGGGCCGAGGACGCGGTGCTGGTGCCGATCCGGCTGGACCTGGCAGGGCTGCGCTCCCGCGCGACCGACCCGGGCGCCGTCCCGCCGCTACTGCGGGGCCTGGTCAGGCCCGCGACCCGGCGCGCCGTGGCCTCCGCCGGAGCCGCCGCGCCCGGCGGCTCCGCCCTCGCCGAGCGGCTGGCGGCGCTGCCGCCGGCCGAGCAGTGGCGTGAACTCCTGGAGGCCGTCCGCACCGAGGCGGCCGCCGTGCTCGGGTACAGCGGCCCGGAGGCGGTCGACCCGACCCGCGCCTTCCGGGAACTCGGCTTCGACTCGCTCAGCGCGCTGGAGCTGCGCAACCGCCTCGGCGCCGTCACGGGCCTGCGCCTGCCCGCGACCCTGGTCTTCGACCACCCCAGCCCGGACGTCCTGGCCCGGCAGCTGGGTACCGAACTCCTCGGCGGCCAGGAGGCCGACGGGAGGGTGCTCCCGGGCACCGCGGCCATCGGCAGCGGCCTGGGCCACGACGACGACCCGATCGCGATCGTCGCGATGAGCTGCCGCTTCCCCGGCGGGATCCAGACCCCCGAGGACCTGTGGCGACTCGTCGCCGACGGGCGGGACGCGGTCTCCGGCTTCCCCACCGACCGTGGCTGGGACGTCGAGAACCTCTACCACCCCGACCCGGACCACCAGGGCACCTCGTACACCCGCGAGGGCGGGTTCCTGCACGACGCCGCCGCGTTCGACCCCGGCTTCTTCGGCATCAGCCCGCGCGAGGCGCTGTCCACCGACCCGCAGCAGCGGCTGCTGCTGGAGACCTCCTGGGAGGCGTTCGAGCGGGCCGGCATCGACCCGGTCGCCATGCGCGGCAGCCGGACCGGCGTCTTCGTCGGCGTGATGTACCACGACTACGCGACCCGGCTCCAGGAGGCCGCGACCAGCGGTGCCGAGGGGTCGATGGGCAGCGGCGGCGTGGGCAGCATCGCCTCCGGCCGGGTCTCGTACACCTTCGGTCTGGAGGGCCCGGCGGTCACCGTCGACACCGCCTGCTCCTCCTCGCTGGTCGCGCTGCACTGGGCGATCCAGGCGCTGCGCTCCGGCGAGTGCTCGCTCGCCCTGGCCGGCGGCGTCACCGTCATGGCGACACCCGCGACCTTCGTGGACTTCAGCCGCCAGCGCGGGCTGTCCCCGGACGGGCGCTGCAAGGCGTTCTCGGACGACGCGGACGGTACGGGCTGGGGCGAGGGCGTCGGCCTGCTGCTCGTCGAGCGGCTCTCCGACGCGCGGCGCAACGGACACCCGGTCCTGGCCGTGGTGCGCGGCAGCGCGGTCAACCAGGACGGTGCGTCCAACGGCCTCACCGCGCCCAACGGCCCGTCGCAGCAGCGCGTCATCCAGCAGGCGCTGGCGAGCGCCCGGCTGACGGCCGGTGAGGTGGACATCGTCGAGGCGCACGGGACGGGCACCACACTGGGTGACCCGATCGAGGCGCAGGCGCTGATCGCGACCTACGGTCAGGCCCACAGCGACGAACAGCCGCTCTGGCTGGGCTCGGTGAAGTCGAACCTCGGGCACACCCAGGCCGCCGCCGGCGCGGCGGGCGTCATCAAGATGGTCATGGCGATGCAGCACGGCGTGCTGCCGCAGACGCTGCACGTCGGTGAGCCGTCCACCCACGTGGACTGGGAGGCGGGCGCGGTCGAGCTGCTCGCCGAGGCCCGCCCCTGGCCCGAGACCGGCCGTCCGCGCCGGGCCGCCGTCTCCTCGTTCGGCATCAGTGGCACCAATGCCCATACCATCATCGAACAGGCGCCCGCCGAGGAGCCGGCCCCCGCGACGTCGGACGAACCGGTGGCGCCGGTCCCGCTGGTGCTGTCCGGCCGGACGCCGGAGGCCCTGCGGGGTCAGGCCGCCCGCCTGCACGGGTTCCTGCTGGCACGTCCCGCGTTGGACGCGACCGACCTGGCTCGGTCGCTC
This sequence comes from Kitasatospora sp. NPDC050543, assembly GCF_044457565.1. Taxonomy (NCBI): domain Bacteria; kingdom Bacillati; phylum Actinomycetota; class Actinomycetes; order Kitasatosporales; family Streptomycetaceae; genus Kitasatospora; species Kitasatospora sp. NPDC050543. The sequence goes on along the minus strand of NZ_JBITGZ010000052.1, from coordinate 30,185 downwards.
GCGACGGCACGGTCGGCCTTCGAGCAGCGCGCCGCGCTGGTGGCGGACGACCGCACGGAGCTGCTGGACACGCTCGCGGCACTGGCCGAGGGCGCTCCCGCCCCCCACGCCGTGCGGGGGGCGCCGGTCGGCGGCCGGACGGCGTTCCTGTTCACCGGCCAGGGCAGCCAGCGCGCCGGGATGGGCGAGGAGTTGTACGCCGCCCACCCGGTCTTCGCAGCCGCCTTCGACGCCGTCCGCGCGGAGCTGGATCCGCTGCTGGACCGTCCGTTGCCCGAGGCCGTCGCCGACGCGGACCTCATCAACGAGACCGGCTTCACCCAGCCCGCGCTGTTCGCCCTCGAAGTGGCGCTCTACCGCCTCGTCGAGTCCTGGGGCATCCGCCCGGACTTCCTGGCCGGACACTCCGTCGGCGAGCTCGCCGCCGCGCACGTGGCGGGCGTGCTCTCGCTGCCCGACGCGGCGAGGCTCGTCGCGGCCCGGGGCCGGCTGATGCAGGCGCTGCCGCGCGGCGGGGCCATGGTGGCTCTTCAGGCGGCCGAGGGCGAGGTACTGCCGCTGCTCGTCGGCCGCGAGGACGAGCTGGGCATCGCCGCCGTCAACGGGCCCGACTCGCTGGTGGTCTCGGGCGACGAGCGTTCGGTACTGGAGCTCGCCGCCGACTGGGAGGCCCAGGGCCGCAAGGCCAGGCGCCTGGCGGTCAGCCATGCCTTCCACTCGCCGTTGATGGACGGCATGCTGGACGAGTTCCGGTCCGTGGCCGGTCAGTTGACCTTCGCTGCGCCGCGGATCCCGATCGTCTCCACCCTCACCGGTGCCCGGGCGACGGCCGAGGAGCTGGCCGACCCCGAGTACTGGGTCCGCCACGTCCGGGACGCCGTCCGCTTCGCCGACGCCGTGCGGGCCCTCGCGGGCGAGAACGTCCGGACCTTCCTGGAACTGGGCCCCGACGGGACCCTCACCGCGATGGCACAGCAGTGCCTGCCGGACGACACGGATGCCGTCCTCGTACCCGCCCTGCGCCGCGACCGTCCGGAGACGGCCGCCGTCGCCGCCTGCCTGGGCCGCCTGCACGTGGCCGGGGCCCCGGTGGACTGGGCGGCAGTGTACGCCGGGCGGGCGGCGCGCGTCATCGACCTGCCGACGTACGCATTCCAGCGGGAGCGCTACTGGCCGCAGGGCGGTGGCGGGCCGGCGGGTGACGTCGCCGCGGCCGGTCTGAGCGCGGCCGGCCACCCGCTGCTGGGGGCCGCCGTGCCGCTGGCCGAGGGGGACGGCCACCTGTTCACGGGACGGCTCTCGCTGCTGACCCACCCGTGGCTGGCGGATCACGCCGTCGCCGGCAGCGTGCTGCTGCCGGGAACGGCCTTCGTCGAGCTGGCGGTGCGGGCAGGTGAGCAGGTGGGCTGCGCGGTGCTGGAGGAGCTGACGCTGGAGGCGCCGCTGGTCGTGCCCGAGCAGGGCGCCGTCCAGCTGCAACTGCGGCTCGGCGCTCCGGACACCGACGGCCGCAGCGTCGTCGGCCTGCATTCCCGCCCCGCCGAGGCCGGTGAGGACACGCTGTGGACGCGGCATGCGGTGGGTGTGCTGGCGGAGGCCGGGGCTGGTGCGGGTGAGGCGCTGACGCAGTGGCCGCCGGTGGGTGCGGAGTCCGTGCCGGTGGACGGGGTGTACGAGGCGTTCGCCGGCGCGGGGTTCGAGTACGGGCCGGTGTTCCGGGGGCTGCGTGCGGCGTGGCGGTGTGGGGGTGAGGTGTTCGCCGAGGTCGTGCTGCCGGAGGAAGTGCGTGCCCAGGCGGGGTTGTTCGGTCTGCATCCGGCGTTGCTGGACGCCTCGCTGCATTCGGTGGCTCTTGGTGGGTTGTTGGCGGACACGGGCCAGGGGCGGTTGCCGTTCGCCTGGTCGGGGGTGTCCCTGCATGCGGCCGGTGCGGACGAGCTGCGGGTGCGGGTTGCCGCGACCGGGCCCGACTCGGTGTCCCTCGCGGTGGCGGATGCCTCGGGTGCGCCGGTGGCGACCGTCGAGTCGCTGGTGCTGCGGGCGTTCTCGCCCGAGCAGCTGGCGGCCACCGGCGGCCACGAGTCGCTGTTCCACCCCGAGTGGACGCCCGTCACGCTGCCGGCCGCGGCCCCGACCGGTACGGTCGGCGTGCTCGGCGCCGACGCCGACCACCTCGGCCTCGTCGGCGCGGCCCGCTTCGCGGACCTGGCGGACCTGGCGGACATGGCCGAGGGCGGTCCCGTCCCCGGCACCCTGGTGTTCGCCCTTCCCGCCGCGAGCGGAGCGGACCCGGCGGAGGCCACCCACACTGCCGTCCGGGACGCCCTCGCGCTGGTACAGGACTGGCTGGCGGCCGAGGAGTTCGCGGACTCCCGCCTGGTCGTGCTGACCAGGGGCGCCAGTACGGGCGCCGACCTGCCCGCCGCCGCCGTGCACGGCCTGCTGCGCTCGGCGCAGTCCGAGCACCCCGGCCGGATCACCCTGGTCGACCTCGACGACGACCCGGCCTCGCTGCGGGCCCTGCCCCACGCACTGGGCACCGACGAACCCCAGCTCGCCCTGCGCGCGGGCACCGCCACCGCGCTGCGCCTGCACCGCGTCACCGATGCCGCGGCCCCGGCCCGATCCGACTCTCCCGCAGCGGGATTCGCCGACGGCGGGACCGTCCTGCTGACGGGCGCCACCGGCTCCCTGGGCAGCGCGGTGGCCCGCCACCTCGTGGCGCAGCGCGGCGTCCGACGCCTGCTGCTGGTCTCCCGCCGGGGTGAAGCGGCCCCGGGCGCCACCGAGTTGGCCGCCGAGCTGGCCGCCCTGGGCGCCGAGGTGACCTTCGCCGCCTGCGACGCCGGCGACCGCGCGGCCCTGGCACGGCTGCTGGACGGCCTGGACCTGACGGCCGTGGTCCATGTGGCCGGGGCGCTGGACGACGGCATCGTGTCCGCGCTGACGCCCGGGCGCCTCGCCGCGGTGCTGCGCCCGAAGGTGGACGCCGCCTGGAACCTGCACGAGCTCACCCGGGAGAGGCACCTCTCCGCCTTCGTCCTGTTCTCCTCCCTCGCCGGGGTGTCCGGCGCGGCCGGCCAGGCCAACTATGCGGCGGCGAACAGTTTCCTGGACGCCCTCGCCCAGCACCGCCACTCCGCCGGCCTGCCCGCGAGTTCGCTCGCCTGGGGCCTGTGGGCGGACGACGGAGGCATGGCCGACACCCTGGACAGCGCCGACGTCGAGCGGATGGCCCGCGGCGGAGTGGCCGCGCTGTCGGTCGGCGAGGGCCTGGCTCTGCTGGACGCGGCCGTCGCCCTGCCGCAGCACCCGGTGCTGGTGCCCGCCAGGCTCGACCTGGGCGCCCTACGGGAGCTGGCCGCGCAGACCGGCGAGGTGGCCCCGCTGCTGCGCTCCCTGGTCCGCCGTCCCGCCCGCCGGGCCGCGGCGGCCGAGGCCGACCCGGCCGCGGAGCTGCGCCGGCGACTGGCCGGACAGCCGTCGCAGGACCAGGAACGCATCCTGCTGGAGGTGGTGTGCGGGCAGGTCGCCGCCGTCCTCGGCTACGCGGGCGCGGCCGCCGTCCAGCCCACCCACGCCTTCCGCGAGCTCGGCTTCGACTCGCTGACCGCCGTGGAACTGCGCAACCGCCTGAACGTGGTGACCGGCCTGCGGCTGCCCGCCACGCTGATCTTCGACCACCCGAGCCCCGCCGAGCTGGTCGCCCAGCTGCGGACGGTCATCCCGCAGGAGGGCGACGAAGCCGGGCCCGGCGTGTTCGCCGAACTCGACCGGCTGGCACAGGCCCTGGCTGCCGCACCCACCGACGAGGAGACCGGCGCGCGGATCACCCTGCGCCTCCAGGCCCTGCTGACGCAGTGGCGGGAGGTCCTCAGCGGCCCGGACGACCCGGCCGCCACGGCCGACGGCCACAGCGACCTCGACGCGGCCACCGACGACGAGCTCTTCGACCTGCTTGACGACGAGCTCGAAACTTCCTGACCCAGGCGTCACCCCTTTTGCCGCAAGGAGCGGACGGACATGCTGAACGAGGACAAGCTGCGCGACTACCTCAAGCGCGCCACCGCCGACCTGCGCAACGCCCGACGGCGCCTGCGGGAGATGGAGGAGCGCGACCGGGAGCCGATCGCGATCGTGGGCATGGCCTGCCGCTACCCGGGCGGGGTGTCCTCGCCCGAGGAGCTCTGGCAGCTGGTGGCCGACGGGCGTGACGCCATCGGCGGCTTCCCCGCCGACCGGGGCTGGGACAGCGCGTCGCTGATCGACGACGACCCCGACACGCACGGCACCAGCTACGTCAACCAGGGCGGCTTTCTCTACGACGCGAGCGAGTTCGACCCGGCGTTCTTCGGCATCTCGCCGCGCGAGGCCCTCGCCATGGACCCGCAGCAGCGCCTGCTGCTGGAGGCGTCCTGGGAGGCGTTCGAGCGGGCCGGCATCGACCCCCGCTCGCTCAAGGGCAGCCGGACCGGCATCTTCGCCGGGCTGATGTACCACGAGTACGCCAGCCGGCTGGGCGCGGTGCCCGAAGGCGTCGAGGGGCACCTCGGTACGGGCAGCTTCGGCAGTGTGGCCTCGGGCCGGGTCTCGTACACCTTCGGTCTTGAGGGTCCGGCCGTCACGGTCGACACGGCCTGCTCGTCCTCGCTGGTGGCGCTGCACCTGGCCGTCCAGGCGCTGCGCAGTGGCGAGTGCACGATGGCGCTGGCCGGTGGTGTGACGGTGATGTCCACCCCCGGCACCTTCGTGGAGTTCAGCCGGCAGCGGGGCCTGGCCACCGACGGGCGCTGCAAGGCGTTCTCGGACGATGCGGACGGCACCGGCTGGGGCGAGGGCGTCGGTATCGTCCTCGTCGAGCGGCTGTCGGACGCGCGGCGCCTCGGGCATCCGGTGCTGGCGGTGGTGCGTGGCTCGGCGATCAACCAGGACGGTGCGTCGAACGGTCTGACGGCCCCGAACGGTCCCTCCCAGCAGCGGGTGATCCGCCAGGCGCTGGCCGGCGCCGGTCTGACGCCCGCCCAGGTGGACGTGGTGGAGGCGCACGGGACCGGCACCACACTGGGCGACCCGATCGAGGCGCAGGCGCTGCTGAACACGTACGGGCGTGAGCGTTCGGCGGAGCAGCCGTTGTGGCTGGGGTCGTTGAAGTCGAACATCGGTCACACCCAGGCCGCGGCCGGGGTGGGCGGCATCATCAAGATGGTGATGGCGATCCGCCACGGCGTCCTGCCCAGGACGCTGCACGTCACCGAGCCGTCCACGCACGTGGACTGGTCGGCGGGTGCGGTGGAGCTGCTGACGGAGCGGCGGGAGTGGCCGCGCACGGGGGAGCCGCGTCGTGCGGGCGTGTCCTCGTTCGGGTTCAGTGGGACGAATGCGCATGTGATCATCGAGCAGGCGCCGGCGGAGGAGCCGGTGGTGGCCGACGGTGGTGAGGGTGCCGGGGTGCCGGTGGTCGGTGCGTCGGTGGTGCCGTGGCTGGTGTCGGCGCGGGGTGAGGAGGCGCTGCGCGGGCAGGCGGCGCGGCTGCGGGCGTTCGCCGGCCGGGAGCCGGATGTGCTGGGTGCCGGTCTTGCGCTGGCGACCGGGCGTGCGGCCCTGGAGCACCGGGCCGTGGTGCTCGGCGCCGACCTCACCGAACTCGGCTCCGGGCTGGCCGATCTGGCCGAGGGCGCGCCGGCGGCCGCCGTGGTGCAGGGCGTCATAGGCGCCCCCGGGAAGGCGGCGTTCGTCTTCCCCGGCCAGGGTTCGCAGTGGGCCGGGATGGGCGCGTTGCTCTGGGAGGAGTCCGAGGTCTTCCGCTCGGCGATCCGGGGCTGCGGTACGGCGCTGGAGCCGTTCACCGACGGCTGGTCGCTGGAGGACGTGCTGCTCGGCCGTTCCGGTGATGCCTGGATGGACCGGGTGGATGTGGTGCAGCCGGTGCTGTGGGCGGTGATGGTTTCGCTGGCGGAGGTGTGGCGGGCGTCCGGTGTGGAGCCGGGTGTGGTGGTGGGGCATTCGCAGGGTGAGATCGCGGCTGCGGTGGTGGCGGGTGCGCTGTCGCTGGAGGACGGTGCCCGGGTGGTGGCGCTGCGGAGCCGGGCGATCGCCGGTGGTCTGGCGGGTCTGGGCGGCATGGTGTCGGTGGCGCTGCCGGTGGAGCGGGTGCGTGAGCGCTTGGTGGTGTGGGGTGAGGAGCGGATCTCGGTGGCGGCGGTGAACGGCCCGTCGTCGGTGGTCGTCTCCGGTGAACCGACCGCCCTGGACGAGCTGCTGGCCTCCTGCGAGGCGGATGGTGTGCGTGCCCGTCGGATCCCCGTGGACTACGCCTCGCACTCGGCGCAGGTGGAGTCGATCCGCGCCGAACTGCTGGACGTGCTCTCCGAGATCCGCCCGCGGGCCGGTTCGGTGCCGGTCTTCTCGACGGTGACGGGTGAGCTGGTCGACGGCTCCGGCATGGACGGCGAGTACTGGTACACCAACCTCCGCACCACCGTCCGCTTCGCGGAGGCCGTGGACACCCTCCTCGGGGACGGCTTCGGCACGTTCGTCGAGGTCAGCGCCCATCCGGTGCTGGCGATGGCGGTGCAGGACGCCGCCGAGGCCGCCGGGCACGACGCGGTGACCGTGGGCACGCTGCGCCGCGGCGAGGGCGGAGCCCGCCGGGTGCTGGCCTCGCTCGCCGAGGCGTGGGTACGCGGGGTCGCCGTCGACTGGCGGGCCGCCGTCTTCACCGGCACCGCCGCCGTCCCGCCCCTGGAGCTGCCCACCTACGCCTTCCAGCGCGCGCACTACTGGCTGGACGCGCCCGCCCCGGCGGCAGAGGCGGAGCGGGCAGCCGCGCTCGACCCGGTCGAGGCCGAGTTCTGGGCCGCCGTGGAGAGCGAGGACCTGGACGTCCTGGCCGAGTCGCTGGACCTGGGCGCCGACGCGCCGCTGAGCGCCGTCCTGCCCGCGCTGTCGTCCTGGCGCCGTCAGCGCCGTGAGCGGTCCACGGTCGACGGCTGGCGCTACCGGATCGTCTGGCAGCCCCTCACCGACCTGCCCGCGCCGGTGCTCTCCGGCCACTGGGCCCTGATCACCAGCGCGGACGACCTCTCCCGCGCCGAGGACCTCGCTCAGGCGCTCGGCCGGCGCGGCGCCGACGTCACCGTGCTCACCCTCGGCGAGGGCGACCTCGACCGGACGGTCCTCGCCGCCCGGCTGAGCGCGGAACTGCCCGAGGGCGCCGCCGTCGCCGGCCTCCTCTCCCTGCTCGGCACCGCCGAGCAGCGCTGCACCGCACACCCGTCCGTGCCATTCGGCCTGGCGGCCTCGGTGGTGCTGCTCCAGGCCCTCGCCGACGCGGGCATCGAGGCCCCGCTGTGGTCGGCCACCCGGGGCGCCGTGGCCGTCAACCGCGCCGAGCGGCTGTCCGGCCCCGCCCAGTCCCTGGTCTGGGGTCTCGGCCGGGTCGCCGCCCTGGAGGACGCGCCCCGCTGGGGCGGCCTGGTCGACCTGCCCGAGCAGCTGGACGAGCGCGCCCTGGACCGCCTCGCGGGCGTCCTCGCCGGCACCGGCGGCGAGGACCAGCTCGCCGTCCGCCCCTCCGGTGTGCTGGTTCGCCGTCTGGTGCACGCCCCCGCCCCGGCGGTGGCCGGCGAGGGCTGGCGTCCGTCCGGCACCGTCCTGGTGACCGGCGGCACCGGCGCGCTGGGCGCCCACGTGGCCCGCTGGCTGGCCGCCAACGGCGCCGAGCACCTGCTGCTCACCAGCCGCCGTGGCCCCGACGCCGAAGGCGCCGCCGAGCTCGCCGCCGAACTCACCGCCCTCGGCGCGAGCGCCCGCATCGTCTCCTGCGACGTCTCCGACCGTGCCGCACTCGCCGGCCTGCTCGCCACCATCCCCGCCCAGCACCCGCTCACCGCCGTCATGCACACCGCCGCCGTCCTGGACGACGCCGTGATCCAGGCGCTGACCGCCGACCAGCTGGAGCGGGTGCTGCGGGTCAAGGTCGACTCCGCGCTGCACCTGCACGAGCTGACCCGGGAGCTGGACCTCACGGCCTTCGTCCTGTTCTCCTCCTTCGCCGCCACCTTCGGCGCCCCCGGCCAGGGCAACTACGCCCCCGGGAACGCCTTCCTGGACGCGCTCGCGGAGCAGCGCCGAGCCGACGGGCTGGCCGCCACCTCGATCGCCTGGGGCCCGTGGGGCGAGGGCGGAATGGCGCAGGGCGGCGTCGGGGACCGGATGCGCCGCCACGGCATCCTGGAGATGGCCCCCGAACTGGCCGTCGCCGCCCTCCAGCACGCGCTGGACCAGGAGGACGCGGTGCTGACCGTCACCGACATCGACTGGCAGCGCTTCGCCCTCGCGTTCACCTCCGGCCGGGTCCGTCCGCTGCTGTACGAGGTGCCCGAAGCCGCCCGGGCGCTGGAGAGCGTCCGGGCCGCCGGCGAGGAGCAGCAGTCCACCGGCGGAGCGCTCGCCGCCAGACTCGCGGGTGTCGCGCCGGCCGAGCGCGAGCGCATCCTGCTCGACCTGGTCACCTCGCACGTCGCCGCCGCGCTGGGCTTCGCCGGGCCGGAGGCCGTCGACACCGGCCGGGCCTTCAAGGAGCTGGGCTTCGATTCGCTGACCGCCGTCGAGCTGCGCAACCGCCTGGGCGCCGCGGCCGGCCTCAAGCTCCCCGCCACGCTGATCTACGACCACCCCAACGCCCGGGCGCTCGTCCGTCACCTGGGCGAGGAGCTTTCCGGGACGGTCGCGGGCGCGGCCGGCCTGCTCGTGGCGAGCACCGCCGCGCACGACGAGCCGATCGCCATCGTCGGCATGAGCTGCCGCTTCCCCGGCGGGGTGGACTCGCCGGAGGCGCTCTGGCAGCTCCTGCTGGCCGGCGGTGACGCCCTGTCGGAGTTCCCCACCGACCGCGGCTGGGACCTGGAGTCGGTGTTCGACGCCGACCCCGATGCGCAGGGCACCTCCTACATCCGCGAAGGCGGCTTCCTGCACGACGCCAGCCGCTTCGACGCCGCCTTCTTCGGCATCTCGCCGCGCGAGGCGCTCGCCATGGACCCGCAGCAGCGGCTGCTGCTGGAGACCTCCTGGGAGGCGTTCGAGCGCGCGGGCCTGGACCCGTACGCGCTGCGCGGCAGCCGGACCGGTGTCTTCGCCGGCACCAACGGCGGCGACTACCTCGGCCTGCTCGCCGGGGCCGCCCGGTCGGCGGAGGGCCACGTCGCCACCGGCACCGCCGCCAGCGTGGTCTCGGGCCGGGTGTCCTACCTGTTCGGCCTCGAAGGGCCGGCGATGACCGTGGACACCGCCTGCTCGGCCTCGCTGGTCGCCCTGCACCTGGCCGTCCAGTCACTGCGGGCCGGCGAGTGCGAACTCGCACTGGCCGGCGGTGTGACGGTGATGTCCACCCCCGGCACCTTCATCGAGTTCAGCCGCCAGCAGGGCCTGGCCTCGGACGGCCGCTGCAAGCCGTTCTCGGCCGCGGCCGACGGCTTCACCCCGTCCGAGGGCGTGGGCATGCTGCTGGTGGAACGGCTCTCCGACGCGCGGCGCCTCGGGCATCCGGTGCTGGCGGTGGTGCGTGGCTCGGCGATCAACCAGGACGGTGCGTCGAACGGTCTGACGGCCCCGAACGGTCCGTCCCAGCAGCGGGTGATCCGCCAGGCGCTGGCCAACGCCGGTCTGACGCCCGCCCAGGTCGACGCGGTGGAGGCGCACGGGACCGGCACCAAGCTCGGCGACCCGATCGAGGCGCAGGCCCTGCTGGCCACCTACGGCCAGGGCCGGCCCGTGGACCGTCCGCTGCTGCTCGGCTCGGTGAAGTCCAACCTCGGCCATGCCCAGGCCGCGGCCGGCCTCGCCGGCGTGATCAAGATGGTGGAGGCGCTGCGCCACGGCGTCCTGCCGGAGAGCATCCACCTGGACGAGCCTTCGCCGCACGTGGACTGGTCGGCGGGTGCGGTGGAGCTGCTGACGGAGCGGCGGGAGTGGCCGCGCACGGGGGAGCCGCGTCGTGCGGGCGTGTCCTCGTTCGGGTTCAGTGGGACGAATGCGCATGTGATCATCGAGCAGGCGCCGGCGGAGGAGCCGGTGGTGGCCGACGGTGGTGAGGTTGCCGGGGTGCCGGTGGTCGGTGCGTCGGTGGTCGGTGGGTCGGTGGTGCCGTGGCTGGTGTCGGCGCGGGGTGAGGAGGCGCTGCGCGGGCAGGCGGCGCGGCTGCGGGCGTTCGCCGGCCGGGAGCCGGATGTGCTGGGTGCCGGTCTTGCGCTGGCGACCGGGCGTGCGGCCCTGGAGCACCGGGCCGTGGTGCTCGGCGCCGACCTCACCGAACTCGGCTCCGGGCTGGCCGATCTGGCCTTGGGTGGACCGGGTGTGGGTGTGGGTGTGGTGCAGGGTGTGGCGGGGTCTGCGGGGAAGGTGGTGTTCGTCTTCCCGGGTCAGGGTTCGCAGTGGGCGGCGATGGCGGTGGAGCTGCTGGGGTCGTCGCCGGTGTTCGCGGCTCGGATGGCGGAGTGCGGGGCGGCGTTGGCGCCGTTCGTGGATGGGTGGGCGCTGCTGGATGTGGTGCGGGGTGTCGAGGGTGATGCCTGGATGGACCGGGTGGATGTGGTGCAGCCGGTGTTGTGGGCGGTGATGGTTTCGCTGGCGGAGGTGTGGCGGGCGTCCGGTGTGGAGCCGGGTGTGGTGGTGGGGCATTCGCAGGGTGAGATCGCGGCTGCGGTGGTGGCGGGTGCGTTGTCGCTGGGGGACGGTGCCCGGGTGGTGGCGTTGCGTAGTCGGGCGATCGCCGGTGGTCTGGCGGGTCTGGGTGGGATGGTGTCGGTGGCGCTGCCGGTGGAGCGGGTGCGTGAGCGCTTGGTGGTGTGGGGTGAGGAGCGGGTCTCGGTGGCGGCGGTGAACGGCCCGTCGTCGGTGGTCGTCTCCGGTGAACCGACCGCGCTGGACGAGCTGCTGGCCTCGTGCGAGGCGGATGGTGTGCGTGCCCGTCGGATCCCCGTGGACTATGCCTCGCATTCCGCGCAGGTGGAGTCGATCCGTACCGAGCTGCTGGAGGTCCTCGCCGACGTCCGTCCGCGGGCCGGTTCGGTGCCGGTGTTCTCGACGGTGACGGGTGAGCTGGTCGACGGCTCCGGCATGGACGCCGAGTACTGGTACACCAACCTCCGCACCACCGTCCGCCTTCAGGACGCCGCCGAAGCACTGCTCACCGACGGCTTCGGCACCTTCGTCGAGGTCAGCCCGCACCCCGTGCTGGTGATGGCCCTTCAGGAGAGCATCGAGGCGGCCGAGCGCGACGCCGTGGCCCTCGGCACGCTGCGCCGTGGCGAGGGCGGGCCCCGCCGGGTGCTGGCCTCGCTCGCCGAGGCCTGGGTACGCGGGGTCGCCGTCGACTGGCGGGCCGCCGTCTTCACCGGAGCCGGAGCCGGAACGGGAACCGCAACCTCCGCCGTCCCGCCCCTGGAGCTGCCCACCTACGCCTTCCAGCACCGGCGCTTCTGGCCCGAGCCCGCCCGGCCCGAGGACGGCGCCGCGACCTCCGGCGGCGACCCCGTGGACGCCGCGTTCTGGGAGGTCGTCGAGCGTGAGGATCTGGGTGCGCTGGCCGGCTCGCTGGAGCTCGACGCCGACGCGCCGCTGAGCGCCGTCCTGCCCGCGCTGACCTCGTGGCGCCGCCGGCGCCGTGAGCAGTCCACGGTCGACGGCTGGCGCTACCGCATCGTCTGGCAGCCCCTCACCGACCTGCCCGCCCCGCTGCTCTCGGGCACCTGGGTCGTGCTCGCGACCGAGGAGGACGGTGCCCGCGCGGCCGACCTCGCCCAGGCACTGGACCGGCGCGGCGCGGAGACCCGTACGCTAACCGTCCGCGTGGCGGACCTCGACCGCGAGCGGCTGGCCGAGCGGCTGCGCAAGGAGCTGGGCGACGTGGTCGGCCTGGCCGGCGTGCTGTCGCTGCTGGGCACCGACGAGCGGCCGCACGCCGACCACCCGGGGCTGCCGCTCGGCCTCGCCGGGACGGCCGCGCTGGTGCAGGCCCTCGGCGACGCGGGCATCGAGGCTCCGCTGTGGTCGGCCACCCGGGGCGCCGTGGCCGTCAACCGCACGGAGCGGCTGTCCGGCCCCGCCCAGTCCCTGGTCTGGGGCTTCGGCCGGGTCGCCGCCCTGGAGCACCCGCAGCGCTGGGGCGGCCTGGTCGACCTGCCCGAGCAGCTGGACGAGCGCGCCCTGGACCACCTGGCCGGTGTCCTCGCCGGGGCCGGGGCCGAGGACCAGCTCGCCGTCCGCCCCTCCGGTGTGCTGGTTCGCCGTCTGGTGCACGCCCCCGCCCCGGCGGTGGCCGGCGAGGGCTGGCGTCCGTCCGGCACCGTCCTGGTGACCGGCGGCACCGGAGCGCTGGGCGCCCACGTGGCCCGCTGGCTGGCCGCCAACGGCGCCGAGCACCTGCTGCTCACCAGCCGCCGTGGCCCCGACGCCGAAGGCGCCGCCGAGCTCGCCGCCGAACTCACCGCCCTCGGCGTCCGGGTGACCGTCGCCGCCTGCGACGTCGCCGACCGCACCGCGCTGGCCGCGCTGCTCGCCGCGATCCCCGCCGAGCACCCGCTGACCGCCGTCGTCCACACCGCGGGCATCCTCGACGATGGTGTGCTGGACGCGCTGACGCCCGAGCGGTTCGCCCGGGTGCTGCGGCCCAAGGCGGACGCGGTGCTCGCTCTGGACGAGCTGACCCGGGACCAGGACCTGTCCGCGTTCGTCCTGTTCTCCGGCATCGCCGGCACGCTGGGCGACCCCGGACAGGCCAACTACGCCGCCGCCAACGCCTTCCTGGACGCCTTCGCCGAGCACCGGCGCGCCCAGGGCCGGCCCGCCACCTCGGTGGCCTGGGGCCGGTGGGGCGAGAGCGGTATGGCCGCGGACGGCCTGATCGGCGACCGGCTGGACCGCGCCGGTCTCCCGGCGATGCGGCCCGAGTCGGCGATCGCGGCCCTCCAGCAGGCCCTGGACCTGGACGAGACGGTGGTGACCGTCGCCGACATCGCCTGGGAGCGCTTCGCCCCCGGCTTCACGTCCGTACGCCCCTGCGCGCTGCTGGACGAGCTGCCGGGCGCCCGCCGCCCGGCCACCGGCGCGCAGCCGGGCCCGGCGGACGGCGGCGCCTCGGACGCCTCCGAGCTGCGCCGGCGCCTGGCCGGCATGGCGGAGCTGGAGCGCGAGCAGACCGTGCTCGACCTGGTGCGGGCCCACGCGGCCGCCGCGCTCGGGCACGCCACGGTGGACGAGGTCGGCGCCGGCCGGGCGTTCAAGGAGCTAGGCCTGGACTCGCTGACCGCGCTGGAGCTGCGCAACCGCCTCGGCGCCGCCACCGGCCTGAGGCTGCCCGCCACACTGGTGTTCGACTTCCCGACGCCGGCCGCCCTGGCCGAGCGCCTGCGGGCCGACCTGGTCCCCGCCGGTGCCGCCCACGGCGGGGGAGGCGGCCACCTCGGTGACCTCGACCGGCTGGAGGCCGCGCTGGACACCGTCGCCGACGACGAGGACACCCGGGCGGACGTCGCCGCCCGCCTCCAGGCCCTGCTGACCCGCTGGAGCGCGGCACCGCGCGAGCGGGAGGCGGACGTCCAGGTGGCCGAGCAGCTCCAGGCCGCCTCCGCCGACGAGCTGTTCGCCTTCATCGACAACGAGTTGGGCATGGCCTGACGGCCCCGCCGCCCGGCGGCGTCGCCCCCCGACGCCGCCGGGGCTGACGAACGATCGGCCCGGGACGCCCGGGCAGGGCCTCATCCGGCCCGCAACCACGTGCAGCCATCAGGACTGCAGTCATCGAACATGGGTGAGGTTCCACAGTGTCCCAGGAAAAGCTCCTCGACTATCTGAAGCGCGTCACGGCGGATCTGCACCAGACCCGCCAGCGGCTGCGCGAGGCGGAGGCGGGCGACTCCGAGCCGATCGCCCTGGTGTCGATGAGCTGCCGGTTCGCGGGCGGGGTGAACTCCCCCGAGGAGCTGTGGCAGCTGGTGGCCGAGGGCCGCGACGCGATCGGGGACTTCCCCGCCGACCGCGGCTGGGACACCGAGTCGCTCTTCGACGACGACCCTGACCAGCAGGGCACCAGCTACACCAGCCAGGGCGGCTTCCTCTACGACGCGCCCGAGTTCGACGCCGCCTTCTTCGGGATCAGCCCGCGCGAGACGCTCGGGATGGACCCGCAGCAGCGCCTGCTGCTGGAGGCCGCCTGGGAGGTGCTGGAACGCGCCGGCATCGACCCGACCTCGCTCAAGGGCAGCCGCACCGGCGTGTTCGCGGGCACCAACGGCCAGGACTACGGCGACCTGCTGTACCAGGTGCCCGAGGGCGTCGAGGGCTACACCCTGACCGGCAACGCGGCCAGCGTGCTCTCCGGCCGGCTGTCCTACACCTTCGGCCTGGAGGGCCCGGCCGTCACCGTCGACACCGCCTGCTCCTCCTCACTGGTCGCCCTGCACCTGGCCGCCCAGGCGCTGCGCCAGCGCGAGTGCTCGCTCGCCCTGGCCGGCGGCGTCACCGTGATGTCCAGCCCGCGGGCGTTCGTCCAGTTCAGCCGCCAGCGCGGACTCGCCCCCGACGGGCGCTGCAAGTCCTTCGCCGCCGGGGCCGACGGCACCGGCTGGGGCGAGGGCGTCGGCATGCTCCTGCTGGAGCGCCTCTCCGACGCCCGCCGCAACGGCCACCCGGTGCTGGCCGTGCTCCGCGGCTCCGCCGTCAACCAGGACGGCGCCTCCAACGGCCTCACCGCCCCCAACGGCCCCTCCCAGCAGCGCGTCATCCGCCAGGCGCTGGCCGACGCGGGCCTGACCCCCGCGCAGGTCGACGCCGTGGAGGCGCACGGCACCGGCACCGTGCTCGGCGACCCGATCGAGGCGCAGGCGCTGCTCGCCACCTACGGCCTGGAGCGGCCGGCCGAACAGCCGCTCTGGCTCGGCTCGGTGAAGTCCAACCTCGGCCACACCCAGGCCGCCGCCGGTGTCGCCGGCATCATCAAGATGGTGCTCGCCATGCAGCACGGCGTGCTGCCGCAGACCCTGCACGTGGACGAGCCCTCCCCGCACGTGGACTGGGCCTCGGGCGGCGTCCGCCTGCTCGACCGGGCCCGGGCCTGGCCCGAGACCGGCGAGCCGCGCCGCGCCGGCGTCTCCTCCTTCGGCGTCAGCGGCACCAACGCCCACGCCATCATCGAGCAGGCCCCCGCCCCCGACAGCACCGAGGCCCGGGACACCGACCGGCCCGCGGTGCCCGCCGTGCTGCCTTACCTGGTCTCCGGGCGGACGGCCGAGGCCCTGCGAGCCCAGGCCGCCCGGCTCCGCGCCCACCTGGACACCGCGCCCGAGCTCGCCCCGGCCGACCTCGCGCACTCGCTCGCCACCGGCCGCGCCGCGCTGGACCACCGTGCCGCCGTCCTCGCCGCCGACCGCACCGAGCTGCTGGCGGGCCTGGACGCCCTGGCCGCCGGCGAGTCCGCGCCCCAGCTGCTGCGCGGCGCCGCGGCCGCCGAGGGGCGTACGGCGTTCCTGTTCACCGGTCAGGGCAGTCAGCGCGTGGGGATGGGAGAGGAGCTGTACGCGGCGTACCCGGTGTACCGGGAGGCGTTCGACGCGGTCTGCGCGGAGCTGGACGGGCACCTGGAGCGGCCGTTGCGCGAGGCGATCGCGGACGAGGCGCTGGTGAACGAGACGGTGTACGCGCAGCCGGCGCTGTTCGCGGTGGAGGTGGCGCTGTTCCGGCTGCTGGAGTCCTGGGGCCTGAACGCCGACTTCCTGGCCGGGCACTCGATCGGTGAGCTGGCGGCCGCGCACGTGGCGGGCGTGTTCTCGCTGGCGGACGCGGCGAAGCTGGTAGCGGCTCGTGGCCGGTTGATGCAGGCGCTGCCGCGCGGCGGGGCGATGGTCGCCGTCGAGGCCGCCGAGGCCGAGGTACTGCCGCTGCTCACCGACGGCGTCGCGATCGCCGCCGTCAACGGGCCCACGTCCGTGGTGCTCTCGGGTACCGAGACCGCCGTCCTGGAGATCGCCGAGAAGCTGGCCGCCGACGGCCGGCGCACCAAGCGCCTCACCGTCAGCCACGCCTTCCACTCCCCGCTGATGGACGGCATGCTGGACGACTTCCGCGCCGTCGCCGAGACGCTGACGTACCAGGCGCCGCGGATCCCGATCGTCTCCACCGTCACCGGCGCCTCGCTGACCGCCGAGGAGCTGTGCGCGCCCGACTACTGGGTGCGGCACGTCCGCGAGTCCGTCCGCTTCCACGACGCCGTGCGCCGGCTCCAGGCCAACGGCGTCACCACCTACCTGGAGCTCGGCCCCGACGGCGTGCTCACCGCCCTCGCCCAGCACAGCCTCGACGAGGACGGCGCCCCCGCCACGCTGATCGCCGCCCTGCGGGCCGGCCGCCCCGAGGCGCCGAGCCTGCTCGCCGCCGCCGCCCGCGCCCACGTCCACGGCGCCGCGCCCGACTGGCGCGCGGTCGGCCAGGACTGGGGCGGCCGCCGGATCGACCTGCCGACGTACGCCTTCCAGCGCCGGCGGCACTGGCCCGAGCCCCCGGCCGGCTGGCTGGGCGACGTCACCTCCGCCGGCCTCGGCGCCGCCGACCACCCGCTGCTCGGCGCCGCCGTCGCGCTCGCCGACGCTGACGGCGTGCTCTTCACCGGCCTGCTCTCGCTCCAGACCCACCCCTGGCTCGCCGACCACGCCGTGATGGGCACCGTCCTGCTGCCCGGCACCGCCTTCGTCGAACTGGCCGTCCGGGCCGGCGACCACGTCGGCGCGCCCCGGCTCGCCGAACTCACCCTCCAGGCACCGCTGGTGCTGCCCGAGCACGGCGCCGTACAGCTCCAGCTCGCCGTCGGCGAGGCCGACAGCACCGGCAGCCGCCCGTTCACCCTGCACTCCCGGCCCGAGCCCGGCGACGGCGCCACCGGCGCCGCCCTGAGCGCCGAGCACGCCTGGACCCGGCACGCCACCGGCCTGCTCGCCCCGCCCGCCGCCGACCGCCCCGCCGAGCCGCTCAGCCGCGACAGCTGGCCTCCGGCCGGAGCCGTCCCCGTCGCCACCGACGGCCTCTACGACTACCTGGCCGAGGCCGGCTTCGACTACGGTCCGGTCTTCCAGGGACTCACCGCCGCCTGGCAGCTCGGCGACGAGATCTACGCCGACGTCCGCCTGCCCGAGCGGGCCCGGGCCGACGCCCGTCTGTTCGGCCTGCACCCGGCCCTGCTGGACGCCGCCCTGCACGGCGTCGGCATGGGCACCCTGCTGACGCCCAGCGAGTCCGGGCGGCTCCCGTTCGCCTGGCGCGGCGTCACCCTGCACGCCTCCGGCGCCGACAGCCTGCGGGTGCGTCTCGCCCCGGCCGGCGAGGACGCCGTCACCGTCACCGTCGCCGACGCCACCGGCGCACCCGTCGCCGACGTCGAGTCGCTGCTGCTGCGCCCGGTCTCGGCCGCCCAGGTGCACGCCGCCCGCGCCGTCCACCACGAGTCGCTGTTCACCGTCGCCTGGCAGAGCGCCACCCCCGGCGAGGGCGCCGCGACCGCAGTGGGCACCGGAGCGGGCACCGCCACCGGCCTCGCCCTGCTCGGCACCGACCGGCCCGGGCCGGCCGGCGCACTCGCCCTGCCGCTTCACCAGGGGCCCGCCGAACTCGCCGCCGCCGTCCGGGCCGGCGCCGAGGCGCCGCACACCGTCCTCGCGCTGCTCGCCGGCCCCGACGCCGACCGGCCGGGGCACCCGGACGTACCCGGCGCCGCGTACGCCGTCGCCGCCCGGGCGCTCGCCCTGGTGCAGCAGTGGCTCGCCGAGGACGCCCTCGCCGACACCCGCCTGGTGCTCGCCACCCGCGGCGCCGTCGCCGTCCGGCCCGGCGAGGACGTCACCGACCTCGCCGCCGCCACCGTCTGGGGCCTGGTGCGCTCCGCGCAGTCCGAGCACCCCGGCCGCCTCGTACTCGCCGACCTGGACGAGGACCCGGCCACCGCGGACGCCCTGCCCGCCGCCCTCGCCGGCGGCGAACCGCAACTCGCCCTGCGGGCCGGCGCCCTGTACGTCCCCCGCCTCACCCGGGTCACCGCGGCCGAGGAGCCCGCCGAGGCCGGTACCGGCGCCATCGACCCCGACGGCACCGTCCTGATCACCGGCGCCACCGGCACCCTCGGCACCCTCGTCGCCCGCCACCTGGTCGCCGACCGCGGCGCCCGGCACCTGCTGCTGCTCTCCCGCCGCGGCATCGAGGCCGCCGGCGCCGCCGAACTCGCCGCCGAACTCGCCGAGGCCGGCGCCACCGTCACCCTCACCGCCTGCGACGTCGCCGACCGCGACGCCCTCGCCCGGGCACTGGCCGAGATCCCCGCCGCCCACCCGCTCACCGCGGTGGTGCACACCGCCGGCGTCCTCGACGACGGCATCGTCGACGCGCTCACCCCCGAGCGCCTGGCCACCGTGCTGCGCCCCAAGGCGGACGCCGCCTGGCACCTGCACGAGCTGACGGCACATCAGGACCTGGCCGCCTTCGTGCTGTTCTCGGCCGCCGCCGCCACCCTCGGCGGCCCCGGACAGGCCAACTACGCCGCCGCCAACGCCTTCCTGGACGCGCTCGCCCACCACCGGCACGCCCTCGGCCTGCCCGCCACCTCGCTCGCCTGGGGCCTGTGGGCCGAACGCAGCGGCATGACCGGTGCCCTGGACACCGCCGACCTCCGGCGCATCAACCGCGCGGGCGTCGCCGCCCTGTCCTCCAGCGAGGGCCTGGCCCTGCTGGACACCGCCACCGCCCTCGGCGGCGCCACCTACGTCCCGATGCGGCTCGACGTCGCCGGGCTGCGCGGCCAGGCCGCCTCCCCGGCACTGCCCGCCCTGCTGCGCGGCCTGGTCCGCGCCCCCGCCCGTCCGGCCGCCCAGGCCGCCGGCGCCGACACCGGCGGGGCCGGCCTCGCCCAGCAGCTCGCCGCCCTGACGCCCGCCGAGCGGGCGAAGATCCTGCTCGGCGTGGTCACCGGCGAGGTCGCCGCGGTGCTCGGCCACAGCGGCGCCGACGCCGTCGAACCCACCCTCGCCTTCAAGGAACTGGGCTTCGACTCGCTGACCGCCGTCGAACTGCGTAACCGCCTGACCGCAGCGACCGGCCTGCGCCTGCCCGCCACGCTCGTCTTCGACCACCCCACCCCGCAGGCCCTCGCCGAGCAGCTGCACACCCAGCTCGCCGGCTCCGCCGCACCCGCGGCGGCCGCCCCCGCCGCCGTGACCGTGCTGGACGACGACCCGATCGCGATCGTCGGCATGGCCTGCCGCTACCCCGGCGGGGTGACCTCACCCGAGGAGCTGTGGCAGCTGGTCGCCGACGGCGGCGACGGCGTCTCCGCCTTCCCCACCGACCGCGGCTGGCCGCTCGACGCCCTCTACGACCCGGACCCGGAGCGGCAGGGCACCTCCTACGCCCGCGAGGGCGGCTTCCTGCACGACGCCGGTCTCTTCGACCCCGGCTTCTTCGGCATCAACCCGCGCGAGGCGCTGGCCATGGACCCGCAGCAGCGCCTGCTGCTCGAAGCGTCCTGGGAGGCCTTCGAGCGCGCCGGGATCGACCCGGCGATGCTGCGCGGCAGCCGGACCGGCGTCTTCGCCGGCGTGATGTACCACGACTACGTCTCCCGGCTGACCGCGATCCCCGAGGGCGTCGAGGGGTACCTCGGCACGGGCAGCTCGGGCAGCGTCGCCTCCGGCCGCGTCTCGTACACCTTCGGTCTGGAGGGCCCGGCGGTCACCGTCGACACCGCGTGCTCGTCCTCGCTGGTCGCGCTGCACCTGGCGAGCCAGGCGCTGCGCAGCGGGGAGTGCTCGCTCGCCCTGGCCGGCGGTGTGACGGTGATGTCCACGCCCGACACCTTCGTCGACTTCAGCCGCCAGCGCGGACTCGCGGCCGACGGCCGCTGCAAGTCCTTCTCCGCCGCCGCCGACGGCACCAGCTGGGCCGAGGGCGTCGGCATGCTGCTCGTCGAGCGGCTCTCGGACGCCCGGCGCAACGGGCACCCGGTGCTCGCGGTCGTGCGCGGCACCGCCGTCAACCAGGACGGCGCGTCCAACGGCCTCACCGCCCCGAACGGCCCCGCGCAGCAGCGGGTCATCCAGCAGGCGCTGGCCAACGCCGGCCTGGCACCCGCCCAGGTCGACGCCGTGGAGGCGCACGGCACCGGCACCGTCCTCGGCGACCCGATCGAGGCGCAGGCGCTGCTCGCCACGTACGGTCAGGCGCACACCGAGGAGCAGCCGCTCTGGCTCGGCTCGATCAAGTCCAACCTCGGGCACACCCAGGCCGCCGCCGGCGCGGCGGGCATCATCAAGATGGTCATGGCGATGCAGCACGGCCTGCTGCCGCAGACCCTGCACGTCGACGAGCCCTCCCCGCACGTCGACTGGACGGCCGGCGCCGTCGAGCTGCTGACCGAGGCGCGGGCCTGGCCCGAGACCGGCGAGCCGCGCCGCGCGGGCGTCTCCTCCTTCGGCGTCAGCGGCACCAACGCGCACGCCATCATCGAGCAGGCCCCCGACCGGCCCGCCGCCACCCCCGCCCCCGAGGCCCCCGAGGCCACCGGCGGTCCGGGCACGGTGGCGTGGGTGCTCTCCGCCAGGACCCGTGAGGCCCTGACCGACCAGGCCGGGCGACTGCACCGGCAGCTGGCCGAGGACGCGTCCTGGCACCCCGCCGACGTCGCGCACTCCCTCGTCGCCACCCGCAGCAGCCTCGACCGGCGCGCCGCCGTCGTCGGCAGCGACCGCGCCGAACTGCTGCGCGGCCTGGAGGCCCTCGCCCTGGGCGGCTCCGCCCAGGCCGAGGGCACGGCGGCCGGCACCGTGCGCACCGCCCTCCTGTTCACCGGTCAGGGCAGTCAGCGGGCCGCGATGGGGGAGGAGCTGTACGCCGCGTACCCGGTGTACCGGGATGCCTTCGACGTGGTGTGTGCGGAGCTTGACCGGCACCTGGGTCGTCCGTTGCGCGAGGCGATCGCGGATGCGGAGCTGGTCGGTGAGACGGGCTTCACGCAGCCGGCGTTGTTCGCTCTTGAGGTGGCGCTGTTCCGGCTGGTGGAGTCGTGGGGTGTGCGGCCGGACTTCCTGGCGGGGCATTCGATCGGTGAGCTGGCCGCCGCGCACGTCGCCGGGGTGCTGTCCCTGGCCGACGCCGCGACGCTGGTGGCCGCTCGCGGGCGCCTGATGCAGGCGTTGCCGCGCGGTGGGGCCATGGTCGCGGTGCAGGCGTCGGAGGCGGAGGTGCTGCCGCTGCTGACCGAGGGTGTCGGGATCGCGGCCGTCAACGGGCCTACGTCGGTGGTGATCTCGGGCGTCGAGGACGCGGTGCTGGCGGTGGTGGCCGAGCTGGAGGGCCGCAAGTCCAAGCGGCTCACCGTCAGTCACGCGTTCCATTCGCCGTTGATGGACGGCATGCTGGCGGAGTTCCGTGCGGTCGCGGAGGGGCTGACGTTCACTGCGCCGCGGATCCCGGTCGTCTCGACCCTGACGGGTGCGCTCGCGTCCGCCGAACTCACTGAGCCCGAGTACTGGGTGCGGCATGTCCGGGAGGCGGTGCGCTTCGCCGACGCCGTCCGTGTGTTGGAGGCCGAGGGCGTCCGGACCTTCCTGGAGCTCGGCCCGGACGGCACCCTGACGGCGATGGCTCAGCAGTGCCTGGCCGAGGACTCCGAGGCCGTCCTGACCCCGGCCCTGCGCCGGGACCGCGCCGAGGCCCTCAGCTTCACCACCGCCCTGGCCCAGCTGCACGTGCGCGGCGTCAAGCTGGACTGGCAGGCCGTCTTCGCCGGCACCGAAGCCCGCCGCATCGACCTGCCCACCTACCCCTTCCAGCGCGAGCGGTACTGGATGGAGGCACCCACGTTCTGGGCGGTGGACGTCGCCTCGGCCGGTCTGGTCGCACCCGAGCACCCGCTGCTCGGCGCCGCCGCGCCACTGGCCGAGTCCGACGGCTACCTGTTCACCGGGCGGCTCGCCCTGGACACCCACCCGTGGCTGGCCGACCACGCCGTCTCCGGCACCGTGCTGCTGCCCGGCACCGCCTTCGTCGAACTGGCCCTGCGGGCCGGCGAGCAGGTCGGCTGCGATCGGCTGGAGGAGCTCACCCTGGAGGCGCCGCTGGTGCTCCCGGGCGCCTCGGCGCTGCAGTTCCAGCTCTGGGTGGGCGCCGCCGCCGAGGACGGTGGCCGGCCGCTGAGCCTGTACTCCCGGCCCGAGCACGCGGACCCCGACGAGCCGTGGACCCGGCATGCCAGCGGGGCGCTCGCCGTCGCCGCAGCGGCCGAGGCCGCCGAGCTCACCGAGTGGCCGCCGCCCGGCGCCACCGCCGTCGCCGCCGACGGGCTCTACGAGCGCCTGGCCGCCGGCGGCTTCGCCTACGGGCCCGCCTTCCAGGGGCTCACCGCCGCCTGGCAGCTCGGCGAGGAGATCTTCGCCGAGGTCGCCCTGCCGCCGACGGCCGAGGCGGACGGCGGCCTGTTCGGCCTCCACCCCGCGCTGCTCGACGCGGCCCTGCACGGGACCTTCCTCCAGGAGAGCTCCGCCCACGACGGCGGCGGCGCCCAGGGCCGGCTCCCGTTCTCCTGGAGCGGGGTCGCCCTGCACGCCGTCGGCGCCACCGCGCTGCGGGTGCGGATCACCCCGCAGGGCGCCGACACCATCGCCCTGGCGCTCGCCGACGCCACCGGCCGCCCGGTGGCCACCGTCGACTCGCTGGTGCTGCGCCCGGTGGCCGCCGGGCAGCTGCGCGGTGCCCACGCCGGCCACCACGACGCCCTCTTCGAGGTCGAGTGGACGGCGGTGCCCGCGGGCGCCCCCGAGTCTGCCGCCACCGACCCTGCCGCGGCGGGCCTGGCCGTCATCGCCGCCCCCGGGCAGCCGGACGCGGCCGAGGCGCTGCACCGGAGCCTGCGTACCGCCGGCGTCGCCGCCGAGGCCTACCCCGACCTCGCCGCCCTGGCCGCGGCCGTGGCGGCCGGCGCCCCGGCGCCCGCGTTCGTCCTCGCCCCGTTCGGCGGCGAGTTCCCGGCGGCGGGCACCGCCCTGCCGTCCGCCGACGCCGTCCGTACGGCCACCCATCGGGCCCTCGCCCTCGCCCAGTCGTGGCTCGACCAGCGCGGCGCCCTCGCCGACGCCCGCCTCGTGGCCGTCACCCACGGTGCGGTCGCCACCGCGGGTGGCGAGCAGGCCGGCGACCTGGCGGGCGCGGCGCTGTGGGGCCTGCTGCGCTCCGCGCAGTCCGAGAACCCGGACCGCTTCCTCCTGCTCGACCTGGACCGGGCCGAGGGCTCCGCCGCCGCCCTGCCCGGGGCGCTGGCCTGCGGTGAGCCCGAACTGGCCGTGCGCCACGGCGACCTGTTCGCACCGCGCCTGGCCCGGATCGCCACCGACGCCGCGCTCACCCCGCCCGAGGACGCCGTCGCCTGGCGGCTGGGGATCCCGGTCAAGGGCACCCTGGAGAACCTGGAGCTCATCGAGTTCCCGCCCGCCGTCGCCCCGCTGGAGCCCGGCTACATCCGCATCGGCGTCCGCGCCACCGGCCTCAACTTCCGCGACGTCCTCAACGCCCTCGGCATGTACCCGGGCAACGCGGGCCTGCTCGGCCTGGAGGGCGCGGGCGTCGTCCTGGAGGTGGGCCCCGGCGTCACCGACCTCGCCGTCGGCGACCGGGTGTTCGGCATGCTCTCCGGCGGCTTCGCGCCGGTCACGGTCACCGACCGCCGGATGGTCGCCCCGATGCCCGCCGAGTGGAGCTTCGCCGAGGCGGCGTCCGTCCCGGTGGTCTTCCTGACCGCGTACTACGCGCTGGTCGACCTCGCGGACCTCCGGCCCGGCGAGTCCCTGCTGGTCCACGCCGCCGCCGGCGGTGTCGGCATGGCCGCCGTCCAGCTCGCCCGCCACCTCGGCGCCGAGGTGTTCGGCACCGCGAGCGCGTCCAAGTGGGACGCCGTCCGCGCCCTCGGCGTGCCCGACACGCACCTCGCCTCCTCGCGCGACCTGGACTTCGAGCAGCGCTTCCGCACCGCCACCGGCGGCCGCGGCGTCGACGTCGTCCTCGACTCGCTCGCCCGGGAGTTCGTCGACGCCTCGCTCCGGCTGCTGCCGCGCGGCGGACGCTTCGTCGAGATGGGCAAGACCGACGTCCGCGACGCCGATCAGGTCGCGGCCGAGCACCCCGGCGTCCGCTACCGCGCCTTCGACCTGATCGAGGCCGGTCCGGACCGCATCAACGAGATGCTCGGCGCCGTCGTCGAGCTGTTCGCGCAGGGCGCCCTCCACCACCTGCCCGTCACCACCTGGGACATCCGGCGCGCCCCCGAGGCGTTCCGCTTCGTCAGCCAGGCCAAGCACATCGGCAAGGTCGTCGTCACCGTGCCGCCGCCGCTCGACCCGGACGGCACCGTCCTGGTCACCGGCGCCACCGGCACCCTGGGCGCCCTCGTCGCCCGGCACCTGGTGACCGAACACGGCGCCAGGCGTCTGCTGCTCACCAGCCGGCGCGGCGCCGACGCCCCCGGCGCGGCCGAGCTCACCGCCGAGCTCACCGCCCTCGGCGCCCAGGTCACCGTCGCCGCCTGCGATGCCGCCGACCGGACGGCGCTGGCCGGCCTGCTGGCCGCCGTCCCGGCCGCACACCCGCTCACCGCGGTCGTGCACACCGCCGGCGTCATCGACGACGGCGTGGTCGGCTCGCTCACGCCCGACCGGCTCGACACCGTGCTGCGCCCCAAGGTGGACGCCGCACTCAACCTGCACGAACTCACCGCCTCGGCCGACCTCGCCGCGTTCGTCCTGTTCTCCTCCGTCGCCGGCACCTTCGGTGGCGCGGGCCAGGGCAACTACGCCGCCGCCAACGCCTTCCTCGACGCACTGGCCAGGCACCGCCGCTCCGCCGGCCTCGCCGGCCTCTCGCTGGCCTGGGGCCTGTGGGCGGAGAGCAGCGGCATGACCGGCACCCTGGACACCGCCGACCTGGAGCGGATGGCCCGCGGCGGCATCACCCCGCTCGGCTCCGCCCAGGGCCTGGCGCTGCTCGACACCGCGGCCACCCTCGGCCGCGCCGCCCTCGCCCCGATGGGCCTGGACGTCGCCGGGCTGCGCGCCCACGCCGACCCCGCCGCCGTCCCGCCGCTGCTGCGCGGCCTGGTGCGGACACCGGCGCGCCGCACCACCAGGGCCGCGTCCGCCGCCTCGGCGGCCGACCAGGGCCGGACGCTGGAGCAGCGCCTGGCCGGGCTGGACGAGGACGAGCGCCGTACGCTCCTGCTGGAGCTGGTCCGCACCCAGGTCGCGGCCGTGCTCGGACACTCGGGACCGGAGGCGGTGGAGGCCGAACGGGCGTTCAAGGAGCTGGGCTTCGACTCCCTCACCGGCGTCGAACTGCGCAACCGGATGAACGCGGCCACCGGCCTGCGGCTCTCCGCCACGTTGGTGTTCGACTTCCCGACGCCCGCCGCCCTCGCCGAGCTGCTGTTCACCGAGACCGCCCCCGCGGCGGACGCCTCCACCAGGCCACTGCTCGCCGAACTCGACCGGCTGGAGGCGGCGTTCGCCGCCGCCCCCGCCCCCGGTGACGAGCTGAGGACCGCCCTCTCCACCCGGCTGCAGGCCATCCTGGGCCGACTCGCGGCGGTCGAGGAGCCGGCCGCCCCCGCCGTCGACACCGAACAGCTGCGCGCCGCCTCCGACGAGGAGCTGTTCGCCTTCATCAACGACCAGCTCGGCCGCTCCCAGGACGGCAGCTGAGCCGGGAGGCGACGACACCCGCCGCCAGGGCCCCGGAGCCGGCACCTTCCGTGCTGCTCCGGGGCCCTGGCGGCGCTCCCGGAGATGTACCCCGAACACCCCCTCCTAGGGGCCGGATAGGGGTTGAGAGCACTCGGGCCGAACCATAATCTCGCATAGCGAAATGCAATAGGCGATCTGGCAATAGCTCCTGGTGCCCGAAGTTGCCGACAACTTCGCCCGGGGGATTTCCACAGGCCATCGGCCGTTGCTGCGAATTTCCCGCCGGTGAGAATCCGTCAAAATGACGTGAGCCGACTGGATGCGTTGAAGAGGTGGGCATTTAATGGCGAATGAAGAGACACTTCGCGACTACCTCAAGTGGGTGACGGCCGATCTGGCCCAAACCCGCCAGCGACTCCAGGAGGTGGAGGCGGCCGACCACGAGCCGGTCGCGATCATCGGCATGAGCTGCCGCTTCCCCGGGGACGTCGGATCCCCCGAGGAGCTGTGGCAGCTCGTCAGCGAGGGCCGGGACGCCGTCGACGGCTTCCCCGCCAACCGCGGCTGGGACCTCGACGCGATCTACCATCCCGACCCGGAGCACCCCGGCACCTCGTACGTCGCCGAGGGCGGCTTCCTGCACGGGGCCACCGAGTTCGACCCCGGATTCTTCGGCATCTCGCCGCGCGAGGCGATGGCCATGGACCCACAGCAGCGCCTGCTGCTCGAAACCTCCTGGGAGGCGTTCGAGCGGGCCGGGATCGACCCGGCCACGCTGCGCGGCAGCCGGACCGGCGTCTTCGCCGGCGTCATCTACCACAACTACGCCGCCCGCCTGCACTCCGTGCCGGAGGGCGTCGAGGCGTTCCTGGGCACCGGCAGCTCCGCGAGCATCGCCTCCGGCCGGGTCGCCTACGCCCTGGCCCTCGAAGGCCCCGCCGTCACCATCGACACCGCCTGCTCCTCCTCGCTGGTCGCCCTGCACCTGGCCGTGCAGTCGCTGCGCAGCGGCGAGTCCTCGCTGGCGCTGGCCGGCGGTGTGACGGTGATGTCCACCCCCGAGGCGTTCGTCGACTTCAGCCGCCAGCGGGGCCTGGCCATGGACGGGCGCTGCAAGGCGTTCTCCGCCGACGCGGACGGCACCGGCTGGGGCGAGGGCGTCGGCATGCTGCTCCTGGAGCGGCTCTCGGACGCCCGGCGCAACGGGCACCCGGTGCTGGCGGTCGTGCGCGGCACCGCCGTCAACCAGGACGGCGCGTCCAACGGCCTCACCGCGCCCAACGGGCCGTCGCAGCAGCGCGTGATCAAGCAGGCGCTGGAGAACGCCCGGCTGACCGCCCAGCAGGTCGACGCGGTGGAGGCGCACGGCACCGGTACGCGGCTCGGCGACCCGATCGAGGCGCAGGCCCTGATCGCCACCTACGGCCAGGACCGGCCCGAGGACCGGCCGCTGCTGCTCGGCTCGATCAAGTCCAACCTCGCCCACACCCAGGCCGCGGCCGGCGTGGCCGGCGTCATCAAGATGGTCATGGCGATGCAGCACGGTGTGCTGCCCCGCACCCTCCACGCCGACCAGCCCTCGCCGCACGTCGACTGGGCCGCCGGCGCGGTCCGCGTGCTCGCCGAGGACACGGCTTGGCCCGAGACGGGCGAGCCGCGCCGCGCGGGCGTGTCGTCCTTCGGGTTCAGCGGTACCAACGCGCACGCCGTCCTGGAGCAGGCTCCGGCGGTGGAGGCCGAGGAGCCCGTGGCCGTGGCCGCCGGCGTGCCGGGTGTTCCGGTGCCGGTGGTGCTGTCCGGGCGGACGGCGGAGGCGCTGCGGGGTCAGGCGGGGCGGTTGGCGCAGCGCCTGGTGGCGGAGCCGGGGCTGGGTCTGGCGGATGTGGCGTTCACGCTGGCGACGGCCCGCTCGGCGTTCGAGCACCGGGCCGCGCTGGTGGGCGGTGACCGGGCGCAGGTGCTGGCGGGGCTGGAGGCGCTGGCGGCGGGTGGGCCGGGTGCGGGTGCGGGTGCGGGTGCGGGTACGGGTTCGGCGTCGGCGTCGGTTTCGGTGTCCGGGGTGTCGGGGACGGCGGGGCGGACGGCGTTCCTGTTCACCGGCCAGGGCAGCCAGCGGGCCGCGATGGGCGAGGAGCTGTACGCGGCGTACCCGGCGTTCGCTGCCGCCTTCGACGCTGTCTGCGCGGAGCTGGATCCGTTGCTGGGTCGTCCGCTGCGCGAGGCGATCGCGGATGCGGAGCTGGTCGGTGAGACGGGCTTCACGCAGCCGGCGTTGTTCGCGTTGGAGGTGGCGCTGTTCCGGCTGGTGGAGTCGTGGGGTGTGCGGCCGGACTTCCTGGCGGGGCATTCGATCGGTGAGCTGGCTGCCGCGCATGTGGCGGGTGTGTTCTCGTTGGCGGACGCCGCGAAGTTGGTGGCGGCTCGTGGGCGGTTGATGCAGGCGTTGCCGCGCGGTGGTGCGATGGTGGCGGTGCAGGCGTCGGAGGCGGAGGTGCTGCCGCTGCTGACCAAGGACGTTGGCATCGCGGCGGTCAACGGGCCTACGTCGGTGGTGATCTCGGGCGTCGAGGACGCGGTGCTGGCGGTCGTGGCGCAGCTGGAGGACCGTAAGACCAAGCGGCTGACGGTGAGCCACGCGTTCCATTCGCCGTTGATGGACGGCATGCTGGCGGACTTCCGTGCGGTCGCGGAGGGGTTGACGTTCACTGCGCCGCGGATCCCGGTCGTCTCGACCCTGACGGGTGCGCTCGCGTCCGCCGAACTCACTGAGCCCGGGTACTGGGTGCGGCATGTCCGGGAGGCGGTGCGCTTCGCCGACGCGGTCCAGGTACTGGAGGCCGAGGGCGTCCGGACCTTCCTGGAGCTCGGCCCGGACGGCACCCTGACGGCGATGGCTCAGCAGTGCCTGACGGAGGACTCCGAGGCCGTCCTGACCCCGGCCCTGCGCCGGGACCGCGCCGAGGCCCTCAGCTTCACCACCGCCCTGGCCCAGCTGCACGTGCGCGGCGTCAAGCTCGACTGGCAGGCCGTCTTCGCCGGCACCGAAGCCCGCCGCATCGACCTGCCCACCTACCCCTTCCAGCGCGAGGCGTACTGGATCGACCGCACCGCGCCGGTCGTCGGCGACGCGCGGGCGATCGGTCTGGGTTCCGCCGACCACCCGCTGCTGGGGGCGGCCGTTGCGCTCGCCGACAGCGACGGCTTCTTCTTCTCCGGCCGGCTCTCCGTCCGGACCCACCCCTGGCTGGCAGACCACGCCGTGGCCGGGAGCATCCTGCTGCCCGGCACGGCCTTCGTCGAACTCGCGATCCGGGCCGGCGACCACGTCGGCTGCGACCGCCTCGAAGAGCTGACGCTCGAAGCGCCCCTCGTGCTGCCCGAACGCGGCGGCGTGCAGGTGCAGCTGTGGGTCGGCCAGGCGGACGGGTCGGGTGCGCGCCCGCTGTCCGTCTACTCCCGTCCCGAGGACGCGGACGACGACGAGCCGTGGATCCGGCACGCCGACGGCCTGCTCTCCACCGGCACGGCCCCCGCCCGCGCCGCCGACTTCGCCGCCGCGTCCTGGCCGCCCGCAGACGCCGAGCCGGTGGACCTCACCGGCTTCTACGACGCCCTCGCCGCCTCCGACTTCGGCTACGGCCCGGCCTTCCGCGGCCTGACCGCCGCCTGGGTGCGCGGCGAGGAGGTGTTCGCCGAGGTGGCACTGCCCGAGGAGGCGGCCGCCTCGGCCGCCTCCTTCGGCCTGCACCCGGCCCTGCTCGACGCGGCGCTGCACGCGACCGCGCTCGCCACGCCGCCGGACGGCGACCGCTCCGGCGCCGCCGGCCAGGGCCGCCTGCCGTTCTCCTGGAACGGCGTGTCCCTGCACGCGGTCGGCGCCGCCATGCTCCGGGTGCTCATCGCACCTGCCGGCCCCGAGTCGGTGTCGCTGACGGCGGTCGACGCCACCGGCGCGCCGGTCTCGTCGGTGGAGACGTTGATGCTGCGGCCGGTCTCCGCCGAGCAGCTGGGCGGCGGTGGCGCCCGCTCGACCGCCCACCACGACGCGCTCTTCGGCGTGGAGTGGGCCGAGGTGCCACTGCCCGCCCCGGCGGACGCCACCGCCGAGCGTCACACCGTGGTGGGCGCGGACGGGCTCGGCCTCGCCGCCGCGCTGCTCGCCGCCGGCCACGGCGTCGACACGCCCCAGAGCCTTGCCGCCCTCGCGGCGCGCCTCGAAGCCGACCGCCAGGCCCAGGCCACGTCCCCGTCCCCGGCCCCGGCGAGCGTCTACCTCCCGCTCGGCACCGGCACCGGTGCCCTCAAGCCGTCGGCCGAGGCGGTGCGGACGGCCGTCCGGGAGGCGCTGGCGCTGGTGCAGGAGTGGCTGGCGGCGGAGGAGTTCGCGGACTCCCGCCTGGTGGTGGTGACGCGCGGTGCGAGCACCGGTGA
>NZ_JBITGZ010000051.1:0-34088 GCF_044457565.1 Kitasatospora sp. NPDC050543 | reverse complement strand
CCTCACGGAACTCCGCGTCGAACTTCCGCCTCTTGTCTGCCATGACTCCCAACTTCCCCTGCAGTCACGGTCTCTACGCTACGAGGGGAAGGTCAGGGCTGAGTTATGGCGCGCTGGCGAAGGCCCTGCACCTGAGCACATCGACCTTGCACCGGTACTGCAACGGCGATGTGATGCCGGCGGAGTTCGCACCGCTGGAGAACCTCGCGCGGCTGTGCGAGGCGACGCCGGAGGAACTCATCGAGCTGTACCGCTTGTGGGTCGTCGCTGACGCGTCGCGGGGGAACAAGGCATCGCCCGCACCCGAACCGACGGATCCGCCGACGGCTTCGCGGACGGAGGCGACACCGGACACGGGGGGTTCCGGTGACACCGGGCCGGGCCTCGCCGTCACCTGCGCCGACCCGGACCCCGTCTTCGTGGCGGCGCCCCGCCGCCGTGGCGTTCTCGCAGCGGTGACGGCCACCGCCGTCTTGGCCACCACGGTGGCCGTCACCACCAGCCTGAAGACGGGCACCGCTTCCTCCCGGGCCACGGACGCCGGGATGTCTGCCACCTCCCCGGGCGTTCACGGCCCGTCGTCCGCCCCGCCCTCCGCCGCGCCTTCCGCCTCCGCCTCCGCCGGCGTCGGCGGAGGCGCGTCGGGCCCGCCCGGTGAGGCGGAAGCGGGCGCCCCGCTCACCGCCTCGGTCCGCCTTACCGGCCGGAGCACCCCGTGCGATCGGTATGTGGTGAACCGCCCGCCGTCCGAGGTCCCCCGGCCGCCCGCCGTGCCGGAGTGGGTCTCCCAGGTCGGTGCGGTTGCCGGCCGCTACCAGTCGATCGAGATCACCGTGCAGGGCACCGGCAGGGACACGGTGGTGCTGACAGGCCTCAACGTCCGCATCACCCGGATCGCGGCCCCACTCGCCTGGAACGCGTACTCCATGGGCGAGGGCTGCGGCGGCGGAGTCGGCACCCAGTCCTATGCCCTGGACCTGGACGCGGCACGCCCTCGTCCGGTCGTGGCCGAGGGCAGCATCGGCCTGCCGGTCAAGGTGAGCGAGGACGACCCGGAGATCATCGAGGTCACCGCCGAGACCACCTCCTACGACGTGAGCTGGTACCTGGAACTGGAGTGGTCCAGCGGCAACCGGCAGGGCACGCTACCCATCGACCTCGGCCACGGCACGCCGTTTCGCACCAGCGCGGTGAATGGCCGCCCGCTGTACTACTACCCGATCGACGGGCAAGCCTGGGAGCCGGGCCCGTTCCGGTAGCCACAGCGACAGCGACTGGCTCACCGGCCGCCAACCAACCAACGGCCAAGAACGGCGACATCGTGGCCGCGCTGCTCGAGGCGCAGCGTCCCTCGATCGCGTTGAGGACCTCGGGGCGAGTGAGGTCCCGCCAGGACCCGCCAGCTCTCGGTGCCGGTCAGGCCGACGTCGGCGGGCCCGGCGCCGAGGGCGAGCAGCCCTCCAGTTCGGCGTCCTGGCCCCGGTCGGTGGCGTTGACGTCGATGTGGGGTGGGAGCTTCCCGGTCCGCGGGTCGCTGTTGGTGCTGAGGAGGAGGGTGGGCTGCCTGGATGCTTCCGTCGTCCTCCCGACCGACTTCGAAGTGGCCGAGGCCCCTGCTCCAGAACGCGGCGCTCCTGCGGAATGTGGCAAGCCGGGCGATCGGCGCCCTCCTTGGTGCCGGGGCGTTAGCTGCCGTGGTTGCGCCGAGCGCAGTGGCCGCCGCGCCCACGGGTGCGGCGGCGCCTTCGGCCAAGCCGGCGTTCGTCGCGCCCGGGAACTGGGTGGTGGACCGTCACAGCCCGTAGCAGCGCAGTCGAACGGATCCTCGGCGCCCCAGAGCGGAGGTACCGTGGTGGCGAACAACGTCGTCTACGGAGGGCACATCTGCGGCATCGATACCGTCGACCAGGTCACCGGCGCCGGCTCGATCACCCTGACGCTCACGCAGTGCCGGGCGATCGCCGGCACCTTCTCGGGAATCGCACCAACGACCGACCTGAACAGCCGTCACGGTAAGCACCGTCGCAGTATTAGGAGCCATCGCAAGACATGCACCGATCGAAGAGGTTCGTGAGTGCGGCGGCCGCCCTGGCCGCCGTACTCACGGCTGCGTGCACCGCAACCGGATCCACCACACCGACCGACAACTACGCAACAGGCCCATGGGCGCTGGACCAAGTCACAGGCGCGCCCGCCTCCAGCCTGCTCCACGCCAGCGTCGATGCCCCGCCCGCCAAGGGACAGGCCAAGATCCTGGGACTGGTCGAGGTAGCCGGGGTGAACATAGCCCTCACGCTCAGGGGCAACAGCTGCGAAGCGTACATACTTTCGACCTCGCTCGCCGAACCGATGACCACCGGACCCACCGGATTCGGCGCACAGCGACCGGCCCGCGGAACTCCGTCCTCGGACGAGCATCAAAGCTACCCAGGGACAGTTCTCTCGGGAACATATACCCAGGCCTCGGGTACCACCTCCCCATACTTCGACTACCTGAGCCTGGGATGCTCCGAGAAGTCGATGAGCGTCAAAGTGGAAGGTGTCCCTTCCGACGCACAGGCCGTGGCGATTGGCGACTCGACGCGCGTCTGGCGTCAGGGGCGTGACCTGCTCGTCACTGTGGGGCAGCCGGAGGGCCTCCGCCCCCGCTGAAGCGGCAACGGATGGACTACGTGCCTATGGATGGGGGGCCGAAGGCCTGTCAGGCATCACAGGCGGGGCAGTCCAGCTGTTGGAGGGCGTGTTGGAGGCCTCCTGCCGACCGGAGCAGTACACAGGAATCCGAACCTGCCGGAAGAGTGTCCCAGGTCTGGCGGCGAGCGGGACCTCCGCCAGGCGGGCGCGGTACCGCGCCCAGAGCAGGGCTCGGTGATCGGGGTCCTCGTGGAGCTGTTCGGCGAGTTCGACGGCGCGATAGAGCGGCTCGATGACGACCCATGCGTCGTCGGTCCCGCCAAGGGGCTTTGACGACCTCGCTGGCGATTCGGTGGCGGGTGAACCCGGGGACGGGCTCTTCGGGTGGAAGGCGGCAGCCGATCCGCGGTTCCATCAGCTCGCTCGCCCGCACTCCGGAGGCGGCGGCCAGCAAGATCATCGTGTCGGTGCGGACGATTCCGATCAGGGCGACGGCCTGGAGGCGGTGCAGGGGCGGGGCCAGGGCAGCACGGGCGAGGAGTCCGTCGCGGTCAGCTCGGCGGCATCCCGAGCGAAGACCTCCTTCACCCCGACCGAGGCATGTCTATGGTGAGGTGCTGTGATGAGTGACGAACGACGTAAGAGTGAGTACGGCTGGACCAGCGAGCGGCTCAGCGAGGACATGCAGTTCCGGGTCGCGGAGGGCGGCCCGGTCAACTACACGTACAGGACGGACAGGGCGGTCGAGTACGTCGCGGTGGCCAATGATGACGGCCTGCTCGGTTACCTGTGGGCCTGCGATGCCGACGATGCAGCGGGCTGGCAGGTGCGGCCGGCCGGCAGGGACAGCTAGCGCGGCGCGGTGTCGTCAGCCTTGAACGGGCCGCCGTGGCCGGGCACGATCAGGTCCGCGGCGGCCAGCACCCGGAGCCGGGAGGCGCGCAGTACCGCGCGGTCCGGGGCCACCGGGTCGTCCGCCGGGCCGTCCGAGTGCCACCACAGGTCGCCGGCGAACGCCACCACACCCGAGTCCGTGCCCGCCAGCAGTGTGATGTCCTCGGCGCTGTGTCCCGGGGTGCGGATCAGCCGTAGCGACGGGGTGAGTTCGTAGCCCTCCGCGTCCCGGTTCTTCCACTGGTCGCCCAGGTACTCCACCTTGTGGTCGTGCACCCGGGCGTGGCCGAACAGGCCTACGTTCATCGTGTTGTCCGGGTGGTGGTGGCTGAGCACCACGTCGGTGATGTCGTCGGGGCCGAGCCCCAACTCCGCGAGCGGGCCGAGGATACGGTCGCGGCTCGCCACCATGCCCGGGTCGAAGATCACATGCCGCCCGGCGTCGGATACGTAGGAGACGGTGGCGGCGACTCCGGGGCCGGTGGAGCCCGTGTAGCCGGTGGTCAGGATCGTGTACACGGCGCTGCGGCCGAGCGGTGCGTCTGTCATGGCCTCAATCCTTCCGGGCAGGCCTGCCGCTCACGAGTGGCACTACTGCCATCTATCGCAGGATTCGCGCCACACGTGCCAGACTGCTCCCGTGCCGCCTTTCGTGACCGTCGCCGCCTACGCCCCGCCCGGAGTCGGCATGCTCGCCGTCGGCATCGTCACGGAGGTGTTCGGCCCGCACGGGGAGGCGCTGCCCGGCTTCGACTTCGCCCTGTGCACTGACCGGCCCGGGCCGGTCCCCACGGACTGCGGCGTACCGCTCTCCATCGCGCACGGACTCGACCGGCTCGCCGGCGCCGATCTGCTCATCGCCCTGCCCTGGGCCGGATTCCGCACACCACCGGCCCCCGCCGTACTCGACGCGCTGAGGGCCGCGCACGCGCGCGGTTCCGTGGTCGCGGCCCACTGCGTCGGCACGTTCGCACTCGCCGCCGCCGGACTGCTCGACGCCCGGCGGGCAACCACGCACTGGCGATTCGCCGAACTGCTCGCCGACCGCCACCCTGAGGTCACCGTCGAACCCGACGCGCTCTACATCGACGAGGGGAACATCGTCACGGGCGCGGGAGCCGCCGCCGGCTTCGACCTGTGTCTCCACCTGCTGAGGCGGGAGCACGGCGCCGCACTGGCCAACGCCGTCGCCCGGGATATCGTGCTACCCTCCCACCGCGACGGCGGGCAGGCTCAGTACCTGGCCGCCACCGTCCCCGAGGACTGCCAGGACCAGCGCCTCTCCGAGGTACTCGCCTGGGCCCGCGAACACCTCCACGAGCCGCTCCCCATCGCGGAACTGGCCAAGCGCGCCGTGATGAGCAAACGCTCCTTCGCCCGCCGCTTCGCCGCCGCGACCGGCACCACCCCGCACGCCTGGCTGCGGAGCTTGCGACTGAGCAGGGCCGAGGAGCTCCTGGAAACCACGGACCTGCCGGTCGAGGAGATCGCCCACCGGGTCGGGTACGGGAGCGCGGCCGTACTGCGCGAACAGTTCGTGCGCCGCCGGGGAGTGCCGCCCCGCTCCTACCGCCGCTCCTTCACAAGCACGCCGTAGCGAACAGCGCGAGCTGGGCCGGGCTGACGCCATCCGAGCAACGCCGCCCTCCCACTCCCGTCGGCACCTGGCTGCGGCGTGGGTTGCGGAAGTCCTCACGCTGGACGACGACCCGACGACCCGCCGCACGCAGCAGCTGCCGGAGGACCACGAGGTGCTCAAGGCGCTGGCCCGCTCGACGTGGCAGCTCACCCGTCGCGGCTTCGGCCCGTCGGCGCGGATCTACAAGCCGGTCAAGGACGGCCGCCGCCAGCGCGTGCGGCTCGCCGTCCTGCCCTGGCGGGCACTGGACACCGGTGCCTGGGGTGACACGGCGAGCCTGCCGGCGCCGGACCCGGCCCGCGTGCTCGGCGTCCGCGCCCAACGGGTCATCAGCCCGCGCGGCTCCAGCGCCACCAGCGGCCTGCAGCTGATGACCACGCTGCGCCCGCCGACCCGCCCGGTGCGCGAGGAGGAGAGCGGCGGTTGGGTGTCCGGGCCGAACCCGGGCGCGCTGACCGAGGTGGTGCAGGCGGCGCCACTGTGGACCGGGGAGGGCTGGCGTCGATCCTGTCGGGTGGGCTACGTTGTGCGGTGATGACTACCGGGACGGCATTGCGCCACACACGAATTGGTGACCCGGCGCTCCTCTGAGCGCCGTACGGGCCGGTGCTGGCCCGCTGTTGGATCGAGGATCCGGCGCTGCTGCGCGGGCCCCGCCTCCTGTCGTGTTGACCACAGCTCGACACGTCAACCACGACAGGAGAACTCATGCCCACCAAGACGCTGCACATTCCCACCGCGGACGGCCAGGCCGACGCTTTCGCCGCCTTCCCCGACGGTGACGAGCGGCACCCAGGGGTGCTGATGTACGCGGACGGCTTCGGCATCCGGCCCGTGCTGCGGGAGATGGCCCGCGAACTGGCCGGGCACGGCTACTACGTGCTCGTCCCCAACCTCTTCTACCGGCACGGCCCGGCACCGGTGATCGAACTTCCCGAGCACATCGGTGAGGAGGTCCGGCCCGCGGTCTTCGCCCAGCTGATGCCCTTGATCGAGGCGCACACCGCCGAACGCGTCCTGAGCGACGCCGACGCCTACCTCAGGTTCCTCACCACCCAGCCCGAAGTCGGCGCCGGACCGGTCGCGGTGACCGGCTACTGCATAGGGGGCCTCCTGGCGATGCGCACCGCCGCGGCCCACCCCGGTCTGGTGGCCGCCGTCGCCGGATTCCACGGTCCCGTGGCCGCGGACGGGCCCGATAGCCTCTCCAAGCTCACGGCCCAGGTCCACCTCGGCCACGCCGAAGGCGACATGACATCCGAGGCCCTCGGCGAGCTCAACCAGGCCCTGGACGCCGCGGGTGTCGGCTACACCTCCGAGATCTACCCCGGCACCATCCACGGCTTCACCATGTCCGACACCGATGCCTTCAACCCCTCCGCACTGCAGCGTCACTGGGACCGCCTGCTCCCCCTCCTCGACCGCACCCTGGCCAACAGTTGAGGCTCCAGCTTGGATACCGACCCTGAAGTACACGGCTTCGGGGTCTTTGGGGAATGATCACCTTTCGGGTCATCGAAGGTGAGTCGCGGTGGGCCGGGTGGCGGCCCGGCCCAACCCCAGCAGGGGCGGACTGGCGGCTGCGGCTCGTGCACCCGCGTCGGAGGGCGGGCTGCCGAGGCTGTGGGATCGGCGATGTGGGTCTGTCTGCCTGTCCGTGGCGGCGGTGAATCTATCGGCGGGGTCCGACACGCTGAACGCGCGTTACTTCGTACGGGAACACGAACCCGATATGGAGCCTTTGATACGTTTTGAGTCATGCTGAGGATGGTGGATGTGGCGGCGGGAGTCGCCTCTTGGCGCTCAGGTATCGCCCGGGCGGGCGCCGGCCGGCGTGTCGGTGGCAGTCGGGGGCGGGCGGATGCGCGGGTGGGCCGGTCCGGCGCGCTCCGGGTCCCCGGTCGCGGCCCTCTGGTGGCGAGGGGACAGGTCCGCGCCCGTGGACTCTGCCGCCTGCCGTGCGCGGTCTACGCCGTGGTCCTCGCCCTCGCCTCCGCGCTGGCCTGGGTCGTGACCGGTCCGTCCGGCACCGCCCAGGCCGCGACCGCGTGTACGGCGAGCCTGTGCGTCCTCAACCCGAGCGCCACGAACGCCCTGTACGTCCACCCCGGCAACGTCCAGGTCACCGGAAGCATTCTGGTCAATTCGACGAGCAGTCAGGCGGCGCTCGTCAGCGGTACCACCTCGGTCACCGCGACCGGCGGCACCATCGGCGGCCCGGCGGCGCCGGCCGGCTTCGCCACGTCGGGCGGCGGCTCGTACAACCCGGCCCCGACGAACCAGCCCGCCGTCACCGACCCGTACGCCGCCCTGGCCCAGTGCCCGGCCGCGTCGGGCTGTCCCACGACACCGGCCACGCCGTATCCCGTCATCAACCATGTCACCGGGAACCAGACGATCAGTCCGGGGGTGTACGCCAGCATCTCGTCCCTGGCCGGCATGCTCACGCTCAATCCCGGCACGTACGTCGTCACCACCGGCATGACGATCTCCGGCGGGAAGCTGAACGGCACCGGGGTGACGATCTACCTCGCCTGCCCGACGTACCCGGTGGCGTGTGCGGCGCCTGTCAGCGGCGCGTTCTTCAGCGACCAGACCGGAGGGAAGTCCAGCCTCAGCGCACCGACCACGGGAGTCTTCGCCGGTCTGACGTTCATCGCCGACCGCAACAACACCGCGGCGGTCACGGTCTCGGGGAACGGCTCCTGGATCACCGGCGGCGGCGCGATCTACACCGCTTCGGGGAAGCTGGTGGCCACATCCGGAGGCAAGGCCAGCTTCACCCGCGCGGTCGTGGACACCGTCGAGACGAGTGGAAGCAACAGCTCCCAGCTCAGCATCATTCCGAACACGGGCACGCTGTCGATCAGCCTGCCGACCACTGCGGGCCTCGGCAGCGCGGCACCCGGCGGCACCGTCAGCGCGGCCCTCGGCTCGGTGACCGTCTCGGACGGGCGAGGACTGGCCACCAGCACATGGACGGCGACGGTGTCCGCCACGAACTTCACCACCGGCGGTGCCACGTCCGCCGAGACGATCACCACCTCGAACGCCTCCTACTGGTCCGGGCCCGCGACCAACATGACCGGCACCGTGACGGCCTCACCGGGCCAGAGCGACGCTTCCGCCAAACAGTCACTCAGCAGTTCGAGATCCGCGTTCACCTCCACCGGCAACGGGAACAGCTCCACGACCTGGAGCCCCACGGTGGTGATCACCGTCCCCGCCGCCGGAGTGGCCGGCACCTACACGGGGACCGTGACCCACTCCGTCGCTTGATCTCGTGGGTGCCCGCGGAGGAACTCATTCGGGCGGGGCCGGGTTCAGCTCGCCCGTCTGCGGCGGACCACCCCGTAGCCGAGGGCGGCCAGGAGGATGATGGCTGACATGCTCACGGTCATGACCGGCGGCATCGAAGCGGAGTCCGCGGCGCTCGGTGTGACCGATGCACCGCTCTGGGAGCCGTCGGGGAAGGTCATGGTGGCCGTGACGGTACGTTGGACCAGACCGCTGGTCAGTGTGAGGCGGACCTTCCAGGGGCCGTTGGGAAGCTGCCTGTCCAGGGGAATGGTGACAGGTTCGGTCTCACCGACGCCGAGTGTGGTGCCGAGGTTGGCCGTGAAGGGACCGGCGCTCAGGGATCCCGGCCCGTCGGTCATCGACATGGATCCGGTCAGGTCGAGGGCACGCCTGCCGGTGTTGTGGACCTTGGCCACGACCCTCGGGGTGCCGTCGGGGGCGCGCGCAGGGGTCAGCTCCTTGATCTGGAAGTCCGACAGCGGCTCGCCTCCGGGACCGACATCGAGGTAGATCCGCACTCCCACGCGGTTGACCAGGCGGACGTTCGCAGTCGGGCCCGCGGGCCCCGCGACCTGCGCCCAGAGGACTGCGTACCGCTCGCCGGCGGATGCCTTCGGTGGTACCCGGACGCTTACCCGGACCACCGCTGCGCTGTGCGCCGGGACGTCACGCACGGCGGCGGCCGGCGGCGGCGTGGACGGCCGGGTGGCCCCTTCCTTCTCCGGTGTGCCGCAGTCCGTCGTCGTACTGGACACATCCGAGTCCGAGATGCAGTCGTCCACCGAGACCCAGGTCGTTAGCTCGTTCGAGGTGCGATCGGCATCGACGGTGAAGGTGCCGCCGTTGACCACGGCGGAGCCAGCGTAGAGGTCGACACGCTGGCCGGCATCGGAGGTGTTCGTCACCTGTACCCGGCGGTGGATGACACTGCCGGGTGCGAGGTGGTCCACGATGTACATGTGTGCGCGCGGGTCGGCTTCACGGTCCCGGGGTGCGTCGAGCAGCTTGAGGCCGATGCTGCCCTCGGCGGTGGAAGGCGGTGTCTCGGCCCGGGTGTCGGCAGCAGCGGTGCCCGCACCGTA
This sequence comes from Kitasatospora sp. NPDC050543, assembly GCF_044457565.1. Classification (NCBI taxonomy): domain Bacteria; kingdom Bacillati; phylum Actinomycetota; class Actinomycetes; order Kitasatosporales; family Streptomycetaceae; genus Kitasatospora; species Kitasatospora sp. NPDC050543. Next base: position 24,539 of record NZ_JBITGZ010000051.1, on the reverse strand, counting down.
GGCCAGTGCGAGCACCGCTGCGGCTGTGCACAACAGGCGGGCCAGGCTATGAGATCGAATGTGTCACCGTCCCGGTGTAGATACCGTTCACCGCGCCGGCGGGGATCGCGACGACGAGCGTGGGATTCCAGGTCGCGGTGTTGTTGCCGGTGCCCGCAGAGAGGCTGTAGGCGGTGCGGCTGCTGTCGAGGGTCTGAGCCTGGCTCGATGTCGCCTGACCAGGTGTGAATGTGCCCACGCCGGTGGGGGTGGGGCTCGCGGTCCCGGACCAGTAGGAGATCGCGCTGGTCGGGACCGTCTCCGCGGACGTGGCGCCGCCGGTCGTGAAGCTGGTGGAGGTTACGGATGCGGTCCAGGCGGCCGCGAGCAGGGCCCGGGTGTCGGTGGCCGTGACACTGCCCAGCTGTCCGCTGACGGAGCTTCCGGGCGACCCGCTGCCCAGGCCCGCCGGGCCCGGGACGGAGATCGCCAACGAACCACCCGAGACAGAGAACGTGACCGTCGTGTCACCGGGTGCGGCGCTGGCCACTCCCGCGACGGCGACAACCATCGCGGCTCCGGCGGCCACGGAGTATCGAATACGCATGGGCTCTCCTTCGTCGTCCAGGCCTGGAACGGCAGAGGTCCAAATCCGTCCCAGTGACGAGTCATATGATTATCCGCACACGCACAGCAACCAAACGCTATTCCCTCGTCCGGCCGAACGGAACCCGCACGCCCCTCCCGCCCGGTTCGGATCAGGAAGCAAGCGCGCCATTTGGTGGCCAGAAGGACTTACGAACTGCGGTCACATGAGAGGCACCGCACCGGGTGTCGAAGGCATACGTCCGACATTTCCCTCCACTCACCGTTTCTGACGTCGACTCAGTGGGGATTGTATGTGTGCAGCGATCACGAAATGCGATATCGGCCTGAGCCGCGTGTCGCGGTATCGGGCAACTGCGCCGCCCCCCTCTCCCACAAGCCCGACGTCGGCGATGCGGGTCCTGCCGACGCTCCGGCTCCCGCCGTGTCCCTTCGGAAAGGTGCCTGCCTCATGTCTCACTGTCCTGGCCGCCTCAGGCGGCTCTATCGTGCGATCGCCGTCCTGGCCCTGACGGCCGCGCTCGGCGCGCCCGGCACCGTCGCCTTCGGTGACTCCCCGCACCACGCCGGATCCCTGCGCCCGTGGGTGAAGTCCTGCCTCCGGCACCGGGGGCCGGCGGGGCTCGTGCACTGCCTCGGCAAGCACGCCCGACCGGAGGCCTCGCAGCCCCGCCTGACCTCGACCATCGACGAACTGGCGACGCCCACCGCCGACTCGGCCCCGATCGGCATCACCGCCGGGCCGGACGACGCCCTGTGGTTCACCGAGAACGCCGCGAACGCGGTGGGGCGCGTCACCACGACCGGGACGTTCACCGAGTACTCGGTGCCCACCAGCGGCGCGGGGCCGGCCGAGATCGTCGCCGGGCCGGACGGCGCCCTGTGGTTCACCGAGTCGAACGCTGACAACATCGGCCGGATCACCACCGGCGGTACGGTCACCGAGTACGCGCTCCCGACCTCGGGCGCCTACCCGTGGGGCATCACCGTCGGGCCGGACGGCGCCCTGTGGTTCGCGGAGCCGGGCGCCGACAAGATCGGGCGGATCACCACCGGCGGTACGGTCACCGAGTACGCGCTCCCGACCTCGGGCGCCTACCCGCTGGGCATCACCGCCGGGCCGGACGGCGCCCTGTGGTTCACCGAAGTGCTCTCCGGAAGCATCGGGCGGATCACCACCGGCGGTACGGTCACCGAGTACGCGATTCCCTCGTTGGACTCGCTGGCCATCGGCATCACCGCAGGGTCGGACGGCGCCCTGTGGTTCACGGACGCCGGCGCGGCTCAGATCGGACGGGTCACCACGGCGGGTGTGTTCACCGCCTACGACCTCACCGATTCCATCTTCCCGTTCCCGTGGGGCATCACCGCAGGGCCCGACGACGCCCTGTGGTTCACCGAGACGGACGGTAACGACATCGGCCGGATCACCACGTCGGGGACGATCTCCGAGCTGTCGGTCCCGACCTCCGGCGCGAACCCGCTGGAGATCACCACCGGATCCGACGGCAACCTCTGGTTCACCGAGAACTACGTGAGCCAGATCGGACAGCTAACCCCCTGACAGGGCAGGCGAGGTGAACACTCGCCCCCGCTACACCTGCACCCGCTCCCGCCAAAGTCTCGCCGGTTCTCATCCCGGACGGGTGCGGGTGTGGGTGCAGGTGCGCGTACCGTCCGGCAGCACGACGACGCAACCCGTTCGGGTGATCCTCTCCAGCACACGGTCCGGCCACGGGGCCAGGGCCACCGGCAACCGGACTTCCCGCCGACCTGTCGGCGCCCACGCCGGCACCCGAACCCGCCGGTCGGTGGCACTACTGCACCGGGCGGAGGACGGCGGCACGGTGACGTACGGCACCGGCATCCGGTCCGCCAGCTCCACCGTCCGTCCCAGCTGCCGCATCGCGGTCTTACCCGCAGCAGCGGGCCCGGAACTGATCAGGCCCCGCCGGGCCCCGCCGGCCTGCCCTGCTCAAGGACCAGCAGCCGACGCACCCGAAGTCGCGATCTTGCCCATGGCCGGGGTCCTGAGGACCACGAACGCCGCGTGGTACCCTTCCCGCTCCTGCACCGTCCACGCCTTCGCTGGGCTGCGTCCAGGGGGACTCCACGAACCGCGCCACGTGGGGTGCCGGTACGAATCGTGTCACCAGCCGCAAGGGGTGGTGATCTCGGGAGGGCGTCACTCGTGAGGGTGTGTCCGAGCCGTACGGCTGCGATGGGTGAAGCCCCGGACCCGATCGACGATCGTGGCCCGTATTCCGTTGGACCTGGATGAACTGGTCTAGCACTGGACGCTGCTGAAGGACCAGCAGGCGCTCGTGTCCGGCCAGCGCGGTGCGACGCCACTGGGCTTCGCCGTGAGTGTTGCGCGCATGGAACGCAGGCCTGAGCAGGTACGGGTGGAGCTGCCGGCACGTTGCCGCGCGGAGAGCGTCGAGCCCCACACCGGGCCGGTGCGACCGGATCGTCGCGGCCGCCCTGCGAGCGGCTGAGGAATCGCTGACCGCACAGATCTCCTCGCGGCTGACCGCGGCGAGCATGGAGCGGCTGGTGGCCGGCCGGTGGCCCTGATGGCGGCCGGCACCGACCAGGACGACGATGCTGAACCCGGCGATGGCGGCACCCAGGGCGGGGACGCACCGCCGGTGCTCGGGAAGATCAAGGAAGCGCCGGGCGACGTGAGCCCGGAGACGATGCTCACCGAGATCGACAAGCTCCTGGCGGTGCGGGAGTTCGGCGGCTGCCGCCGGACCTGTTCCTCGACGTCGCACCCGGTACCGCTGCGGGTGACTGCACAAGCGGGTGTGGGAGATCACCGACACGCTGGTCGAGCTGCCGATCTCCACGGTGCACCGGATCGGGGCGCGGGCGGGGAAGAGTGGCCGCCCGCCTCGACCTCACGGCGGCCACGGTGCCCGGCCTCCGCACTGCGGGCGGTGGAGAGGCGGCCGGGGACCGTGCGGACGGGTGGGGTCAGATGTCGGGTTCGGAGACGTAGGTGAAGGTGCCGGCAGGGGAGCCGCCGAGGCCTGTGATGGTGACGTCGACGGTGCCGTCGGTGCCGCTGGGCGGGGTGGCGGCGGTCAGGGTGGTGTCGGAGATGACCGTGAAGGGCGCCGGGGTTCCGTCGAAGGTGACCTGGTCGGTGCCGGCCAGGCCGGTGCCGGTGATGGTCACTTCGGTGCCACCGGTGGTGGGCCCGGTGTTGGGGCTGACGCTGGTGACGGTGGACGCGTCGAGGTACGTGTACGAAAGGCCGTCGGTGGTCCCGCCGGGGGTGATCACGGTGACGGCGACGCCGCCCGGCGCCGGGGCACCGGCAGCCCGGACGGTGATCTGGGTGTCGGAGACGGTTTGGATGACGGCTCGGGTCGCGCCGAGGAAGACATTGATGGTCCCGGCGAGGTTGCGGCCGGTGATGACGATCTCCTGGTCACTGCCCGCAACAGGGCCCGTGGCAGGGCTGATGCCCGTGAGGGCGGGGGTTGGCGTGTAGTAGAAGGTTCCCAGGGTCCCGGTGCCGCCGGCGGTGGTGACCGTCACGGGAACGGCGCCGGATCCGGCGGGGGTGGTGACGGTCATCGAGGTCGCGGTGTTGGCGGTGATGGTGGCCTGGGTGGCGCCGAAGTGCACGGCGGTGGCGTTGGCCAGGTGGTGGCCGGTGAGTGTCACGGGGGTTCCGCCCCCGGTGGATCCGTGGTCGGGGATCACGGTCGTTGCCAGAACCTCGACGGTTCCGGCGAGCGTGTTGGTCACATACGCGCGGGTTCCGTCGGGAAGGAATGCGATGTCGGTGGGGCCGTCTCCCACGCCGATGTTCTCCACGACAGTGTTGGTGGCGGTATCGATCACGCTCACTGTGTCCGGTTCGGCGTTCGGCACGTACACGTGGGAGCCGTCCGGGCTGACCGCCGGTACACGCGGCTGGGCGCTGACACCGACCGAGGCCGTGACGGTGTTGGTCGCCGTGTCGATCACACTGAGAGCGGAGTTGCCGACGACCGTGACGTAGACGCGGGTTCCGTCCGGGGTGACGGCTAGCAGGATGGGGAAGCTGCCCACGCTGATGGTGTCGGTGACGGTGTTCGTGGCGGTGTCGATCACACTGACTGTGCCCGGGATCTGGTTGGCCACGTAGGCGCGGGTTCCGTCCGGGGTGATGACCACGCCGGTTGGCGCGCCACCCACGGTGATGGTGTCGGTGACGGTGTTGGTGGCGGTGTCGATCACATTCACGGTGGAGGTGCCGGCGGTCACGTAGGCGCGGGTGCCGTCAGGGGTGATCGCCACGACGGTCGTGGGATCGCTGACCACGATGTCTGTGATGACGGAGTTGGTCGTGGTGTCGATGACGCTGACGAGAGCGGCACCGGCGAAGGTCACGTAAGCGCGCGTTCCGTCCGGGGTGAACGCCACGAACGTCGGCCCGGCGTTCGTAGGGATGGTGTCGGTGATGGTGTCGGTGGCGGTGTCGATCACACTCACTGTGTTCGAGCTACGGTCGGCCACATAGGCACGGGCACCGTCGGGCGTGACAGCGATTCCCTGGGGCGTGTCGCCCACCGAGATGACAGCCCCAGCCACGAACGCGGCTCTCAATCCGGAGCCGCGTGCCTGAGCCGGCAGAAGCGAAAGCGGTGCGAGGGTGAACATGACGCTCCCTGAGGTAGGTGGGACGCTCTTGTCCCACATGCGGAGATGGCCTGCTCCACCGCATGGGCCGGCAGCGGGCAGACGGCCGGCCGGGATCGGACCGGCGATCTACACATAGTGCGAATTACCCTTCCGGCGAAGGCTTTTAACATTTGCGTCATATATCTGATTCTCCGACCATCTCTTTATCGAGGCCCGGTTCGGGTGACTCACCCCACCCGAAGTTCGCTACGCGGGACGGCAGCCACCGCCTGCACCGCACCGTGATGTTGGTGAATCGACCGATTGATGAGCAAGATCGGTAAGCGGCGGCGTGCGGCCGGATCGGCACCGGATCATGCCCATGAAAGGTGTCAGAAAGTCGATGTGCTCAAGAACTTGAGGAGCACCATTCTCTGTACGATCTGGTGATCTCGCTGGAGCGCTGCGGCTTCGCTGCCGAGATCCAGACGAGATTGCCCTGATCATCGGTCAGCGGGAGGAACAGCGGGCCGTGGTCCTTATGCTTTCCGCTGTAGTTGGGCCGGTTCTCGTCCCCGGTGTGGCGGCCTGTCCGCACTGGCATGCCGTCCAGCAGCACCACGACGTCACCCTCTCGGGTGCGCTGCTGGAGCTGCTCCAGGAGTTCGCGGTGCGCGGGCGGTGAGGAGACCGATCACTTCCAGCAGCCAGCGGTGCACGGTGGAGGTCCGCGGTGGCGCTCGACAGTGACGGGCGGCCCTGGTGGACAAGTCCTCCAGGGCCCTCGGCGGGGCCGGTGTTCTTTACATGGAATCCACAACTCCCGCCGGGTGTCCATGAGTTACCGATGGACTCGGCCGCTTGGCGCGGCGGCGTACGACATCAGCGCAAGGGAGTGGCGACCCGCCGGGGTCCGTTGCAGCCGGCCTCGATCCGCCAGGCACCGCAGCTGGCCGCGCACTGGTTCAACCGGCGCCGGCTGCACTCCCTTGCCGAGTGCCAGTGCCACGTCCCCCGCCTTGACCGCTCCTTCGATCCCCGCGACGGCCTTGAGGCTCGCCTGGTAGTCGAGGGCAGCACGCCAGCCTCCATGCCTTCTTCGTTGTGAGGGACCAGCAGCATCCCGCCCGCCCCGGGAGTCCCACGGGGCGGGCGTTAATGATCTTGTGCGAGCATCGAATCTACTGGCGGGTTCGCTCGTTGGCACCCGTATGGCAGACAGACCCGACTCCCACCCGGCCGGGCCCCACGGGGCCGATGGGGCCATCAGCGCGATCGTCCAGGCGGTACGCGCGGGCGATGACGAGCAGATCCGCGAGCAACTGGCTCTCCTGGCAGTCCGCGCGGACGTGCCGGTGTTGTACGCGCTGCGCGACGCCCTGGCCAAGGACCTGGACGCCGGGGTATCCCGCTCTCCCGGGGCTTCTGCCCGGGCAGGTCGCAAGTGAGCTGGATGCGACCGATCACCAGGACGGGGGGCCTGTTCCGTCGATGGGACAGACCGGAGGAGGACGTGCAGGCGCTGGTGCGCCAAGCAGGCGTGGAGCGATCCCGCTCCCGCTGAAGACGCTCCGCTTCCTCTGCCGGCGTTGATCGAGCGGGCGTGGGCGCTGGGTTCCGTGAGCATACGGGGCACGCTGGAACGTAGGGCCGCAGCCATCGCAGCCCTGGCGTGGCTGAGGTCGAAGATGGCCGCGCTGGACCGCGCTGGGCGCATGCCCGCGCGAAGTCACGGTGATCCCGTTCGAGTGCGATCGCCTTCGACATGAATGACGCGCCGCCAAAGCTCCCGAGCGCAGCGCTGGCGCGAGCTGATGGCCCGCCGCCGCGAGGCCGAGGTGCCAGAGCAGCCGGAGAACGCGCTTCGGCCTCTGGAGTGTGTACGCCCCCTTCCGGACGGCTGGGCCTGCACCCGGTGGCGTGACCCAGGCGCCGTGGGCCCCCGGGCCCGGGCGGTGCACGTCGCGTACTGGCCCGGCATCCGCCCCCGCGTCGGAGAGCTCAGCAGAACCCGGTCGACCGGTGTGGCCATGGCTTGCGGCGTGCGTACGAAGCACGGACGGGCGACGAGATGTTGCTGGCCGGGTCACGGGGAGGAGACGCTGAGCGGGCGTCACCGGGTGCCAGAGACCACGGTCGGCACCGCGTCGACTGTGCTGCGCAGAAGGAGTGAGTGCAAATGAGAGTCATGCTGAGAGCCCACCTTGACACCCAGGTCTCGAATGAGGCGATCAAGGACGGCACACTGCCGAAGATCATGGAATCGATGATCGAGCGGCTCAAGCCCGAGGCGGCCTACTTCGGCCCCAGCGAGGGTGGGAGGTCCTGCACCTTCGTCTTCGACCTGCAGGACAGCTCACAGCTGCCCACCATCGCGGAGCCGCTCTTCCAGGAACTCGGCGCGAAGATCGAAATCCAGCCGGTGATGAACCCCGCAGACCTGCAGAAGGGTCTCGCGGCTCTGAAGTAGCAGAGCCGCAGTGCGAGGACCCGGCGCTCCCGCCCGGGGCGTGGCCGCGAGGGCGGGCCGGGTCCCGCGCTGCGGGAAGCTGACCGGACAGCGCGTCGCTCTCCTGGACTCCCTGCACGCCACCAGCAAGGCCGGTAGCTGACGCCTGCCCGGCACGACTCTGTCGTCCGCTTGGGCGTCCGGCTGATGCGGGCCGCGCGGGTGGGCGGGAACCGCGCACCGAGGCGCCGCCTGCGGGAGGGAGCGCCTCGGGTGGCTGCCGGAGACGGAGTTCGTCCTGCCGGGTCCACATGACCACGCCGCCGCCCTCCAGGTACCTCGCGGCTGCGTACGACCGCGCAGAATGCCTCAGCCGCCACCACGCTCTCCAGCGCCGTGCTGGCCGCGCCGGACGAGAACGAGTTGGCCACGGCGGCCCGGCCCGTCCCTGGCCCGAACCGGCGAGCTTTGGGTGTCGGTGCAGGTCAGCGGCCGGTTGGAACGGGCCGGGGCTGGCCTGTTCGGGGGTGGCGGGGTTCGGCCCGGCGGTCGGGCGGGCAGAGCCTTCGGCATGACGTCTGGGCGCCGCCGTCGTCGCCGCCCGGCCACGCCCACCATGCCCGCGCCCGCTGCTCCGGTCCGCGCTGCGAGGCCGTCGGCCCCGGCCCGGCCGGGTAGCGGGTGCTGTCGGACCTGGTCCAGCGAGCACATCTCGCCGGGCGGGATGGTCGTCCGCACCACCTGGCACGAACCCGCGTGCAGGACCTGGGGTCGTCCGTGACCGCCGACGGGGTGAGCACCGGACCGGCTCGCGTCCGAGTCTGCGCGGTCCTCGTCCACCACGGCCGCCTCTGCCTGATCCGCCGCCAGCGCCCCGCCGGCTCCGCGAGAGGCTCTGCCCTCTCCGGAAGTGCCCCAGGACCAGCTGGGCGGGTTCACGCCCGGAGGAGGAGCTGTCTGGGGGTGGGCAGGAACCCGGCTGCCCCGCCGGCCCCCTGCCGCCGCGCCGGGGGCCCGCCCGTGCCGCAAAGCCTTACCCTGGCTGATCGGCGCTCCGGCGAGGGGTGCTCGCAAGGCGGAGCCGTCGTGCGAGCGGCATGTCGGGGGACTGTCAGCCGGGTGACGGCGGAATGCCGACGGCTGTCGGTCCGGTGACGGCAGGGCATGGCACCTTCGAGAGGTCCCGACCCACCACTCCTCGCCGGAGTCCAAGGAGCGCACATGACGATCATCATCCGACCGGGAAGCACCATGATGTTCACCGGCGACTCGATCACCGACTGCCGACGGCGGGAGAGCGAGGACGGCCTCGGGTACGGCTACCCGCTGCGCGTCGCGGGCGAGTGGGGACACCGGCACCCGGACCGGCCGGTGACCTGGCTGAACACCGCGAACGGGGGCGACAAGGTGATGGATCTGGAAGCCCGTTGGCAGACGGACGTGCTCGACGCGCGCCCGGACGTGGTGTCGATCCTCGTCGGGGTCAACGATATGGGCTGGCACACACTCGACCCGAAGGGGTACGTGATACCCGCGGAGCGGTTCGAGGCGGGCTACGACCGTCTTCTCGCGCCCCTCGCGGAGGCGGGCACGGAGCTGATCCTCATCGAGCCGTTCCTCCTGCCGATCCACGGCGTCATCGAGGCCGGCGCCTCGCTCATCGGAGAGGCGGAACGCGACGAGTGGCGCACCGACCTGGACCCGAAGATCCAGGCCGTACGCAGGCTCGCCCGCAGGTACGGCGCTCACCTGCTCGCCGCCGACGGCATGTTCGCCGAACTCGCCGCGACGACCGGACCGGAGCACTGGGCCGCGGACGGCGTACACCCGACGGCGGCCGGTCACGCCGCACTCGCGGCGGCCTGGCTGCGCCTGGTCGCGTGACCGGGCGGGGCGGGGCGTATTGACGCCCGGCCCCACCCTTGCACTCCGTTCTGCGCGGGCAGAACGAAGTGATCAACCCTGTGATGACGCAGGGCGCTCCTACGGCCCGGCCCGGCCCGGTGCTGGTCAGGGCCTGGTCCTGGTTTTGGTCAGTCCCATGGGGCCCGGGGCCGTCGTCCAGGTCGGCGATCGGCCACCAGAGGTCGGTGCCCGGGCCTTCGTTCACCTCGATGCTGCTGTCCGGTGCGTGCAGCCGGCGCAGCTGCTCGGCGGTGGCGATGCGGAACTGGAACAGCTACGCCACCACCGCCCAGGTGCTCTCCACATCCCGCGTCTCGCTGTACGGCTCCGCGCCCGTCCTTGCCCTGGCCGCCCTATCCGCAGCCCTCGGCGCCCCGTTGCCCGACCGCCTTCGGCAGCCGGCCGAACCGATCAGCACGCAGTCCGGTGACGTCGCCACTCACACGCGATCAGCCGTCAACACCCCACCCGGGCCGGGACACGCCCTGCCTGCGGCCTTCCGCAACACCTTTGGGCCGTGGGGCGCCCGGGCGTCGGAAGTTCAGCTGCGCCACGCTTAAGCCATGCCCGGCGCACCCGTGTTGCCGAGCAGCCTTTCCACGAGTAGTTCCGGGTAGCCGGAGGCCGGCGGATCGATACCGAAGATCGCCCGTAGGTAGAGCGGCGCGATGAGCTGATCGAGGATCTGCTCCAGGGGCGGGGGGTTCTCGCCGCGGGCAGCTGCCCGCTCGCGGATGCGCTCGATTGAGTGGAGCCTGCGCTGGAAGTGCTGTGCGCGTTCCGCCTGCGCGTCGGCGCTGCTCGGCATGGACAGGGCGACGGCTCGTACGAGCAGGCGGCCTTCGGGCGTGCGGATGCTCGCCACCCCCGCTTGCGCCCAGGCGATGAGGTCCCCGCGCAGGGTGCCGGTGTCGCTAAGTGGCCAGTCCCGTTCGAGGCGGGTGGTGACCACGTCGGCCAGGAGCGCCTCACGGCTGCCCCAACGCCGGTAGATGCTGGTGTGGTTCACCCCGGCGTGCTGTGCGATCGCGGGGATGGTGAGCTCCGCGCCCCCGGGGGCGGACAGCAGGTCGATGACCGCCTGATGGACGGCCGAGCGGACCTGCTCGGGGCTCTTGCGGATGCGTGCGGTCGGTTGTTTCGGAGTCACCCCCACATCCTAAGCACAGATGTTTGCTTCGCGGCGCTCGATGGGTCTACAGTTCTGTCGCAAGCACAGATCCGTGCTTAACGCCTGAGGAGAGTGTGCGATGAAGCGGCTGCTGTTCCCGAACAACCCCCAGTTCTGGTACGAGACCCTGCGCTCGATGAGCCACATCGCCTACGGCGGCGCCGACTTCGGCGAGGTCGTCGCCACCAGCGAGTGCATCGTCGAGGGCGACTACGACAGCTGGCACGCCGAGTGGATCGCCACCGCGGACCGCGTGTCCGGCGAGGCCCAGCAGGCGCTGGAGGCCGGCCACAGGGTCAGTGCCCGGGACGGGTTCCTGCGGGCGTCGAACTACTACCGCTCGGCGGAATTCTTCCTGCACGGCCACCCCTGCGACCCCCGCCACGACCACGCCTACGACCGCAGCGTCGCCTGCTTCCGAACCGCCGCCGCCCTCTACACGCCACGCATCGAGCCGGTCCGTATTCCCTACGAGGGCACTACGCTGCCGGGCTACCTCTACCGCGCCGACACCACCGGCGTACCGCGGCCGACCCTGATCATGCACTCCGGTTTCGACGGCACCGCCGAGGAACTCCACTTCAGCGGCGCACTGGCCGCCGTGGAGCGCGGCTACACCGTCCTGACCTTCGACGGCCCCGGACAGCCCGGACCCCGCCACCACCAGGGCATGGTCTTCCGCCCCGACTGGGAGAACGTCATCACCCCTGTGATCGACTTCGCCGAGACCATCCCGGAAGTCGACAACAGCCGTATCGCGCTGCTCGGTTCCAGCATGGGCGGCATCCTCGCGCCGCGGGCAGCCGCCTTCGAGCACCGCCTGGCCGCGCTGATCGCGGTCGACGGCGTCTACGACCTCGGCCAGATATCCGTCCGCAACATCCCCGGCGACCGCAAGGAAGCCGAACGACTCCTGCGTGCCGACACCGCCCCCGAACTCGACGCCGCATTCGAACAGCTCCTCGCCCAGGACGCCACCGCACGCTGGGCGATCAACCACGGCATGTACGTCATGGGCGTCGACACCCCCCGGGCATTCAGTGCCTCCTACCTCGACTACACCCTCGACAACGGCATCGCCGAGCAGATCCAGTGCCCCACCCTCGTCTGCGACGCCGCCGAGGACGAATTCTTCAAGGGCCAGCCCGAACAGCTCTACGACCACCTCACCTGCCCGAGAACCCTCATGGTGTTCACCGCCGAGGAAGGCGCCGGCGCCCATTGCCACCCCGGCGCCATGCGCCTCTCCCTCGCCCGCATCTACGACTGGCTCGACAACACCCTCACCAACACCAACACCAGCGCCTGAGGTCCCGGCCCATCAGGCACCGCCGCGAACCCCTCTCATCCGAATCCGCCCGAAGGACCTCTCATGACCCGCACCGGCATCAAGGCCGCCATCACCGACCTGCTCCTCAACGAGGACATCACCCTGGAGGAGGCCGCCGACCGCCACTTCACCCCCGACTACCGCCAGCGCACCGACGGCGAGTGGGCCGACCGCGCCGAGTTCCTCGACCACATCGCCCACCTGCGCACGCTCGTCGCCGGTGGCGAGATCGAGGTCCACGAAGAGCTCTACGACGGCAGCAAGTACGCCGACCGGCACACCTGCCACATCACGAAGAAGGACGGCTCGACCGTGAGCATGGAGGTCTACGTGTTCGCCGACCTCGTCCCCGACGGCCGCTTCCAGCGCATCGAGGAGACCACCCTGATGCTCAAGGGGTCCGACGCCGACCGCAACCTCGGCAGCGCCCGCTGACCACCCCCACGCCGCAAGGAGATCGCGCACCGGCAGCGGATCAGCGACATCCGGTGAGCGAGCCGCCAGGGCCGGACCGTGTCGTGTCCGGCCCCGCGCGGCGTGCGAAATCGCCCGGCCCGACCGTACCCGCGTCACTCGTTGCGCAGCACCTCGGCGATCGGCAGCCGGGCCGCCGAGCGGGCCGGGACGAGTGCGCCGAGGACGGCGATCGCCACGCCGGCCAGCGCGAGGCCGGTCAGCAGCGGGGCACCCCAGACGTCGATCATCCCCTCCGGGAAGTCCATGATTCTCACGTGCTCGACGATCAGCCGGTGCGCCGCGATCCCGACCGGGATGCCGATGATCCCGCTGACCGCGCCCTGCCAGGCCACCGAGGTCACCGTCATGGCGACGACCTGCCTCGGCGTCATCCCGATCGACTTCAACATGCCGAGGTCGCGGCGGCGTTCGCGGATGTTGAGCAGCAGGGTGTTGAAGACGCCGAGCGCGGCGACCACTGACAGCAGGACGGTGAAGATCGTGGTGAAGGTCCTGATGGCGACGATCGCCCCATCCGTGTGGGTCGTGACCACGGAGGGGGAGAGGCTCGGGTCGGCGTCCGTCACGGCCTTCAGGTACGCCTTCGCGTCGGCGCCCACGGCGAGCTTCACGTCGTACTCGGCCACGTGCGGGTCCGGGGTGAGCAGGGCCCTGGTGGCGTCGTTGGACGTGAACGCCCGGGGGTTGCCCTGAAGCTCCTCGCCGACGATCGTGACCGTCACCTGGCGGCCCTCCAAGTGCAGGGTGAGCCGGTCACCGAGCCCCAGCCCGTGCTGGTCGAGGAAGGCCGGCCCGGCCTCCACCTCGCCGGGCCCGGTCGCGGCGCGGCCCTTCACCACCTGGAGACGGCCCGTCGAGGCAATGTCGTCGCCGCCGTAGAAGTTGACGAATGCCCACTGGGTGTAGCCGACCAGGCCGACCCGGACCAGCCCGCGGCTGGAGACCCGCTCGGCGCCGGGGGCGGTGCGCAGCATCGCCTCGGTCTGGGCCGGGGTCAGCCGGGGCTCGATCTCGTTGTCCGTGAAGTTGACGGTCTGCACGTCGACGTGGGTGTGGCGTTCGTCAGCATGGGTCATGGCCTTGCCCAGGGTGCTGCTCACCCCGGTCGTCACCGTCACGGTGACGACGCCCAGCACGATCGCCGACATGGTCAGCGCGGTACGGGCCGGGTGGGCGAAAGGCTGGCCGAGGCCGAGGCTGACGGCGCGTGGCAGCCGGGTGCCGCTCAGCCAGCGCTGGACCTTCAGCCCGCGGCCGGTGCGCGGCGCGCTGCCGGCCGAGATGGCCTGGGCGGCGGGGAGCCGGTGGGCGCGCGAAGCCGGGACGAGCGCGGCGACGGCAACCAGCAGCGGCACGCCGAGCAGGGTGGCGGCGGGCAGCCAGCCGGCCGGCTCGATCACGGCGGTGCCGGTCACGATCCCACTGAAGGCGGTCTGGAGGATCGGGTGGGACGCCGCCCAGCCGGCCGCCGTACCGAGGGCGGTACCGACGATCGCGGGCACAGAGACCATGGTCAGGTAGACCACGACCACCTGGCGCGGGGTGAAGCCGATCGACTTCAGCACGCCGATGTGCCGGTAGCCGGAGACCACCGCGCCGCTCACCACGTTGCCGACGATCAACACGGCGACGACCAGGCCGAGTACGCCGAAGACCGTCATCAAGGGCAGGTACGCGTCGGCGCCGGCGGAGAAGGCGTGCTTGAGCACCAGGTACGACTGCGCGCTGGCGAGCGCGTCCGTGGGCATGCCCTCGGTGGCCGTGCCGAGGGCGGCGGTGAGCTTCGGCTCGGTACCGACGTCGGAGAAGCGGTAGAGCATCTGACGGCCGGTGGGGTGCAGGGCGGCCGCCTGCTCGGGGGTGACCCAGCCGCCGGCGGACTGGCTCATGCTGGACGCGAAGCCGACGACGGTGAGCTTCACCCCGGTGCTGGTGGTGACCGGTTTGTCGAGAAGCGCATCGTTCCAGCCCCGGAACGGCTGCTGGATGACCACCTCGCCGGGCGCGGTCGCCCAGCGGCCGGCCAGCAGCTCCATCCGGTCCACCGGGCCGGCCGGGTCGGCCCGGCCGACCAGGGTCAGCGGGCCCGGCGGGCGCCCGGCGAACTGGGTGGGGATCTCCACTATGGCCTGGTCGAACGGTCCGGCCGCCGCCTCGACGCCCGGCCGGTGGGCGGTGGCGGCCAACTGCTCCGGCGAGGCCTTTGCCGGGTCGAAGGCGGCCACGACATGCGCGCCGTGCTGGATTCCGAAGGCGTCGTCGAAGGGGGCCCGGGCGGCGCTGATCACTGCCAGGGCGAGCAGCACGGTCGTGGTGGAGCAGAACACCACCAGGCCGATCACGAAGGTCTGCACCCGGCGGCGCTTCACGGCTGCGCGCGAGGCCCGCCACACCGCACCACCATTCACGACTGCGGCTCCAGCATCCGCTCGCGCGCCACCTTGCCGTCCGCGACCTCGACCAGCCGGCTGGCGCAGCGGGTGGCCAGGTTGGGGTCGTGGGTGACGATCAGCAGGGTCTGCCCGATCTGGTTGAGGTCGATCAGCAGGTCCATCACCTGCTCGCCCGAGCGGCTGTCCAGCGCGCCGGTGGGCTCGTCCGCGAGCAGCAGGGCCGGGCGGTTCATCAGGGCGCGGGCCACCGCGACCCGCTGGCGCTCGCCGCCGCTGAGCGTGGCCGGGTAGACGTCCTTGCGGTGCGCGACGCCGAGTTCGTCCAGCAGCTCAAGTGCCCGACGGCGTGCCTGGCGGGCCGTGGTGCCGGTCAGCTGGGCGGCCAGGGCGACGTTGTCGAGGGCCGGGAGGTCGTCGATCAGGTTGAAGAACTGGAAGATCATGCCGATGTGGCGGCGCCGGAACAGCGCCAGCCCGGTCTCGTTCAGCTGCCCGAGGTCGTGCCCGTGCACCCGGACGGTGCCCGTGGTCGGCCGGTCGAGCCCGGCGACCATGTTCAGCAGGGTCGACTTGCCGCACCCCGAGGGGCCCATCACGGCGACCGCCTCGCCCGCCCGGATCCGCAGGTCGACGCCGTCCAGGGCCTTGGCGTCGCCGAATTCCTTGTGGACCCCGGACAGCTCGACGACGACCTGCGCGCCGTCCTGCCGGGTGGTCCCGTCGTGATCATTGCTCATGGCACCGACGGTAGGAGCAGCGGCCCCAGCCGGGCGTCCCACCCCGGATGTAATCTTCCGGGGCCGTAGTACCGGGGATGTACCCGGGCGGCACCCCCGGATGATGTGGATCAAGACCTGAACTGGCAAGCTGGCGGGGTGTGGGGAACTGAGACGGGCTGGGTCGCCGCCCTGGTGGCGGCGGCCGCGGCCGGCTGGCTGGGGGTTGCACGGGCCCGGGCGCGACGGGCGCACCGGGCGGCGATCGGCGAGCGCGGCTGGCTGCTGGAGCGGGAGCGGGAGAGCGCGGCCCGCACGGCCGTCGACGCCGAGCGGGCCAGGATCGCGGCCGAGCTGCACGACATCGTCAGCCACAACGTGAGCCTGATGGTGGTGCAGTCCTCGGCGGCGCGCGAGGTGCTCACCACCATGCCGGAGGAGGCGGCCGCCGCGATGGCAGCCGTCGAGGCCGCGGGCCGGAGCACGATGACCGAACTGCGGCACCTGCTGGGCCTGCTGGCCCCCGCACAGGACGGCCGCGACGACCCGGCCGAGGCCGAGTTCGCGCCGCAGCCGAGTCTGGCCCGGCTCAGCCCGCTGATCGACCGGTTCGCTTTCGCCGGCCTGCCGGTGGAGGTGCGGATCTCCGGCGAGCCGAGGCCGCTGCCCGGCGGCATCGACGTGACGGCGTACCGGATCATCCAGGAGGCGCTGACCAACGCGCTCAAGCACGGGGACGGGGTGAAGGCGGAGGTGACGGTGCGGTACGCGGACCACTACCTGCGGGTTGAGGTGCTGAACAGCGGACCGAGCGTGCTCGCCGGCGACACGCCGGCCGAACGGCAGCCGGCCGACGGGGCCGGGCGCGGGCTGGTCGGCCTGCGCGAGCGGGTCGCGGTGTACGGCGGCGACCTCGACGCCCGGCGCCGGCTCGGCGGCGGCTTCCGGGTCCGCGCGCGCATCCCGCTGGACCGGCCGTGACAGGGTCGGTTCCCGAAGACGACGTGGAGCACGGCGATGTGGAGCGCCGCCCCAGGGTGGTGATCGCGGACGACCAGGAGCTGGTGCGCACCGGCTTCCGGATGATCCTCGCCGCGCGCGGCATCGACGTCGTCGCCGAGGCCGCCGACGGCGCCGAGGCGGTCGCGGCGGTGGTCGCGCACCGGCCCGACGTTGCACTGCTGGACATCCGGATGCCCACCATGGACGGCCTGGAGGCCGCCCGCCGGATCCTCGAACGGGTCCCGCAGTGCCGGGTGATCATGCTGACCACCTTCGATCTGGACCACTATGTGTACGCGGCCCTCGCCGCCGGTGCGAGCGGCTTCCTGCTCAAGGACGTCACGTCCGCCCATCTCGCTGCCGCCGTACGGCTGGTGGACACCGGGGACGCACTGCTCGCGCCGTCGATCACGCGCCGCCTGGTCGAACGGTTCGCGGCCGGCACCCCGCGGCCGTCCGCCGCAGTCGACGCCCCGGCGCTTCACCGCGACCTGGCCCCGCTGACGCCGCGCGAGGTGGAGGTGCTCACGCTGCTCGGGCGCGGGCTGTCCAACACCGAGCTGGCGGCCGAGCTGACGCTGAGCGAGTCGACGGTGAAGACCCATGTGGCCCGGATCTTCGCCAAGTTGCACCTCCGTGACCGTGCGCAGGCGGTGGTCCTGGCGTACGAGACCGGGCTCGTCGCGCCGGGAGGAGGGTGAACGGGGCACACCGTCCTCGTGCGCACCGCCGGCGGGCCGGACTCAGTATCGCGGTCCCGAGGATTCCAGGGAATCCGAGGCCAGAGCATTAGATGGGATTTGATGTCTTTCTTTCGGGGTCTTTTCCCGGTCCTTGAATCCCCCTAGGTTATTCGTGAGCACACCACTTCAGTGTGATGCCAGCCGTTCGGGAGGGAAATCCATGCTTGCCATGCGCACCTGTGTCATCGCCGTCACCTCTGTCCTGCTCGCCAGTGCCGGCGCCACGGCCTCGGCGCAGACCGTCAGCCGCTTCGACGACGGCAGTTTCGAGTACCCGAGGGCAACGGCCAACAGCTTCACCAGCCTGTCCGCAGGGCAGGCCATCGGACCGTGGCAGGTGACCGCGGGGAGCGTCGACCTGATCGGCGCCGGCTTCTGGCAAGCGGCGGAAGGAGACCAGTCCGTCGACCTCAACGGCAGCAATTCCGGCGCGGTGGCCCAGACCTTCACCACCGTCCCCGGCACGACCTACACCGTCACCTACGCCCTGGCCGGTAACCCCGGAGGCGCCCCGGCCCTCAAGACCGGCAGCGCCCTCATCGACGGGCAGAACTTCCAGGACTTCTCCTTCAACACCACCGGCAAGACGTTCACGAACATGGGATACGTCAACCGACAGTTCACCTTCCGGGCCACCGGTTCAGCCACCGTCGTCGCTTTCGCCAGCACAACGCCCGACAGCGCGTACGGGCCGGTCGTCGACGACGTCCGGATCCAGCCCTGCGCACCTTGCCTGCCCTGCGGCAACGGCTGACGGGCGCGGCACTCGGGCTGGGCGGGGCCACCTGGCGCTCGCCCGGCTCGAGCTGGGCGTCCAGGATCCCTGGGCGATGCTGGCGGGCGACACCCTGACCCAGTGCGCGACGAGCGCGGACACGCTGTTGGCACACGGTTGGGACGCCGGCAGGATCCCGGCCATCGCCGGGCCCCGCCCCCGCCAACCTCAGCCGCACCCGCGTCGGCCCGGCGTTCGTTCTCCGCCGGCGGCCTCGCATGCACGCCGGGCTCGGCGCGCTGCGCGAGCTGTCCTGGTGTCAGCTACGCCCGGCGGGCCTTCCGGTTGTTCAGCCACGCACCGAGACTGACGACCCGGAGGGGTGTAGTCGCCATCCGACCCGGTCCCAGTGAGTCCGTAGACAGTCCGCAGACTGCTTACCGGTGAAGGCACCAGTACCTGGCCCAGAGTCGACTCTTGTCCCACGGACGATGTGCCACTTGGCCAGCCAGGATCGCAGACGCTGCGCGGAGTCCAACAACCATGACGATGATGACTCCACCAGCTGCCGGGAGCACTTGCGTAGCTGTGGAACGACGACATCGATGGTGTTGAACCAGAGGCACCGCCGCTCGCGAAGTCGCAACCGGCAGGCGGATGGGGGGCTCCGGCCTTCCCGTCGAAAGGCGGCGGGGCTGGAGCCCCCAGCGCCCGGGCAACCTGTGGACGACCCCTGGCCACACCTGCCCAACGGCTCCAGCCCGGCGGGGGCTTCCGCGAGGAAGCGTCGTTCTGATGGCCGGACTGCGCGCGACTGCGGCTCGGCGGGGGTTGCACCGTCGCCGCCGTCCACAGCATGCGGCATGCCTCCGCTCAACCGGCCACCACGCCGACCCTCGCCGACCCTCGCCGAACCCGCCGTCGCCGCCGTTCCCGGTGTTGCGGCCCTGGGGGAGCGGCTGCCCACCGTCTCCTGGCGCGGCCTCGCGGTGCTCGCCGCCGGGCTGGCCTTCTTCACCGTCCCCACGGACGGCCGCCGACGGCGCTGGCCGGCGCGCGTCGGCCCGACCGGCCCGCCCCGCGGTGTACGGCTGACGGCGTGCCACGGCGGGGGCGGAGGGGTTACGCGGTCGCGCAGTCCAGGACCCGGCCGTCGGCCGTGCCGACCAGCAGGCGTCCGGGCTCGGTGGCGGTGAGCGCCGTCGGGACGGTGGGGACATCGGCGACGGTCAGCCGGTGGCGCCAGCGGAGGGTGCCGTCGTGGAGGTCGAGGGCCAGGAGCTCGCCGTTGCGGTAGGCGAGGTAGGCGGTGTCCGGTTCGGTGTCGAGGTCGGTGGCGACGTGGTCGCTGCGGAAGACCCAGCGGGGCGCGCCGTCGGTGGCCGCGCGGCGGACGACGAAGGAGCCGCCGGGCTGCAGCCCGTGGCCGCTGTAGACGGTGCCGGCGTGCACCAGGTCACCCTCGGCCGTCTCCGCGCCGGGGCCGGGGAAGTGCGTCTCCCCGGGCTCCCAGGAGAACGGGAACAGGGGCTGGACACCTGGGCCCTTGGGGGAGCGCACGGAGAGCCAGTGCCGCTTCGGCCACCGGCGGGCCCGTGAGGCCTGGTTGACGTAGTCCCGGCTGCCGTGCCGGATCCGCAGGCGCTCGTGCCGGTCGACGTATGCCGTGGTCCGGTGCTGGATCAGCAGACCGTCGGCGAGGGCGGTGCGGACGGGCTGCTCCGGGTCGTCCTCCTCCCGGTTGAGGGTGGCCAGGACCGTGCCGTCCGGCAGCTCCTCGACGGCGAGGACGTGCCGTCGGGCGTCCCAGTCCGGGCTCAGCGCGGAGAGCGCCCGCTCGGCCTCGTCCCGTCCGTCGGGGCGCGGGGCGGGTACCCGGGGGCCGGCCAGGTCGGCGGCGGTGAGCGAACGGGGCGCGGCGGCGAGCCAGTCGGGCCGCCGCACGACGGCGACGTGGCCCTCGACGTGTGCCGTCCGTTCCTCCTTCCACTCGTCGGGCGGTGCCATCAGCACGCGCAGCGCCTGCTCGTCGAGCCAGGTCAGTCCGAGGACCTGGCGGCCGAAGTCGTGCTCGATGAGGGAGGTGGTGGCGCCCGATTCCCAGTCGAGCAGGAGCAGCTCGCCCTCGAAGAAGTAGCCGCCGTCGTACTCCCCGGTGCCCACGGCTAGCAGGGGCGCCGTGGGGTGGAACGCCAGCGCGTGCACCGGGAAACGCGTCCGGAGCACGGCACGGCAGCCGAGGTCCCCCGTGCCGTACACCCCCACCGTCGCCCTGCCGGCGAGCCCGCGCTCGCCCGCGACGGCGAGCAGCCCGCGTCCCTCGTCGGACACGGCCAGGACAGGCTGACCGACCTCGGCGAACGGGCGGTCGCCGAGGACGCGGAGGACGCGGAGCGGGGAGGTCATGCAGGAGATCCTCCCAGCAAGCGGCGTCGGGCCCTTGCCCGGGCCTCGCCGAAAGCCGGCACAGCCCCGAACATCAACGGGCGTCTCAGAAGAGTTGATGGCCGCGAGGGCTTGGTGGTGCGCGCCCACCTGACGGCGGAGGCGGTCAATCCGGCTGGCGTTGCCGTTCGGGACCTCGTTGACTGCCCGGTGGGCGACCTCGAACACCATGTGGTTCAGGCCGCGTTCGCCGGTCGAGCCGATGTACAGCCCGGAACGCTTCCTAACGGCGTCCAACCCCTCCAGCTGGATGTCAACGGCTTCGTACGTGCTGGCTTCCCCGCTCACGATGTTCCCTCCGAGGGTGTCCAGCAGAGCTCCCCAGCTTAGGCGGATTCCGGGAAAGCACCAGTTCAGGACATGTTTGCCAAGGGCGTGGGCGGGCGTGTGAGCGCCTGTCCGGAGGCGGTTGACGCCTGGTTCGCGAACCGCCGCCGGATCGCGGCTGCGGGCCCGGCGAAGCACGACGACCAGAGCGACGAACTCCCGCCCTTCCGCGTTGGAAGGACGGGAGTCTGCTGTGGGGAGGTCACGTTCGCAGGTCGCGATCGTCGACCAGGACGGTGCCGTGCAGGACAGTCGGAATCCACTCAACGGGGTCGGGACGGTGCCGCGGATGATCGGCGATCCACGTCCGTGCGGTCCACGCGCCGCGTAATCACGGGCCGGTGGTGCCAGGCGTTTTCACGCCCGCCCCGGGGCGTCATCCGCCCGCGGCGTCCTCGGCCTCCCAGCGCAGCAGGTCGCCCGGCTGGCACTTGAGCACCTCGCAGAGCGCGGCGAGCGTCGCGAAGCGCACCGCCTTGGCGCGGCCGTTCTTGAGTACCGCCAGGTTGGCGGGCGTGATCCCCACGCGGTCCGCGAGCTCGCCCACGGACATCTTCCGCCTGGCCAGCATCACGTCGATGTCGACGGCGATCGGCATCAGATCACCTCGTCCAACTCGGCCTGCATCTGTGCCGCTTCGACGTCGCGCGCGACGGCCTGGGCGAGCAGCATGCGCAGCACGAGCACGAGGAGCGCGACCCCCAGGATGGCCACGCCAACCCCGCCCATGATGACGGTGACGCCCGGGTCGTCCCGCTGGCCCGGCGCATTGACGATCGTGACCGCGAACCACACGAGGGCAGCCGCCACGATCGCGCCGATCACGACGTCCACGTACCGGAAGGCGGCGTGGGAGAACACGGTGCCGCGTCGCACCATCGTCACCAGCCGCCATACGCAGACCAGGGCGACCTGGGCCGACACCATGCCCAGGATCGTGATCACGCGCAGTGGGGTCAGCGGGAGCGACCCGTCCTCCGGGTCGGCGGCCAACGCCCACACCATCAATGCCTGTACGAACACGGTGCCGGCGAGCACCACCACGAGCACGGCCCGCAGCGCACCCACTGTCAGCTTTCCCATCGCCCATCCTTCCATCGAGTTGCGATGAGAATCTATCGAATGTCGATAGGTGAAGCAAGAGCTGAGACGGAAGGTGGGCGGCGGTTTCGCACCGTGGCGGGCCGCCGCCGCCCCCTCCCGCGGCATGGCGTTCGCGCAAACCGCCTTGATCTTGTCGAAGTCGGCCTCGGTTGGCACAAATCGGATGCCATCCGACTACGCCGAGGCTATGGGTGTCCGGTCTGCCCGCTGGCTGCCGGGAGGTATGCCCGGACGAGGTCCGCGACGGGCGACGCGGCCGGATTGAGGGGAGATGCCAGCCGCCCGCAGGTGTTCGCGGAGAGCTTCCGGGCTCATCGGTTCCCCGGCCTGGCGGCCGGGGCCCTTGATGACGACGACCGCGCGCACGGGCAGGGCCAGGGCGGCGTGGGGCGCCCCGAGCTCCCGGGCGACGGTGCTCTCGACGGCCTCGGCGACGGCCGCCAGGTCGAGCAGCCAATGCGCCGTCGAGCGGCCGATCCCGAACTCGGCGAGCGCGTACGTCGCCCATGACGGGTGCCCGAGCGCGCTCCACACCCGCGCCTGGTGGGCCGCGCGGATCCACCGGGCTCGGCGCCTCCGGCCGCTTCGAGACGGGCGTACGCGCTCATCACCATGCGCCGCCGCGTCCGAGAGGCCGGGAACCACCTGTCGCCCGGGGCCAGCAGGGTCGCCCCCCTCGGGCAGCACCGGCCAGGCCCCGCCAGCGCCTTCGACCTCACTCTTCGACGGGTGACGTTCCTCCGGGAGTCTGAACCGCCGGAGGTGTGCGGAGCGTTGTCAGGTACGGAGCCGCCGAACGGGGGCTCCATCCCATCGGCGGGACGGGGGACCGGTACCGCGCGCCGTCACGACACCATGCCCGGGCGCGGTCAGGACCGCTCCGGGGCGAGGAGGAACGCCATGACCATCCGCAGGACGTCGAAGCGGCTCGTCGCACTCGCAAGCGCCGTGACCGCCCTGGCCGGTGTCATCGGCCTCAGCACCGCCACCAGCGCGTCGGCCGACGTCAACGGCGAGTGGAACTGCTCGCGTAACCCGCGCGGCTGGGACCACATGGACTGGGGCAGCTGTCTGCTCCCCGGCGACACGCTGGTCTCCGGCAACGGTGACCAGCGGCTCGTCTACCAGAAGGACGGCAACCTCGTGCAGTACGACGAGGGCGGGTTCGCGGTCTGGGCCTCGGGGACCACCAACACCTCGCCCGGCAAGGTCATCATGCAGTACGACGGCAACTTCGTCGTCTACGACACCTTCAAGAACGCCCGGTGGGCCTCCGGGACCGCCTTCGGCTGCAACCCCAGCGCCAACTGGGTGCGCCTGCAGAACGACGGGAACCTGGTCGTCTACCGCCCCCACGGCGACGGTCCGTGGTCCGCCGTCTGGTCCACCCGCCACGGCCGGGAAGGCAGCTGCTGACCTGACCCGGACCTGCCGGAAGCCCGGCGCCGGCGGCCATCCCGGGACGGCCGCCGGCGCCCCCGGCCGGGCGCCGGACGTCGATGGGGGTACCTCCCGGCCGGTGGCTTGGGAAGTACCCCATCACGAAGGCAATCCGCCCGCTGCGGGCACCCGATGACCCGCCAGGCCGGGCTCGTAGCGCCGAGCTTCACGGCCCGCTCGGCTGAGGCAGCACCCTGGCCTGCTCCCGCGACTCGCCACACTGCTCCGACTGCCAACGGCCACTCGCCCCGGCACGGCACCGTTGACCACCCGCGCAGCCGGGCCGCCGCCATCCGTGACAAGGACCCCTCCCTGCTCTGCGAGCCCGCGCGGGAGCTGAACACCAGCACCACCTGGCAGGAGGTCCTCCCGGGCGCCGCACGAATGCTCGCCGATCAGACCGTCACCTACGACTACACGGCCTACCACACCAACGAGACCTGGCCCCACCGCTGGTACATCACCTGAGACGGGTGGGACCCGGTCGGTGGCCTGGCCTGGGAAGACCTCGACCCCACCCCCTTCCTGGTCGAGAACCAGGGAGCCGCCCGGCAGGAGGACTCCACCCAGTGGGAGTTCGCCACTCTCCCGCACCGGGAAGGGAGGGCCGCGATCATGCAGGTCTGGGGCGGCTACGGCGGCCCCGACACCCCGGAAGGCGACAACGGCGGCAAGACCGGTGAGTTCTTCCTGTCCGTGTGCGACGTGAGCCTCGTCTGACAGCAACCGGCACGGAACAGGAGACCGGCGCCGACACTGCGATCGACGGTACTCGCCACGATCACGTGCGTGGTCACGCCCAGCCGCACCTCGAGGGTTCCGCCGAGTCGTTCGGGTCGTCGCACAGCCCCTCCGGAGCATGCTGAAGGGCGTGGCGGTGTCTGTCCAGGCCACCGCTTTCCCGACGCAGAGTGCGACGAACTGGTCCCTGCGCCAACCCCTGCATCCAGGGGCCCGGGCCCGGCCTCAGCATGAAGCTCGCTGAGGACGGGCCTCTTCATGGTGTGACTGATCGAGACAGGTGACCTTCCCCTCGTAGCGTAGAGACCGTGACTGCAGGGGAAGTTGGGAGTCATGGCAGACAAGAGGCGGAAGTTCGACGCGGAGTTCCGTGAGG
>NZ_JBITGZ010000050.1:0-35170 GCF_044457565.1 Kitasatospora sp. NPDC050543 | reverse complement strand
GGCGGCCGCGGTGACGTTGGCGGCTGCGGCGAGCTCCGCGGGCGGGGCGAAGCGCCGCTCCTCCTTGAGCAGGTTGGCCAGGCTCTCGTTGCTCAACGCGCACTCCTCATCGAGTTCTGTTCACGGCGACGGTCCCTTGCGTGGGGATTGTCCCGTGTGTCCCAGTGCACAGCTCACCAGGCGAACAGGTCTGTTGACAAGAGGCTCCGGAGAATTGGTGTAGACCTTTGCTGGGGGGCGCTGGCCGGCCCGCCCACCGGCCCCACCGCGACGGTGGGGCCGGTGCCGGCTCAGGCCGCGACCTTGGTGTCCTCTCCTTCGGGCGTGTCCTGTACCGAGACGGCGGTGAAGGAGCCGCTCTCCCGGTCGAGTACGTAGGTCTGCGCGGTGGCGAAGTCGAAGTACATCCCCACCAGCCGCAGGGTGCCCTCGGCGACCCGCCGCTCCACGGCCGGGTTCGCCAGCAGCTGGTCCAGCTGCTGCACCACATTGGTGATGCAGAGCTGCTCGACCAGGTCGACCGTGGGCCTGGCGGCGAACCGGGCGGGCGCCCGCTTGAGCCGGTCCAGCGAACCGCGCCCGTTGCGCAGCCACCGGGCCAGTGGCGTCGGTGGCCCGGGGTGTTCGTGCACGCCGTCCAGCAGGGCCTTCATCGCGCCGCAGCCGGAGTGCCCACAGATCGTGATCGAGCGGACCTCCAGAGCCTCGACCGCGTACTGCACGGCCGCAGCCACCGAGTCGTCGGCCGCGCCCGGCTCGAACGGTGCCGGCACGAGATTGCCGACGTTCCGGACGGTGAACAGGTCGCCCGGGCCGCTGTTGGTGATCATGCTGGTCACCAGTCGGGAGTCCGCGCAGGTCAGGAAGAGTTGGGAGGGCGTCTGCCCTTCCCGCGCCAGCCGGGCCAGCTCGGGGCGGACCAGCGGCGCCGTGTGCTGCTGGAACACCCGGACGCCGTCCAGCAGCCGGCCGTGCGGATCCTCCTGCTGCTCGATGCAGTGGTGGCCCACCCAGGGGGTCCAGGCCCGGCAGCGGTGCGGGCCGGGTGAGCTGCCCGCCCGCAGGGTGCCGTCCGGGTCCAGCACCTCGCTGGCCTGGCGCTCCGTCACCATCGCCACCTGCCCGCCGGCCGCCTGATGGCTGGCTCGCCAGGCATGCAGGGTCTCGTACGCGGCATGGTCCAGGAAGGAGCCGTCGTGGCAGACCGTCACCCGCGCGGTGGCGGGGATCGCGCTCAGCGCCCGGCTGAGCCTGGGCACCGCGGCGAAGGTCAGCGGCCCGTGCGTCTGCACCGCGAAGGAGCCGTCGGGCTCGGCCCGGACGTCCACGTGAGTACGGGTCAGCCGGTACAGCGCGAGCAGCACGGCCACGGCACTGCCGAGTGCGATGCCCAGCAGCACTCCGAGCAGCACCACGCCGAGCATCGTCGCCAGGTAGACCGGGAACTCGCGGTGCCGGTGGACATTGCGGATGTGCGCGAAGCTGACCATCTGGAGGCCGACCACCAGGACCAGCGCCGCCAGCGCGGCCAGCGGGATCCGCCGCAGGCCGCCGCTCAGCGCCACGGCGGCGAGCAGCACCCAGACGCCGTGCAGCACGGACGACCAGCGGGTCTGTGCTCCGGCCCGGACGTTGGCCGAGCTGCGCACAGCGCCGCCGGCCACCGGCAGCCCACCGAGCAGGCCGCTGAGGACGTTCGCGATGCCCTGGCCGCGCAATTCGCGGTCGAGGTCGCCCGAACGGCGGGCGAGGCGGTCCACCGCGACGGCGGACAGCAGGGACTCGACGCTGGCGACGGCCGTCACGGTGAGCACCGCGGTCAGGACGCCCGCGAGCGGGCTGTGCGGCAGGACGGGGAGGCCGTGGAGCTGCCATGTCGGCAGCTCCACCCGGGCGAGCTGCAGGTGCAGGGCCATGGCGAGCCCGGTGGCGAGGGCCACAGCGACCAGCGGGCCCGGCACGCGGGCCAGGAGTGCCCCGAGGCGTCCGGCGCGGCCGGGCAGGCGCCCCAGTCGGGGCCACCCGCAGAGGACGGCGGCGGAGAGCGCGCCGACGGTCAGCGCCGCCGGGTGCGGGCCCGCCAGCTGGCCGGGCAGTGCGAGCAGGTTCGCGAGGGCGGAGCTCTGCGGCGAGCCGCCCAGCACCACGTGCAGCTGGGCGATGGCGATGGCGAGACCGACCCCGGCCAGCATGCCGTGCACGATGGCGGGCGAGACGGCGAGCGCGGTGCGGGCCACCCGGCGGGCGCCGAGCAGGAGTTGGAGCAGGCCGGCGGCGACCGTGATGGCACAGGTGGCCTGCCAGCCGTACTGCGCGATGAGCCCGGCGGTGATCACGGTGAGCGCCGCGGACGGGCCGCTGACCTGCAGTGGTGTACCACCGAGCAGGCCGACGACGATGCCGCCCACCGCCGCGGCGATCAGGCCGGAGGTGAGTGGCGCACCCGTGGCCAGGGCGATGCCCAGCGAGAACGGCACGGCGATGAGGAAGACCACCGCCGAGGCGGAGAGGTCGGCGGTGCTGAAGGCGGGGCGGCGCTCGGGGGGCGGTGCGTGGTCGGTGGTGTCGGAGGCGATGGGGGCGCTGGAGATATCGAGGGTCATGTCTTCCCGTCTTTCCGGGGAACGAACGCAGTCAGGTCCGGCGGTGGAGCTCGGGGAGTCGGATCGGCTGTCGTGGGTTGCGACGGTGTGGCGGGATGGCGTGGGCACGACGGGTGCGTGGGGATGTCGCAGGCGCGCCCAGGGACCATCAGAATCGACTGAATCATCAAGACTCGGTAAACCGAGAGTAATGAAAGCTTTGCACAGGGTGAAATCGAGCGACAGGGTCAAGGCCCGGATTCACCCCAACGGGCGGTATCCGAAGTGTCCGGGAACCCGTAGCTTTCGCGCAGGTCAAGCAGGCGGGCCGCCACCCTCCGAAGAGGGTGGCGGCCCGCGGTGCGGCTGTGACTGTTGCGCTGTCCCGGGTGGCGGCTCGCGTCGTGCCGACGTGGCTAGGCGTGTGCGCGGGCAGCAGCGGGCTGCTCCCCGCCGAGCACGTACCCGTCGTCCACCTGGGTCGCCAGGTCGACGCCGACCTTGGCGCTGCCCCAGCTCTCGGCGTTGCGCAGGTGGAAGTGGACGGCCTGCTCGCTGTAGCGGCGCGGATCCCGCCGGTCGAACGCGGCGTCGGCCTCGCGCTCCAGGAGCTCCAGTACGGCACGGTTGGCAGGCTCCAGGGTGCGCAGCGCGGGTTCGGCCCCCTGCTCCAGGCGGCGCACCCAGTCGGAGTGGCCGAAGGTGGTCAGCAGGTCGTCGCCGACCTCCCGGCGCAGGAACTCGCGGTCCTCCGGCCCCTGGACCTTGTTCCCGACCACGCGCAGCGTGACGCCGAAGTCGCGGGCGTACTCCTTGTACTGGCGGTACACCGAGATGCCCTTACGGGTGGGCTCGGCGACCAGGACGGTGAGGTCGAAGCGGGTGAACAGGCCGGAGGCGAACGAGTCCGAGCCGGCGGTCATGTCGGTGACGACGTACTCGTCGCGGCCGTCCAGCAGGTGGTTGAGCAGCAGCTCGACCGCGCCGACCTTGGAGTGGTAGCAGGCCACCCCGAGGTCCTCCTCGGTGAACGCGCCGGTCGCCAGCAGCCGTACCGATCCCTCGTCGAGCGCGACCGGCCGGGCGCAGCTCGCGTACACCGGGTTCTCCTCGACGATCCGCAGCAGTCGCGAACCCCGGCCCGGGGGAGTTGTCTTGATCATCTCGTCGGCGGAGCCGATCCTGGGGTTGCTGCCGCGCAGGTACTCCTTGATCTGCGGGAGGTGCACGCCGAGCGAGGGCAGTGCAGCGGCCTGATCGTCACTCAGTCCGAGGGCCGGGCCGAGATGTTGGTTGATGTCGGCGTCGACGGCGATGACCGGGCGGCCGATCGCGGCCAGGTGGCGGATGAACAGTGAGGACAGCGTCGTCTTGCCGCTGCCGCCCTTGCCGACGAAGGCGATCTTCATCTGGGACTCCGGCTCTCGCTCGTGGGCTCTCGCGCTGCTCTGCCCGGTTCCATTGTTGGAAATAGTTATCGTCACCGATAGTGGCCATGCTATCCGGGGTTTGGAGCCCGATGCGGCGGGGCAGCGAGGATTGCCCCTAACGGGTGATGCCGGGGTTGCTGTGTCGCAAGTGCAGGTGGGGTCATTACTCTCGGGTAGGTGAGCACTGGAACAGATCCCCTCGCCCCGCTGGCCGAGCTCCCCGGGGTGCCCGAGGCAGTCGCCGAGGTGCGCAAGGCCGTGGACCGCCTGTACGGCCACCGCGTGATGCGCCGCCGCGCCCCCGAGGTCACCTCCGAGGCCGCGCTGCGCGGCGCCCGGGCGTCCGCCGCCCTGGACGGCGCGGACTGGCCGCTGGAGGAGGTGCGCCGCCGCAGCGACTTCGGCGCCGACCGCGAGGCCCGTACGGTCGGCGCCGCGCTGCGGATCTCCGCCGAGGCCGGGCAGCTGCTGAGCGTGTGGCGGCACTCTCCGCTCCAGGTACTGGCGAGGTTGCACCTGCTGGCGGCCGGTGACGCGGACGACTCGGCCGGCCGGCCCCGCCATGCGGGGGAGACCGCCGAGGTGCTGTTCCCGCTGGAGCTTCCGGCGGCGGAGGGCGTGGCGTCGGGGGGCGCCGGCGCCGGAGGTGCGGGGTGGGCGGTCGAGCTGCCCGCCGCGCCGGGCGCCGAAGAGGTCGCCGCGCGCCTGGACCAGCTCTCCCAGCTGCTCGTCGCCCGCACCGAGCGTCCGACGGGCGGGGCTCCGGCGCTGGTGGTGGCAGCCGTGGTGCACGGCGAGCTGCTCGCGCTGAGGCCGTTCTCCTCGCACAACGGGGTGATCGCGCGCGCCGCGCAGCGCATCGTGCTGATCGCCGAGGGGCTGGATCCGAAGGCGATCTGCCCGGCCGAGGTCGGGCTCGCGGAGCTGGGTACCGGAGCGTACCGGCGGGCGCTGGCCGGCTATCTGGCCGGCAGCCCGGAGGGGATGGCCGAGTGGATCGGGCACTGCGGGCAGGCGCTGCGGCTCGGAGTGCGCGAGAGCACCGCCGTCTGCGAGGCGATGCAGCGCGGCATGGTCTGAGCGGCGGCATGGGCTGAGCGCCGGGCGGGCGGCCTCGGGCCGCTCCGGAGATCCCTGCCGGGGCGGGCGCCCGCCCCGGGTCGGGGCAAACGAATGCGGCGGCACCTGATGCTGCTGGGTGCCGCCGCTGGTACAGGTACCGAGTGACCATGCATGCACCGGAAGTGCCCATCAGACGGGGATCCTGCCCGTTCGTCTGGTGCGGCGGCCCGACAGCGGGTCGGCTGCATGTGGGTGCTCAGTTATCTGCACGCGGTCCGTGGGGCCTGAACTGCGTTGTCGGTTTGACCTCTTCGGGTCCTGACCGGGTCTCGCGGGCCGTGCTTCATTTGTATCGCGTTTCGGGTCAAAGGGGAACCCGAAACGAGAAGTCTTTCCCATTTGCCCGATTTGGCTCGGGCGTCGGACCCCGAATGCTCAGGCCATGGGGCGTCGGCGCCTGGCCACGTACCAGACCACTCCGGCGGTCACCAGTGCGGTGCCCACGGCCACCGCGGTGAGCACCGAACCGCTCGGGGTGGAGAACTCCGGGAGCCGGCGCCGCAGTTCCACCGGTCGGTCGAAGACCAGCACCGGCCACTCGCGTGCGAGGGCCTCCTTGCGCAGTGCGCGATCGGGGTTTACCGCGGACGGATGGCCGACCGCCTCCAGCAGCGGCAGATCGGTGGAGGAGTCGCTGTAGGCGTAGCAGTCGGCGAGGTTGTAGCCCTCCGTCGCGGCCAACTCCCTGATCGCTGCTGCCTTGTTCTCGGCGTAGGCGTAGTAGTCGATCTCCCCGGTGTAGCGGCCGTCCTCGATCTTCAGTCTGGTGGCGATGACGTGGTCCGCGCCCAGCAGGGCGCCGATCGGCTCCACCACCTCGGAGCCCGAGCTGCTGACGATCACTACATCGCGCCCCGCCGCGTGGTGCTGTTCGATCAGCGACGCGGCCTCGTCGTAGATGATCGGGTCGATCAGGTTATGCAGGGTCTCGGCGACGATCTCCCGCACCTGCTGGACGTTCCACCCGCGGGTGAGTGCGGAGAGGTACTCGCGCATCTTCTCCATCTGGTCGTGATCCGCGCCGCCGACCAGGAAGACGAACTGTGCGTACGCGCTCTTCAGTACCGCCCGACGATTGATCAGGCCGCCCTGGTAGAAGGGACGGCTGAAGGCCAGGGCGCTCGATTTGGCGATGATGGTCTTGTCGAGGTCGAAGAAGGCGGCCGTGCGCGGCCCGGCGGGCCTGGGCTGGGGTGCGTGCGGCAGGGCCGCGGCGTCGCTCCTCGGCGGGCCGGTTTCGCCCTGCGCGGGGCCCGGCTCGGAGTTCCCGCCGGTCTCGGCGGCGTCGTCCGCATACTCGTCGGCGTTCTCGGTGGTGTCCACGGGAACCGAGGATAGAGGGCCGCGCAAAACGCCCCGCCATTCGGCGTACCCAGGGGCGTGTGGGTTTGTGTTTCTGGCCGGTCGGGTACACCATGGAAGTCACGGATCGTTCGCGACCGTGCTAACCCGGTCCGGCTCCTCCCCCCCGAGTCGGGCCGTGGATAGACGACCCCCGCTCTCCCCCCCGGCGGGGGTCGTCGCACGTCCGGGGCCGTTTCGAGCGGTGATTCACCCCCGCGCGGGCAGGGCTCACGGGTGTCGGTGGCCCGCTGGGGGCGCGGCCGGGTCCGCATCGTGGAGCGCCGATCTCAGTGACTCTGCGTAGTTGACCACTTCTTCTTCCGGACCTGTCGCTGAGCACTGACGGGCGCGTGCACGGGGCCTCGCACGCCCCCGATCTCTTGATCCAACTTTCGCTCGGGAGCTTGTTCCGTCAATTGCTCGCTCATTAGCCCCCCGGGTGGGTGAACACGCTTATCCACATCCCCCGGGTTATCCACAGGCATTTGGAACAGGGCTGACAGATTCCGGATCTCCCCCCACCGTGGTGTCCGGCAGCCGCCACCGCGCCCCGGGGCACGGTGGCCGCTGCCGCAAGGGCTGGACTTGGACCGCGCGCCCGCACCGCAAGGTGCGGCGCCCCCACCGGGGGAGGCAGCAATGTCGACACCGACCACCGATCGCCCGCAGGCCGAAGAGCCCGCGCTTCACGGCCCGTTGATCGTCACCGAGGACGAGTCGCTGGCCGAACACCTGCTCCGGCTCTGTGCCGCGGCCGGCTCCGAGCCGCTGCTCTTCGCCGGCCCACCGCCACGCCAACTCTGGGAGTCCGCCCCGCTCGTGCTCGTGGGGGACGATCTCGCCGAGCGCTGCTCCGGACTCGGCCGCCGCACCGGAGTGCTGCTGCTCGGGTTGGATCTGGACGACTCCGAGATCTGGGTCAGAGGTGTCCAACTCGGCGCCGAGCACGTGCTGTTCCTGCCCGATGCCGAGGGCTGGCTGCTGGACGGCATCGCGGATGCGGCCGAGGGTGTCGCCGCCCCAGCGCTCACCGTCGCGGTGCTCGGCGGCCGCGGCGGAGCCGGGGCCTCGACGCTGGCGTGTGCGCTGGCCGTGACGGCCGCGCGCACGGGCCGCCGGACCATGCTGATCGACGCCGACCCGCTCGGTGGCGGTCTCGACGTCCTGCTCGGCGGTGAGCGCGCCGCGGGTCTGCGCTGGCCCGATCTGGCCGGCTCGCGGGGCCGGGTCAGCGGCGCCGAACTCGCGCAGGCGTTGCCCGAACTGCACCGCCTCACCGCCCTGTCCTGGGACCGCGGCGACACCCTGGCCGTACCACCCGAGGCCATGCGCAGCGTGCTGGCGGCAGCCCGGCGCCGCGGCGGGCTGGTCGTGCTCGACCTGCCGCGCCACCTCGATCCGGCGGCCGGGCAGGCCCTGGAGCAGTCCGACACCGCTCTGCTGGTGGTGCCCGCCGAGCTGCGCGCGATGGCCGCCGCCGACCGTGTCTGCGCGGCCGTCCGGATGCGTCTCGCGGACGTGCGGGCAGTGGTCCGCACGCCGGGGCCGGCCAGGCTACCCGCGGCGGAGATCGCCGGGGGGCTGCGGCTGCGACTGGCCGGAGAGCTCCCGCAGGAGCCCGGCCTCGCTTTCGACGTCGAGCGTGGGGCGCCGCCGGGCATCCGGGAGAAGGGGCCGCTCGCACGCTTCTGCGCAACATTCCTGAACGAGGTGATCCCGCCGGTGCCGGCGGTCGAAGGGGGAGTGCTCTGATGGGCCGTCCGCACCTGACCGGAACGCCCTGGGCCGGCGGAGTCCGGCCCGCCCACCGCCATGGGGGTGGTGCGACCGCCGACGGGCGGCCCGCGGGCGGCCGGGCCACCCGGCCGGTGGCGCAAAGCGACAGTGGGCCCGCGCCCGGGCCGGAGCGAGCCTCCGCCCTGGTCGACGCCGTACGGCTGCGACTGGCCGAGTCCGGGGCCGCCCCCACCGCGGGGTCGGTGGCCGCCGCACTGCGGGCGTCCCGCCCGCCGCTGGGCGGCGACGATGTGCTGAACGCCGTCCGCACCCTGCGCGCCGAGCTGGTCGGCGCAGGGCCGCTCGACCGGCTGCTGGCCGCACCGGACGTCACCGATGTCCTGGTCAACGGCCCGGAGGAGGTGTGGGTCGACCGGGGTGGCGGGTTGCAACGCGCCGCCGGCCGCTGGTTCCCCGACGCCGAGGCCGTACGCCGCCTGGCCCACCGCCTCGCGACGGCGGCCGGGCGCCGGCTGGACGACGCCCGGCCGTGGGTGGACGCCCGGCTGCCGGACGGGACCCGTCTGCACGCGGTACTGCCGCCGATCGCCGCCGGATGCACGCACATCTCGCTGCGGGTCAGCCGGCACCGGCCGTTCACGCTGGAGGAGCTGATCGCCGGGGGTGCGCTCCCGGCTGTCGGGGCCCAGCTGCTCGCGGGCATCATGCGCGCCCGCCTGTCGCTGGTGATCAGCGGGGGCACCGGATCCGGCAAGACGACCCTGCTCGCCGCGTTGCTCGGCCTGGTCGGGCCCGGCGAGCGGATCGTGCTGGTCGAGGACTCCGCCGAACTCATGCCGGCGCACCCGCACGTGGTCCGGCTGCAGAGCCGGCCGCCCAACCAGGAGGGCCTCGGAGAGCTGACGCTACGGGACTTGGTCCGCCAGGCCCTACGAATGCGGCCTGACCGGCTGGTGATCGGCGAGGCCCGCGGGGCCGAGGTCAGTGAGCTGCTGGCGGCGCTCAACACCGGCCATGAGGGCGGCTGCGGGACGATTCATGCCAATACCGCGGGCGACGTGCCGGTGCGGTTGGAGGCGCTGGGATCGCTGGCCGGCCTCGACCGGTTCTCGCTGCACAGCCAGCTGCGAGCCGCACTCGATGTCGTCGTGCACCTGGCGCGCGACCCCCGCACCGGGCAGCGCCGGGTCGCGGAGATCCACACGCTGGCCAGCGATCCCAGCGGGCTGGCCGTTACCACCCCGGCCGTGACCTTCACCGCGGGGGGCGGCTGCTCGCCGGGCGACGGGTGGGAGCGGCTGGCGAGGCTCTGCGCGGTCCGTGGGGTCGGTCTCCCCGGGAGGCCGGCGTGACCGCACACCAGGTGGAGGTGCTGTTCGGGCTGATGCTCTGCGGCCTGCTGCTGATCGCCGGAGTGCTGCTGGGGGCCACTCGACCGAGAAGCCGGAGAACCCGGAGAAGCCGATGGGGCGAAGGGGATTGACGTGACGATGTATCAGGTCCAATTGTGCTGGGCAGCGGTGCTGTGCGCGGTGACGCTGGCCGGCCGGCAGGCCCTGCAACGCCAGGTCGCCGGGGTCAGAAGGTCCAAGTTGCTGCTGGTGTCGGGCCGCAGCCCCAGGTGGGATCCGGCGGCCTCGGCGCGGCGCCGACTTGCCGAACTCCGAGCACTTCGGCCGCCCTGGCTGGTGCCGGAACTGCTGCTTCTGCCCGCCGGGTTGGTCGCGGCGCAGGCCACCGGCTCGCCCGTCCCGCTGATCGGCGCGGCGGGGGCGGTGGTGCCGGTGCGGCGCTGGCGGGTGCGCCGGGGCAGGGTGCTCCAGGCCCGGCGCAGGGCCGGCGCGGTGGTGGAACTCTGCACCGCTCTGGCCGCCGAGCTGAGAAGCGGGGCGACCCCGCGCCAGGCGCTGGAGAACGTCACCTCGCGGCTGGGTGAGGACCGCAGTCTGCTGCGACGGCTCGGTGCGGGCCCGGTGGCGCGCCTGGCAGCCGGCCGGTACGGGGCGGATGTCCCTGCCGCGTTCCAGGCCCTCGCTCAGCTGCCCGGCGGCCGGGGCGCCGCAGCGGTGGCGGCCTGCTGGCAGGTCACGGCAGGCAGCGGTGCGGGGTTGGCGGCCGGGCTGGATCAGGTGGCCGAGGCGCTGCGGGCCGAACGCGGGCTGGCGGAGGAGATCGAGGGCGAGCTGGCCGGGTCCCAGGCCACCATCGCGGTGCTGGCCGCGCTGCCTGCGGTCGGGCTCCTGCTGGGAATGGCACTGGGGGCCCGGCCGATCGGCATCCTGCTGCACACCCCGGCGGGTCTGGCCTGCCTCGTGATCGGACTGGCACTGGAGGGGGTCGGCCTGGCCTGGACGACGCGGATCATCCGGCGGGCGAAGGGTGCCGGTGCCCAGGTGGTGGCGGAGGTGCCGGGCCGCCAGGGCGGCGGACCTTCGACCGGCGGACGGGCTGGCGCCGGAGAGCCGTCCGCCTGCGGGATCACGCGTCGGCGGGCGGTGCCGCCGGCGGCGGGCGGACAGCTGCCGCAGGGGCAGGCGGCCCTGTGGTGATCGGGACAGCCGGGGCGGTGTGGGTGGTCCTGCCCCTGTGTGGAGCGGCGGTCGGCTCGGCGGCGCGTAGGTGCGCGCAGCGAGGCCGGACCCGGCGGAGGGCGGGAGCCTGGGCCCGCCCTGGGGACGGTGTGGTGCGAGAGAGGCGGTGGCGATGGGCTGGGCGAGTACGGCCGGGGTGGCTCCGGCTGCGAGCTGTGCCGGTGGTGCAGGAGGTACGGGCGGGCGAGGACGGTCGGGTGGCCCGCTGCGGCCGGCAGGCCCGGGCGGCGAAGGCGGGCCGGGCTGTGGTCGCGGTGGCCGCGGGGCTCGGTGCTGGTGTCTCGATCGGCGGCGCGGCCGGGCCGGTGGCGGGTGTGCTGCTGGCCGCGGGGGCGTACCGCTGGCTGCCCAGGGGCCGTACGCCGGCCGCTCGCCGGGCGGCCGCGGAGCGGGAGGCACTGCGCGCTCAACTCCCGCTGACCGCAGAGCTCCTGGCGGCCTGCCTCGCCACCTCCGGCTCGCCGGCGACTGCGGTGGAGGCCGTCGGGCAGAGCGTGGGGGCCCAGATGGGCCTCAGGCTGGCCGCCATCTCGGCCGAGCTGGCCCTTGGTGCGCCACCGGAGCTCTGCTGGAACCGGCTTGGGGAGCAGTGCCCGGAGCTTGCGCCGCTGGCCCGCTGCCTGGTCAGGACGAGCATCAGCGGCGCTCCGCCGACCGCGCCGCTGCTTGCCCTGGCGAAGGCCCAACGGGCCACCGCCGCCAGGGCCGCACACACCCGCGCTCGCCGGGCCGGGGTGCTGGCCACGGCGCCGCTCGGAGTCTGCTTCCTGCCGGCCTTTGTGCTGATCAGCGTCGTCCCCGTGGTGCTGGGCCTTGCCGCGGTGTTCGCCGGTCGAGCCTGACCGCGAGTCAGCACAGCGCTGGTGTCCATGGGCTGGTCGCCGTTGCGCCCAGCGACCTTCCCCGATCGAGGAGTTCTGTCATGGCCGTAGTGATCGCAACCAAGTCCGCCGCCGGCCTTCGCGGTCGAGCCGTGCTCGCCCTGTGCCGACGGCGCGGCCGCTGGGTCGGAGAGCGGATCAAGATCCTCCGGCAGCGCCGCAACGACGCCGGAATGACCACGGCCGAGTACGCCGTCGGTACGGTCGCGGCCTGCGCCTTCGCGGCCGTGCTCTACAAGGTGGTCACGAGCGACGCCGTGACCGGGATGCTGACGGCGCTGCTGGACCGGGCCCTCCATGCGGCGTGAACGCGCGCAGCTCCGCGGCCGGGATCCGGACGCGGGCTACGCGACCGCGGAGACGGCCGTCGTGCTGCCCGCTCTCGTCCTTCTCGCCGCGATGCTGATCTGGGGCGTGCTGGCCGCGGCCGCGCAGATCCGCTGCATCGATGCGGCAAGGGTGGGCGCCAGAGCGGCCGCTCGGGGCGACGCGGATGCCAAGGCGCGGGCTCAGGCCGCAGCCCCGTCCGGCGCGGCGGTGCACGTCGCGCTGGAGGGCGAGGACGTGCGGGTGACGGTGGAGGCGCCGTGCCCGGGGCCCGGGAGCCTGGGGTCGGTGCTCTCCGTCCGGCTCGGCGCCGATGCGGTGGCGGCGAGGGAGGACACGCTCGCGGGCGGCGGAGGTGCCTCGCAGTGGCCGGTCTGAGGAACCGGGTCGGCTGGTGGCGGGCGGCGGCGTACAGGGCTGAGGGCCCGGGGCGTACCCGTACCGGACGGGCATGGGGCGCGCCGGATCGTTGGCCGGCCGGAGGTGGGGCGGGCTACGGCGCGTCGGGCGGTTGCCTACGGGCGGCCCAGGTGCGGAGCGCTGGGGCGCAGGGCGGTCGGCCACCGGACGCGGGGTCGGCGACGGTCTGGGTGGCCGCGCTCGCGATGCTGGGGTGCACGGTCTTCGCGGCGGTGCTCGCCGTCGGAGCGATCGTCGCTGCCCGGCACCGTGCGGAGTCCGCAGCTGACCTGGCGGCCCTTGCGGCGGCAGACCGACTGCTGGTCGACCAGGACGGCGGCTGCGGCCGGGCCGGCGGGATCGCGGCCGCGCAAGCGGCCACGATGGTCTCCTGCTCGGTGGATCTGGGAGCGGACACGGTCGAGGTGGTGGTCGAGGTGCCCACACCGGCCTTCTCGCTCCCGATCGGCCCCGCCAGGGCGCGCGCCCGGGCCGGCCCGGTCTGGGCCGAGGCGGCCACCGCTGACACCCTTGACGCGGCCCTCACCGGCGCCGGTACTCCAGGGCGCTCCGCGGAAACGCCGCCCCGGTCGGCCGACCCGTCCCTGAGCGATTCGCCCACCCGCGGTTCGCCGCCCCTCGTCGGCGGGCCGTCGCTGATGGGCAGTTCCAGCCCCGTCGTCTTGCGCGGGTTGCGCAGGCATGCGCGCGGGCACCACCCGCCGAGGCTGGGCCTGTGGGCTGACCCGCTCCGCCCGGCGGTCGTGGCAGGTCACCCGGACGGGATGCCGGAGTCGTCCGGCGCGCCGCCAGGAGCGTTCCCCGGTGCGTTCCCCGGCACGTTCTCGGGCGCGCCCCGTGGCGGTCCTCCCGCCGATCCGCCGGGGAAGTCGCCCGGGGCGCCTGCCAGCAGGGCGTCCAGCAGGCGGACGGCTGCCGCCTTGTCCAGCGGATCGTTGCCGTTGCCGCACTTGGGGGACTGCACGCAGGACGGGCACCCGCGCTCGCACTCGCACGCCGCGATGGCGGCCCGGGTGGCCGCCAGCCACTTCGCCGCGCGCTGGAAGCCGCGTTCGGCGAAGCCGGCTCCGCCGGAGTGTCCGTCGTAGACGAAGACGGTGGGCAGCCCGGTATCGGGGTGCAGCGGGACGGAGACGCCCCCGATGTCCCAGCGGTCGCAGGTGGCGAACAGCGGCAGCAGGCCGATCGAGGCGTGCTCGGCGGCGTGGGCGGCTCCGGGCAACTGGTCGAAGGGAATGTCCGCGGCCAGGAGCTGCTCCTCGGTCACCGACCACCAGACCGCCCGGGTGCGCAGTGTGCGGGGAGGCAGGTCGAGCTTGCTCTCGCCGAGGATCTCGCCGGTCGCGATCCGCTTGCGGAGGTAGCCGACCACCCGGTTGACCACCTCCACCGAGCCGAAGCTGAGCCGGCCCTCGCCCCAGGCCTCGGTCCGGTCGGTCGAGAGCACGGAGATGGACGTGATGTCGCGGGCAGCGGTGGTGTAGGGCGGGTCGGCAGGCTCGACCAGCGCCACCGAGCTGTCCAGGTCCAGGTCGCGCACCAGGTAGGTCCGGCCCTGGTGCAGGTGCACGGCGCCGGTGTGGACGGCGGTGTGGGCCGCGGAGGCGTCAACGGTGCCGAGCAGCCGGCCCGTCTCCGACTCCACGATCTGCACCGGGCTTCCCCCGCTGCCGCGCAGGTCGACGGCGTCCGCGGCGCGCTCGCGCCGTGTCCAGTACCAGGAGCCGTCGCTGCGGCGGCGCAGCAGCCCGCGCTGCTCCAGGACGGGCAGCAGCTGGGCGGTGGAGGGTCCGAACAGGTCCACGTCGGAATCGGTCAGCGGCAGCTCCGCGGCGGCGGCGCACAGATGCGGCGCCAGCACGTGCGGGTTGTCGGGGTCGAGCACGGTGGCTTCGACGGGGGTGTCGAACAGTGCCTCCGGGTGATGCACCAGGTATGTGTCCAGCGGGTCGTCGCGGGCGATCAGGATGGCCAGGGCCCCCTGAGCCTCCCGCCCGGCACGGCCGGCCTGTTGCCACAGCGACGCCCGGGTGCCGGGGTAGCCGGCCATCAGTACGGCGTCCAGTCCGGAGACGTCGACCCCGAGTTCGAGAGCGGAGGTGGAGGCGAGCCCGAGCAGCCGTCCGGAGTGCAGATCGCGTTCGAGGGCCCGGCGCTCCTCCGCCAGGTAGCCGCCCCGGTAGGCGGCGACGCGGTCCGCGAGGGGCCGCCCGAGCTGGTCCTGGGTCTGGAGCGCGACCAGTTCGGCGGCCCGACGCGAACGGACGAAGACGACCGTCCTGGTGCCGTTCTCGACCAGGTCGGTGAGCAGGTAGGCGGCTTCGGCGGTGGCGGTCCGCCGGACCGGGGCACCGTGCTCGCCGACGTTCTCGGTGAGCGGCGGCTCCCAGAGCCCGAAGACCAGCGGCCCGCGGGGCGAGGCGTCCTCGGTCACGGCCGACGCGGGCAGACCGGTGAGCCGTTCGGCCGTGGCCGCGGGCTCGGCGGTCGTGGCGGAGGCGAGCAGGAACGTCGGCGAGGAGCCGTAGCGCGCGCAGAGCCGGCGCAGCCGCCGCAGCACCTGGGCGACGTGTGACCCGAAGACACCGCGGTAGGTGTGGCACTCGTCGATGACGACGTACTTCAGCGCCTTCAGGAAGGAGGCCCAGCGGGCGTGCGCCGGCAGGATGCCCCTGTGGAGCATGTCGGGATTGGTCAGCACGTACGAGGCGTACTGGCGGACCCACTCGCGCTCCTCCGGCGGTGTGTCGCCGTCGTACAGCGCGGCCCTGACGCGGGCGGGGGCCAGTTCGGCGGCGCGCCGACGCTGGTCGGCCGCCAGCGCCTTGGTCGGCGCGAGGTAGAGCGCCGTCGCGCCGCGCCCGTTCGGGGCTTCGGCGCCGTCCAGCAGCTCGCTGAGTACCGGGGCCAGGTAGCCCAGCGACTTGCCCGAGGCGGTGCCTGTGGCGATCACCATAGTTTGGCCGGTTCTGGCCAGATTCATGGCCTCCACCTGATGCGCCCACGGCCGCTCCACTCCCAGGGCCAACGCGGCCGCGATGATCTCGGGCCGGATCGATTCAGGCCAAGGGGCATAGCGGGCCTGGCGGGCGGGCAATTGCTCCGTATGGGTGAGTCGGTCCGAGCGCCCCCGGGTGGTGGACAGGGTCGCTAGCAGTGCCTCGGGCAGGCGGTGACGGGGCGGCATGGGGACCCAGTGTGTCACCGGCGTGACGGAGAATCGCCCTAAGCCATCGTGCGGTCATGGTCACAAGTGGTTGAATGAGGCCGTGACGGCCAGATGGCCGGGGGTCGCAGTGTTGAGGCTCGCCACGCGCTGGCTGGGCGCGCCCGAGGCTCGCGACCACGCGGTGGCGGCCGTCCGGCCGAGGATCGCAATGACGTAGCAAGGCAAGGTGCTGGAGGTTCCGTGGACCTGTCCCTGTCGACCCGTACAGTCGGCGATCGCACGGTCGTCGAGGTTGGCGGCGAGATCGATGTGTACACCGCCCCGAAGCTGCGCGAGCAGCTGGTCGAGCTCGTCAACGACGGCAACTACCACCTGGTCGTCGACATGGAGGGCGTGGACTTCCTCGACTCGACCGGTCTGGGCGTGCTTGTTGGCGGTCTCAAGCGTGTGCGTGCCCATGAGGGTTCGCTGCGCCTGGTCTGCAACCAGGAGCGCATTCTGAAGATCTTCCGGATCACCGGTCTCACCAAGGTGTTCCCGATCCACACTTCGGTGGAGGACGCGGTCTCCTCGACCGACTGATTCCCCATTCGGGGTCGGCGGTGCCTCTGCGGCATCGTCGGCCCCGGTATGGGCCGGTATCGACCGGCCCTCGGGGCGGACAAGCCCAGCCCCGGGTCGGAGAACCCCGAGGGGGAGACATGGCAACCGTCGAACTTCGATTCAGCGCACTTCCCGAGCACGTGCGCACCGCCCGTCTGGTGGCCGCAGCGGTGGCCAGACGTGCCGGGGTCGACGAGTCGGTGCTCGACGAGGTGCGGCTGGCGGTCGGCGAGGCCTGTTCCCGTGCGGTGGGTCTGCACCAGCGCGGAGGGGTCCAGGGCGCGGTGCGGGTGGCCCTCACGGACCAGGAGAAGCGTTTCCTCATCGAGGTGGAGGACGAGGCCGGCCCGGCCGCCGTCCCGACACCCGGTGCCGGCGACGACCCGGATGACGACGCGCTCGGGCTTGCTGTGATCACCGGCCTGGTCGAGGACCTTGAGGTCGGCAGCGGCGCGGGTGGTGGCCTGATCCGGATGAGCTGGCCGGTGTCCGTCGACGCATTGGCCCGCTGAGGCCTGCCCCTGCTCCCTCGGCGCCAGGCGCCTGCCCGAGTAGTGCCAGAATGCCGGGCGTGGGTCTCTTCCGCGTGCGCGAGTGCGCCCGACCCACTCGTCCCTATCGCGGCTGGACACACGGCGCGCGGCGTCTTCGCGGCCTGGCGTGGCGCGCCCGCGTGGGCGGGTGGGACGCCTCCGACGACCCCCCGTGGGTTGACAGATTGTTGAATATGGCGGTTCCCTGCTCTCGGGCGCGATCGGATCGGATCTGTCGGAGAAGAGGGAACACCCCTATGCGGATACGCATCCTTTGGCCCGCCGGGCAGGCGACGGCCACCCTGAAGTCGACGCCCACCGCCGAGGCGCTCTGGGTCGCCCTGCCGATCGGCTCCTCCGCGAGCACCTGGGGCCAGGAGGTGTACTTCGGCACCCCGGTCTCCGTGCGGAGGGAGGACGACGCCCAGCAGGTCGTCGAGCCCGGCACGGTGGCGTTCTGGACGGACGGGGACAGCCTGGCGCTGCCGTACGGCCCGACGCCGATCTCGCACGCGGACGAGTGCCGCCTGGCCAGCCCGTGCAACATCCTCGGCGCGCTGGACGGCGACGCGCAGGTGTTGCGTACCGTCCGGCCGGGCGACTCCATCCGGGTCGAGCGCGCCTGAGCCGGACCGGACGTGACCGAGCCGACCTCGGGCACCTGAGCCCGGGGCGGGAGCACCCGAGCCGAAGGTCCGGACTGCGGACGCTACGGACGGGGCCTGCACGCGGGGGCCGGGACGCCCGCCCACGCGGGGCGTGTAGGTTCGCAGTTCGATGACCGAAGGCGAAAGGGCTCTCCCGGTGAACAAGCGACTGCTGGCCGTACCCGCGCTGGGGGCGCTGCTCGCGCTCGGCGCCGTCGGGTGCGGCGGTGACAACGGCGAGCAGCTGACCGCATGGGCGACGAATGTCTGCGGCTCGGCCAAGGACCCGATCGCGCAGTCGAAGGCCGCACTGGCCGACACCGGTGAGGTCAAGGACGGCGAGGCGCCGGCCGATCTGCAGAAGCGACTCTCCGGTGACGTGGGCCGCCTCGCACAGACCAACCAGCAGATCGCCGAGGCCATCGACAAGGC
Source organism: Kitasatospora sp. NPDC050543 (assembly GCF_044457565.1). Taxonomy (NCBI): domain Bacteria; kingdom Bacillati; phylum Actinomycetota; class Actinomycetes; order Kitasatosporales; family Streptomycetaceae; genus Kitasatospora; species Kitasatospora sp. NPDC050543. Next base: position 17,352 of record NZ_JBITGZ010000050.1, on the reverse strand, counting down.
GGGCGCGCCGAAGGTCGACAACGGGGCGAACCTGCAGAAGGACGCGGTCAACGAGCTCAACGAGGCGGCCAAGGGCTACCTCGAGGTGCAGAAGAAGCTGGACGCACTGCCCAACGCCGACCAGGCGAAGTTCGCGGACGGGCTGCGCAGCGTCGGCGACCAGGTGCAGCAGCTCGCCAGGTTGTCCACGCAGGCTCAGAGCAAGCTCCAAGGCGGGGACCTCGGTGCCGCGATGGCCAAGCAGGAAGGCTGCAAGCCAGGCGTTGCCGCCGCGCCCTCCCCGGGCGCGTCCGGCGCCACGGGGGCTTCGGGTGCGGCAACGTCCGCGCCCGCCGCGACGGACGGTGGCACCGGCGCCCCGACGGGTGGCGCCGACGCCGCGGCGTCCGCCTCGGCCTCCACTTCAGCTGCGGCGTCGACTCCGGCGGCGTCCCCGTCCTAGCTAGTAAGCGGCCGTCACCGGCTGACGAGCCGGGGCGAGGGTGGTCCTGCCCGTTCCGCCCGTCACGCCGTCACGCCCGTCACGCCGGTCCGGGCCGGCGTATCGACCCGGCAGCCCTCGGGCGACGGCCCGGCCGCCCGGCCTGGGGCGGTCCGAAGGCTGGGGGCGCGCGACAATGGCGGGGTGACCAGTAGCCCCGTTCTTGACCCGACCCGCCTCGCCAAACTGCGCGAGGCGCTGCTCGCCGCCTCGTACACCGCGGACGGCTGCCTCGACCTGCTCGGGCCCACCGGCTACGCGGCGCTGGCCCGTAGCGAGGCGGTGCCCGCACTGCGAGCCACGCGTGGCGGCACCGCCCTGGAGACGCTGGTACGGCTGTTCCTGCTCCAGCAGCCCGTCCCTTACGCGGCGGCCGCCGCCGCGCTGCCGGTCGAGGACTGTCTCACCGACGGCTGGCTGCGGCCGGACGGGGACCAGGTGCGAGCCGCCGTGGACATCCGTCCGTACGCCAATGAGGTGGCCGGCCTGCCGAGTTCCGATGCCTGGGTGGTCTCCGACCTGGGCTGTGCGGTCGGTGGTGCGGGCGGGATCGGCTCGGGGGAGACCGCGCACGGCGTGGCGCGCAGGGAGCTGGTGCTGGGGGTGGGCGGCGCGTCCACGACCCTCGCGAACATCGCGGTGCGCAGGCCCGTGAGGACCGCGCTCGACCTGGGCGCGGGCTCCGGTGTGCAGGCGCTGCATGCGGCGCGCCACGCCCAGCGGGTCGTGGCCACCGACCTCAACCCACGCGCGCTCCGGTTCGCCGAACTGACCCTGGCGCTGTCCGGGTTCGACAATACCCACACCGCCGAGGGCAGCCTGTTCGAGCCGGTCCGGGAGCGGAGGTTCGACCTGATCGTCTCCAACCCGCCGTTCGTGATCTCGCCGGGCAGCCGGTTCACCTACCGGGACGGGGGGATGGCGGGCGACGACCTCTGCCGCAGCGTCGTCCGGGGCGCCGCCGCGCACCTGGAGCCGGGCGGCTACTGCCAGCTGCTCGCCAACTGGCAGCACGTGCAGGGTGAGGACTGGCACGACCGCCTGGCCGGCTGGGTCGCCGGCACCGGCCTGGACGCCTGGGTCGTCCAGCGGGAGGTCCAGGACGTGGCGCAGTACGCCGAGTTGTGGCTGCGCGATGGTGGTGACCACCGTGGCCCGGGCGGCGACTACCAGGCCCGGTACGGGGAGTGGCTGGACGCCTTCGAGGCGGCGAAGGTCGAGGGCATCGGATTCGGCTGGATCACGCTGCGCGCGAGCGGGGCGGAGCGGCCGACCGTACGGGTCGAGGAGTGGCCGCACCCGGTCGAGCAGCCGCTCGGGCCGCATATCGAGGACTGGTTCGCCCGGCAGGACTTCCTTCGTACGCACGACGACGCCGGGCTGCTCGCGGCCCGCTACGTGCTCGCGGACGAGGTCGTCCAGGAGCAGGTCGGCTCGCCCGGGGCGGAGGACCCGGAGCACGTGATCCTTCGTCACAACCGGGGCATGCGACGGGCCACCAAGGTGGACACGGTCGGTGCCGGATTCGCGGGCGTCTGCGACGGGACGCTGTCGGCGGGGGAGATCGTGGACGCCATCGCGCAGCTTCTCGGCGAGGACCGGGCGGTGCTGCGGGAGCGGGTGCCGGAGTCGCTGCGGTTGCTGACCGAGCAGGGCTTCATCGAGCCGGTCGGGCTGTAGCGGGTGTAGGCGCGTCGGGTCGGGACTGCGCCCCGGCCCGGCCCGTCGCCGGCTGCCGCGAGCTGCGCTGCGTTCCCCTGGCCTGCCTGCTCGACCCTCCTCCGCTCTCCTCTGCCCGGAGCTGCCCGCCCGCCCGCCCGCCGGCCGGGTCGGGTTCACCTCTCCGTATCCGCCGGTTCGACTCCCGTACGTCGAACGGCCGTCCGTAGTTGGCCGCCGGCTGCGATTCTCTGTCCACAGCCTGTGGACAGAGAATCGCCGTCACGCGGCAGCGGACAGCGGGCACCGGACCAGCGCACCGAGTGGGGGAACAGGGTGGAGACGCCGACGGCCACTGCGGCCGGGGCTGTGCTGGCGCTGTTCGGCGCGGCGCTGCTCCTCTGGTGTGCGGCCGAGCTGCGGCTGCGTCATCGCCTTCGCCGCGAGGGGCTGCCGGCCGCCGCGCGGGTCGTCGCGGACGATGTCCACAGCGGCCTCGACAGTGCTCCGCTGCTTGCGTTCTCCGCGCTGCGAGCGGCCGACGAGGATTCGGACGGGCCGTTCGGGCGAGGTGAGCCCGTGCTCGCCCGCCCGCGCGGCCACACCCCGCTTCGTCGCCCGGCCAGGCTGACGCCCGGCGCCGTGGTGCAGGTGGCGTACGACCCGCGCCGTCCGACCCGGGTGGTGCTGGCTGCGAGCGAGCCGGTGCCGACCATGTCCAGCAACCTGTTCTGGACAGCCTTCGGTGCGGGCAGTCTCGCGGCCGGACTCGGTCTGCTGACGAGCGTGCTGGCCCGCTGAGCAGTGCCGGGCGACCGCCGAGGGTGGTCGCGCGGTCGCCGGTGGCACTCAAATTCGGACAGCAGGACAGCCGGGCGGTCGTGGCTGACGCATGCCCACCGGCGGACGCCAGGTCCGGTGCACGAGTCGCGCAGCTGACCGCTGACGGCTTGCCGCTGACATTCGACCGTCGACAGCCGGCCACTGACCATCGACAGCTGATCATCGACGACCGACCGACAACAGCTGACCACCGACAGACATCGTCGGACAGCTGACCGCCGCCAACATCCCGATGACAGATTCTGAAATCTGTCATCCCCCCATCGTCCAATCCCCCCGAAACCCGCCGAAGCTCCCCTCTGCGCGGCACGATCCTCCTTCATCGGGTTACCGTTCGAGTGGCGTAGATCGGCCTTGCCGGTGAAAAAGCAGGATCCGTCCGTTTGACAAGGGTGGCCGGGGTACGGTCACACTCCGCTGGTGGGGTCGTCGATACAGCGGCTGCCCCGGACGGTGGTGGGGTCGGGCGGAGCGGCGCCCGTGCTGCCGCGCCGACCAGCTCACGTAACGACCGGGAGAGAAGAGCGAAGGTGTCCCCGAGCAGCGAGACCGCGCGCAACGGCCAGCGACTCGTCATTGTCGAGTCGCCGGCCAAGGCGAAGACGATCAAGGGCTACCTCGGCCCCGGCTACATCGTCGAGGCGAGCGTCGGGCACATCCGCGACCTGCCCAGCACGGCCGCCGAGGTCCCGGACAAGTACACCGGCGAGGTGCGCCGCCTCGGCGTCGACGTCGACCACGACTTCGCGCCCATCTATGTGGTGAACGCGGACAAGAAGTCCCAGGTCAGCAAGCTCAAGTCGCTCCTCGCCGAGTCCGACGAGCTCTTCCTCGCCACCGATGAGGACCGCGAGGGCGAGGCCATCGCGTGGCACCTCCAGCAGGTGCTCAAGCCCAAGGTGCCCGTGCACCGGATGGTCTTCCACGAGATCACCAAGGCCGCGATCCAGGAGGCCGTCGCCAACCCGCGCGAGCTGAACCAGCGCCTGGTCGACGCCCAGGAGACCCGCCGCATCCTCGACCGCCTCTACGGCTTCGAGGTCTCGCCGGTGCTCTGGAAGAAGGTCATGCCGAAGCTGTCGGCGGGCCGGGTACAGTCCGTCGCGACCCGCCTGGTCGTGGAGCGCGAGCGCGAGCGGATGGCGTTCCGCACGGCCTCGTACTGGGACCTCACCGGTACCTTCTCCACCGGCCGCACCCCGGCCGACGCCGCGAACCCGGAGAACTTCGGTGCCCGCCTGGCCGCGATCGACGGCAAGCGGATCGCCAGCGGCCGTGACTTCGGCTCCGACGGCCGGCTCAAGAGCGCCAGCGCCAACACCCTGCACCTGGACGAGCAGGCCGCCCGCGCGCTGGCCGCCGCCTTGGAGCAGACGGCGTTCAGCGTCCGCAGCGTCGAGTCCAAGCCGTACCGCCGCTCCCCGTACGCGCCGTTCCGCACCACCACGCTCCAGCAGGAGGCCAGCCGCAAGCTGGGCTTCGGCGCGAAGCGGACCATGCAGGTGGCCCAGAAGCTGTACGAGAACGGCTTCATCACCTATATGCGTACCGACTCCACCACGCTGTCGGAGACGGCGATCAGCGCCGCCCGGGCGCAGGTGACCCAGCTGTACGGCGCCGACTACCTGCCCGACGCCCCGCGCACCTACGCCAGCAAGGTCAAGAACGCGCAGGAGGCGCACGAGGCGGTCCGCCCCTCCGGCGACCGCTTCCGCACCCCGGCCGAGACCGGCCTGAGCGGCGACGAGTTCCGGCTCTACGAGCTGATCTGGATGCGCACGGTCGCGTCGCAGATGAAGGACGCCGTCGGGCAGTCCGTGACCGTCAAGGTGGCCGGCGCCGCCTCGGACGGCCGGGACGTCGAGTTCTCCGCCTCCGGCAAGATCATCACCTTCCACGGCTTCCTCAAGGCCTACGTCGAGGGCGCGGACGACCCGAACGCCGAGCTCGACGACCGCGAGCGCCGTCTGCCGCACGTCACCGAGGGCGACCCGCTCTCGGCCGAGCAGCTGAACCCCGAGGGCCACTCCACCAAGCCGCCGGCCCGCTACACCGAGGCCTCGCTGGTCAAGGAGCTGGAGGACCGCGAGATCGGCCGTCCCTCCACCTACGCGTCGATCATCGACACGATCATCAACCGCCGGTACGTCTTCAAGAAGGGGACGGCGCTCGTCCCCTCCTTCCTCTCCTTCGCCGTCGTCAACCTGCTGGAGAAGCACTTCGGCCGGCTGGTCGACTACGACTTCACGGCCAAGATGGAGGACGACCTCGACCGGATCGCGGCCGGTGAGGCGCAGTCCGTGCCGTGGCTCAAGCGCTTCTACTTCGGTGAGGGCGAGGGGCACGCCGTCGGCGGCGCGGCCGAGGCCGGCAACGGCGACGGCGACCACCTCGGCGGCCTGAAGGAGCTCGTCACCGACCTCGGGGCGATCGACGCCCGCGAGATCAGCTCCTTCCGGATCAGCGACGACATCACGCTGCGCGTCGGCCGGTACGGCCCGTACGTGGAGAAGGCCTCGCCCGTCGAGGGCGAGCCCGGCCAGCGCGCCGACATCCCCGACGAGCTGCCGCCGGACGAGCTGACCGTCGAGCTGGCCGAGGAGCTGCTGGCCAAGCCCAGCGGCGACTTCGAGCTCGGCACCGACCCGGTCAGTGGCAACCAGCTGGTCGCCAAGGACGGCCGGTACGGCCCGTACGTCACCGAGATCCTGCCCGAGGGCACGCCGAAGACCGGCAAGAACGCCGTGAAGCCGCGCACCGCCTCCCTCCTCAAGACGATGTCGCTGGACACCGTGACGCTGGAGGACGCGCTCAGGCTGCTCTCCCTCCCGCGCGTGGTCGGCACCGACGCCGAGGGTGTGGAGATCACGGCGCAGAACGGCCGCTACGGCCCGTACCTCAAGCGCGGCACCGACTCGCGCTCGCTCACCAGCGAGGAGCAGATGTTCACGGTCACCCTGGAGGAGGCCCTGGCCATCTACGCACAGCCCAAGCAGCGCGGGCGCGCGGCCGCCGCTCCGCCGCTCAAGGAGCTGGGCACCGACCCGGTCAGCGAGCGCCCGGTGGTGGTCAAGGACGGCCGCTTCGGCCCGTACGTCACCGACGGCGAGACCAATGCGACGCTGCGTAAGGATGACGAGGTCGAGACGATCACGCCGGAGCGCGGCTACGAGCTGCTGGCGGAGAAGCGGGCGCGCGGTCCGGTGAAGAAGACCGCCAAGAAGGCTCCGGCCAAGAAGGCGGCGGCCACCAAGACCGCCGCCAAGAAGGCCACCACGGCGAAGAAGGCCGTGGCGAAGAAGACCACGACCACCAAGGCCACCGCGACCAAGACCGCGGCAAAGAAGACCGCGGCGAAGACCGCGGTCAAGAAGACCACCGCGAGCAAGGCGTCCGCCTCCGACGAGAGCTGACCGACCGACAGTCGCAACGGGCCCGCCCCTCCGCCAGGAGGGCGCGGGCCCCGGTGTTTGCGCGGAGCGTCACAACCCTGCAATGACCGGCGTCCGAAGGGTCCGCTCGCCCTTACCCGCCGACCGCCGACCGCTACGCTGACGGTATGACGAGCGAGGAGCAGCCCACCCCCAGCGCCCCCGCGGCCGCGACAGCCGGCCCGCCCGACCTCCCCGAGGTGGCCCCCGCCGGCACCCCGGGTGAGCGGGCCCGCGCGCTGCTGCGCCTGCGCCCGTATCGGCGCCTGTGGACGACCCAGCTGATCGGCGGCACCGCCGACCGGCTGGGTCTGCTGGTGCTGCTGATGCTCACCGTGGTCGCCGCCGCCGTCGGGCAGCAGTTCGGTGATCTGCCGCGCAGCCTGGCGTTCGCCCTGGCCGCCGTGTTCGGGGCCCGGCTCGCCGCGACCGTGCTCTTCGGCGCGGTGCTGCTCGACCCGCTGCACCGGCTGGTGACCGGCAGGCTCGACCGCCGCTGGACGCTGCTGGGGGCCGACGCCCTGCGCGCCGTACTGATCGGCATCGCGCCCTGGTGGCTGGTCTGGCTCCCGGCCACGGACGGCCGGCCGTCCGGCGCCGCGACGTACCTGCTGCTCGGCACCGTCTTCGTCACCGGTGCCGCGGAGCGGGTCTGGGCGATCGCCAAGGACGCCGTCGTGCCCGCCCTGCTGCCCGCCGCGAACCCCCACGCCCCGCAGTCCGAGCAGCGCCCGTCCGCCGCGAACCTGGACACCGTCCGCACCCTGGACCAGCGCACCGGCTGGGCCACCCTGCCGCTCGCGGCCACCGCGCTGATCGCGCTGACGCTGGTCAACAACGTCTTCGCGGCGCTCGGCTCGGACTGGCTGCGGGCCCATCAGACCACGTTCGCCGCACTCGGGGCAGCTGTGCTGTTCGCCGTTTCCGCCGTGCTGATCCACCTCCAGGAGCTGCCGACCGGCCCGGTCGCCACAGCCCCGCGCTCGCCCCTGCAGGGCCTGCGGGCCCCGACCGACGCGACGCCGGGCCCCGCGCTCGGCAAGGGCCGCACGGGCTCCGCGCCCTACTTCACCTTCGCCGTGGCCGCCGGGTACGCGTCGATGGCGGGTGTCGCCGCGCTGGCGCTGCTCACCGCCGCCGAGCACCTGGCCGGCCCGATCGGCTACGGCCTGATCGTGCTGGCCGCCACCGGCGCGCCCGCGCTCGGTATCCGGCTCACCCGGGCGACCCTGCCCTCGCTGTCGCGCCGCCGGCTGCTGGCGCTGGCGCTGCTCACCGAGGGCGTGACGCTGATCCTGGCCGGGCTCGTGCTGGACTTCGTGCTGGTCCTGCTGCTGACCGTGCTCGCCGGGCTGGCCGCCGGGATCGTGATCTCGACCGGCCGCACCCTGCTCGCGCAGGAGGTCGAGGAGATCCGGCTGCCGAAGGTCACCGAGCACCTGTACGCGGTGCTGCGGGCCGTCGTCGCCGCCGCGCTGATCGCCGTTCCGCTGATCGCGGCGGCGTACGGCAACGTCGAGATCGGCGAGGTCAGGCCCGGCAGCTTCACCTTCATCCACGGCGGCGCGGCCCTCGCGGTCGCCACCGCCGGGCTGCTCACCCTCGCCCTCGCGGCCGTGGTGCTGCTGAAGACGGACGACCGCCGGGGTGTCGCCCCGTTCGGCCGCGAGCTGGTCGAGGCCGTCCGCGGCGCACTGATGCCGGCCCCGCACCGGACCACCGGCAGCGGCTTCTTCCTCGCCCTGGAGGGCGGCGACGGCGCCGGCAAGTCCACCCAGGCGCAGGCACTGGCGGAGTGGATCAGGGGCAAGGGCCACGAGGTCGTGCTGACCCGCGAGCCGGGTGGGAGCCCGGTCGGGCAGCGGCTGCGCGGGCTCGTCCTGGACGTCGGCAACACCGGTCTCTCGCACCGGGCCGAGGCGCTGATCTACGCCGCCGACCGCGCCGAGCACGTCGAGAACGTGATCAGGCCCGCGCTGGCGCGCGGCGCCGTGGTCATCACCGACCGCTACATGGACTCCTCCATCGCCTATCAGGGCGCGGGCCGCGACCTGGCCGCCACCGAGGTCGCCCGGATCTCCCGCTGGGCGACCGGCGGGCTGGTGCCGGACCTGACCGTCGTGCTGGACGTCGACCCGAGCGCCGCCCGCGAGCGCTTCACCGAGGCCCTGGACCGGCTGGAGTCCGAGCCCACCGAGTTCCACCAGCGCGTACGCTCCGGCTTCCTCGCCCTGGCGGCCGCCGACCCGAGCCGCTACCTGGTCGTGGACGGCAGCCAGCAGCCGGGCCTGGTCACCACCGCGATCCGCCACCGGCTCGACCGTGAGCTGCCGCTCTCCGAGCAGGAGAAGGCCGCCCGGGCCGAGCGCGAGCGCCTCGCGAAGGAGGAGGCCGAGCGCCGCGCGGCCGAGGAGGCCCGGCGCAAGGCCGAGGCGGAGGCCGCCGAGCGCAAGCGGCTGGAGCTGCTGGAGCAGCTGCGGGCCGAACAGGCGGAGAAGGACCGGCTGGCCAAGGAGGAGGCCGAGCGGGCCGCCGCCGAGGCCGCGCGCAAGGCCGCCGAGGAGGCCCGGCTGAAGGCCGAGGAAGAGGCGCGCGAACGCGCCGAGGAGCAGGCCCGGCTGCGTGCCGCCGAGGAGGCGAGGCTGGCCGCGGAGGCTGCCGAGCGCAAGCGGCTGGAGGCGGAGGCGGCCGCGCAGGCCGAGCTCCAGCGCCAGCGTGACCTGCAGCGGGAGGAGCAGCGCCGCCGCGCCGAGGAGGCCCTCCAGCGGGCGGAGGAGGCACGGCTGGCGCGGGCCGCTGAGGTGGCTGCGGCCGCCGCGACGGCTGCGGCGGCCGAGGCCGCCGCGCGCGCTCGGGCCGCCGAGGCGCAGGCGGCCGTCACCACCGAGCTGCCGCAGGTCGGCGGTACGGAGGACGTCACCCAGGAGATCTCCGAGCGCGACCGGCAGGCCGCGGTACGGGCGGCGGAGGCCGCTGCCGCGCGCGGCAAGGCGGCGCGGGACGCGGCGGGTGGTGCGGACGCGGCGGGCGGTGCGGACGCGGCGGGCGGTGCGGGCACAGCGGGCCGTGCGGGTACCCCGGCCGCCGCCGACGAGACGGCGAAGCTGCCGGTGGTGCCGAGCGCGGACGCCGCCCGCCCGGCCGCAGGTGCTCCTGCGGCTCCCGGTTCCGCTGGTTCCCCCGTCGCTCCCGCCGCGCCCGCCGACGAGACGGCCGTGCTTCCGCGGGTCCCCGCCTCGGACCCGGACCGGACCTCGGTGCTGCCCCGGGTCGAGCCGGGAGGCGGCCCGGCCGTGGACCGCTTCCCGCCCGGGCTGTGGCGTGACGACGCCCCGGCCCCGGACCGTACCCGGGAGCTGCCCGTGGTCGAGGAGCAGCCGCCGGCCGAGCCGCGCCCGCGCCCGTCCTGGGCGGAGGAGACGCCGATGGACGATCTCCCCAGCCTCACGGACACCCTGCTCGGCTCCCGTGACGAGTGGGCCCAGTGGCAGCGGCCCGCCGAGGAGGAGAACGGCGACGGCGGCGAGGACGACACCGGCAAGGGCCGTCGCAAGCGCCGCTGAGCCGGACGGTTCATCCCGTTCCCGTACGTCCCGCTCATCCCGTCCGCGGGCGCCGTCCGCCGTGAGCGCCGGCCCGCCGGGCGCCGGCCCCGTCCGCCGACGGTGCTCGCCGAGCGCCACCGCTGCCCCGGGCCCACCGCCCGGGGCGGTGGTCGTTCCGGGCGGCCCGGGGTGTCCTAGCGGCCACGTATGCTCGACCGCGGTAAGAGCCGTAGGGCGGTGGGGCCGGGGGTCCGGTGGCGCACCGGCGCGGCCCGGTACAGGTACAGAGCTTGGGAGCAGCGGTGGCCGTCTGGGACGACCTGGTGGGCCAGGAGCGGGTGGTCGAGCAGCTGACGGCCGCAGCCCGGGCGGCCAGGGCGACGGTGGTCGCCGGGCGGGGCGGAGCGGCGGACCCGGGGGCCAACGCCTCGCTGATGACGCACGCCTGGCTGTTCACCGGCCCGCCGGGGGCCGGCCAGATCACGGCCGCCCGCTCCTTCGCGGCCGCCCTCCAGTGCACCAGCCCCGACCTCGAACTCGGCGGCACCCCCGGCTGCGGATTCTGCGACGGCTGCCACACGGTGCTGGCCGGCAGCCACGCCGACGTGAAGTACGTCCGCACCGACGGCCTGTCGATCGGCGTCGGGGACATGCGTGACCTGGTGATGCGCGCCTCCAGCTACCCGACCGGCGGCCGCTGGTCGGTGATCCTGGTGGACGCCGCCCACCGGCTCACCGAGGCGGCGGCGAACGCCCTGCTCAAGGGCGTCGAGGAGCCCTCCCCGCGGACGGTCTGGCTGCTCTGCGCGCCCTCCGTGCAGGACGTGCTGCCGACGATCCGCTCGCGCTGCCGGATGCTGGTGCTCCGCACGCCCGCCGCGGAGGCGGTCGCGGACATGCTGGTGCGCCGCGACGGGGTGGAGCCCGCGACGGCCCGGCTGGCCGCGCTGGCCGGCCAGGGGGACGTCGAGCGTGCCCGCCGGCTGGCGGTCGACGAGCAGGCCAGGACCAGGCGCGCCGAGGTGCTGCGGATCCCGCTGGAGGTCGGCGACATCGGCGGCTGCCTGGCCGCCGCCCAGCGCCTGGTGGACACCGCCAAGGCCGATGCCGAGGCACTCGCCGAGACGCAGGACGCCAGGGAGACCGGCGACCTCAAGGCCGCGTACGGCGCGACGGAGGGCGCCAAGACGCCGCGCGGTATGGCCGGGGCGGTCAAGGAACTGGAGAAGCGCCAGAAGAGCCGGGCGACCCGTACCCGACGCGAGACACTGGGCGTCGCCCTGCTCGACCTGCTGGGCTTCTACCGCGACGTGCTGGCACTTCAGCTGGGCTCCACGGGCGCACTGTCCAACGAGGACCAGCGCCCGGCGCTGACCAAGGTCGCCTCGGCCGGGCCGCCGGAGGGGACGCTGCGGCGGATCGAGGCGGTGCTCGCCTGCCGCCGCGCGCTGGACCGCAACGTCGACCCGCTGCTCGCGGTCGAGGCGATGACGGTCGCGCTCCGGGCGGGCTGAGCCACTCCGGGCGCTACCCCCCCCGGGGCCCCGGGCCCCCGGGCGCCGGTGCGCGGAGCCGTGCCTGCGGTAGGTGCGCGGAGCCGTCCGTGCGGCCGGAGTGCAGAACCGTCCCTCCGTTGGCGCTCCGGCGCGTGCGCGCCCGCGGTCGCAACAGGTTCACCTGCCCGCCGTAGTGAAGCGTCCCCCCTTCGGGTGAACGTCCGAGGCCGTTCGGAACGCTGCCGTGCCCGCGGCCGGTCGTCTTGCACCCTGTGGACCGAGTACACCGTGGTACGCCGCGGCCCCTCCGGTGGCGCAGACCGCCCGGGCCACCGGGCCGCCACGGCCGTCCGGTACCGGCCCTCCCGAGGTGGTGCGTCCCATGCTCCGTCCGCTCCTCGTCGTACCCCTGCTGGCGGCCGCCGCGGGCGGTGTCTGGCTGTCGCGCGGCGCGCTGCTGCGCTGGCGCGACCTGCGCTCGGCGCAGACCTACGAGCTCGCCGGTGACCAGCGTCCGATGCTGCTCAGGGCGGTGGGCGCGATGCTGTGCGGCCTGTGCGTCACGGTGCTGACGGTGCTGGTGGCGGTCGGCGCGCTCGGCACGCGCGGTGCTGGCGGCGCTGGGGAGCCGTCCGTGGAGGAGGCCCGCGCCGAGGCCGGGCCTCGGCCGGCCGCCGCCCCGCCGGACGGGCCGGGCACGCCCGCGCCCTCCCCGGGGGCGCCAGCCTCGGCTCCCGTCCCTTCCGCCTCCGCCTCCTCAGGCGCCTCCGCCGGCGCTCCCGCGTCCGCCTCCGCGCCCGTCGCCGCCACGGCTTCGGGCAACGGCCCGGCGCCCGTGGTCAGCCACTTCGACAGCATCGGGCACCCGGCCGGGGGCGAGCTGATGGAGTCCGCCGTCGCCGGCCCGGACGGACGCCCGCGCACCGTACGGGTCTGGCTGCCCGAGCAGTACGCGCAGGACCCCAAGGCGCGGTTCCCGGTGATCGTGCTGCACGCCGCCGGTGCGCGGAAGACCGCCGACACCGAGGTGCCCGACGTCTTCGACAGCATCGCCTCAGCCGTGACGCTGGGCCGGTCCCGCCCGTTCGTGGTGGTCGTACCGCAGGCCCCGTCGGGGACCGAACACCCCTGCGAGCTGGTCACGGCGGCCCCGCAGGCCGTCTCCGACGACGCGTCGCTGCGCACCGTCGTGGCAGCCGCGTTCCGTACCCTGCCGCCGGGCCCCGCCAACTGGGGCGTGCTCGGGGTCGAGGCCGGGGCACCCTGTGCGGCGGCCGCGGGCCTGGCCCGGGCCGACCTCTACGGCGCTGCCGCCGCGGTCTCCGGCCGCTATGACAACACGGCGCTCACCGCGGCCGGCGCCGAGGCGCCCGCCGGCGCCGCGCCGAAACTGCTGCTCGCCGCGGCCAAGGCCGACAGCCCTGGTCTGGACGCGGCGCGCAAGTTGCAAGGCGCCCTGCGCGGCGGCGCCGGCCAGGCGGCCAAGGCGGATGTGCGGATCTCCGACATCGTGGAGGACTACACGCCGGAGCGGGTCCGCACGCGCCTGGTACGGGTCGCGGTGCAGTACTTGGCGGAGACACTGGCCCAGCCCTCCTGACTCCAGCCCTCCTGAGACCAGCCCGGCTGAGTCGTGCCCGGCGGGGCCCGGGCGGGCGTACTACGCTCGTGGCACCGGAGCGTCTGCCGGCCACGAGCCCGAGCCCGCGCCCGCCCGCTCGGGCGCTCACTCGCCCGCTCGCCTGCCGGGCGGAGCACCAGCAAAGCCTGCAGTACGCACCCGGGCACCCGCGCAGGACCGGCCCGGCGCCGTACCCGACCGTCGCGCCACCCGAGGGGAGCCGAACCACACCATGCGAGCCGTCCAGCCCCCCGGACCGCGACCGAGCACCCCCCACCGCCGGGTCGCCACCGCCGCCACCTCCGCCGCTGCTTCCGCCGTCTCGTCCGCCGCTTCCTCCGCAGCCTCCTGCATCGCGGCCGCGCTGGCGGCGGGCCTGCTGATCGCCGGCTGCTCCGCCCCGGCGTCCGCGCCCGACCCCGCCGGCCCCGCCGCCTCCGCTGCGGAGGGGCCGCCGTCCGCCGCCGGGCGCGCCGGGGCAGCCGCCCCGCTGGAGCCGCTGCCGGCCGCAGTACCGGCCGCCCTGGCCGGCTACTACGCTCAGTCGCTCGGCTGGCAGCCCTGCGACGACGGCTTCGAGTGCGCCACGTTCAAGGTGCCGCTCGACTACGACCACCCCGCCGCCGGCGACCTCTCCCTCGCCGCGGTCCGCAAGGTCTCCGACGGCACGGCCCCGCGCCGGGGCTCGCTGCTGCTCAACCCGGGCGGCCCCGGCGGCTCGGCGATCGAGTACGTGGAGGCCGCCGCCGGGACGTACTCCGCCGGCGTGCGCGCCGCCTACGACCTGGTCGGCGTCGACCCGCGCGGCGTCGGCCGCAGCAGCCCGGTCAACTGCCTGGCCGGCCCCCGGATGGACGCCTTCACCGCGGTCGACATGACCCCGGACGACCAGGCCGAGACGGACGCCCTGGCGGCCGCGGACAAGGAGTTCGCCACCGCCTGCCAGCAGCGTTCGGGGGCGGTCCTCGGACACGTCAGCACGGTGGAGTCGGCCCGCGACATGGACGTGCTGCGCGCCCTGCTCGGCGACGACCGGCTGCACTACGTCGGCAAGTCGTACGGCACCTTCCTGGGCGCCACCTACGCCGGGCTGTTCCCCTCCCGGGTCGGCCGGGTGGTGCTCGACGGCGCGCTGGACCCGTCCCTGGACGCGCAGGCCGGCAACCGCACCCAGGCCGGCGGCTTCGAGACGGCCTGGGCCGCCTTCGCGCAGGACTGCGTCAGGCACGAGGACTGCCCGGTCGGCCGGAGCGAGAAGGAGGCCGGTGAGAAGCTCGACGCACTGCTGCGGTCGATCGACGCCCAGCCGCTGCCCACCGACTCCGAACGCCGGCTGACCGAGTCCCAGGCCACCACGGGCGTCATCGAGGCGATGTACGCCGAGTTCCTCTGGCCCGAGCTGCGCAGCGCCCTCGCCGACGCCACGGCCGGCAGCGGCACCGCCCTGCTGAAGCTCTCCGACTCCTACTACGGCCGCTCGCCGGACGGCTCGTACCCCAACCTGATGTCCGCCAACATGGCCGTGAACTGCCTGGACCTGCCCGCGCCCTTCCGCACCCCGGACGACGTCCGCCGGGCCGTCCCCGAGTTCGAGCAGGCCTCGCCGCACTTCGGCCGGGACATGGCCTGGATGGCCCTGTCCTGCGCCTACTGGCCGGTCCCGGCGACCGGCGCGCCGCACACCGTCCGCGCGGCCGGCGCCGCACCGATCGTGGTCGTCGGCACCACGCGCGACCCGGCCACGCCGTACGCCTGGTCGCAGTCGCTCGCCGGACAGCTGGAGTCGGGCCGGCTGCTCAGCTACGACGGCGACGGCCACACCGCGTACGGCCGGCACAATGCCTGCATCGACGGCGCCGTGGACAGCTACCTGCTCACCGGATCGGCCCCCGAACAGGGCAAACGCTGCGCGAAGTGATTTCCGCTTCAACAGACGGTCGGCCCGAAGTTACGATGATGCGCCTGCTCACCCCCGGCTGCGCCGCCCCGCGTTCGCCGTAGATCTGCCGTAGGAGCGCACCTTGCTCGGAGTCAACGACCTGACGACGTACATCCTCGGCGCCCTGGTCATCATCCTGCTGCCCGGCCCGAACTCGCTGTACGTCCTGTCCGTCGCCGCCCGCAAGGGCATACGCACCGGCTACCGCGCCGCCGCCGGCGTCTTCGTCGGTGACTTCACCCTGATCAGCCTCACCTCGCTGGGAGCCGCCTCGCTGCTGAAGGCCAATCCGGCGGTCTTCGCGGTGGTGAAGTTCGGCGGCGCCGCCTACCTGCTCTGGATCGGCATCGGCATGCTGCGCGCCGCCCGCCAGCTCTGGCGCGAGCACCGGGCACCGGCCACCGACGCCGACCCGGCGGCACCCGTCGCCGACGAGGAGAAGCCGTTCCGGCGGGCCCTGGTGATCAGCCTGCTCAACCCCAAGGCGATTCTCTTCCTGCTCTCGTTCTTCACCCAGTTCGTCGACCCGTCCTACGGGCAGCCGGCGCTCTCCTTCGCCCTCCTCGGCGGCATCCTTCAGGCCTTCAGCATGCTGTACCTCTCCCTGCTGATCTTCGCCGGCACCACGCTCGCCACCGCCTTCCGCCGCCGCAAGCGCCTCTCCGCCGGTCTCACCAGCGGCGTCGCCGTCCTCTTCGCCGGCTTCGCCGCCAAGCTCGCCGTCTCCTCCGCCTGACCAGCCCGGAGAACCCCGGTGCGGATCACCCGCGAACTTGTGTAAACTGGCCCGCGTTGCCGAAACAGTGCACGCCCTCCGGGGCAGGCGCAGCCCGGCGGCGCCGCTTTAGCTCAGTTGGCCAGAGCAACGCACTCGTAATGCGTAGGTCTCGGGTTCGAATCCCGAAAGCGGCTCAGTAGCAAGGCCCGGTCGGACACTGTCCGACCGGGCCTTCTCTGTTTCGTGGCGGCCGGGGCCGGTCAGTATGCCGCGGGTAGGGCGGAGCAGGTCGAGGACGTGGGTCCACTGGTAGTCGTCACGGCCTCCGCCGGCCTTGGGCTTGTGGGGGACGTAGTCGCTGATCAGGACGCCCGTCGACAGTCAGGCGCGTACGTGAGCGCAGGCAGCCGCCGGGGCCGCCGGGCCCCCAGGTGACTGCCGGACACGATGAAGGGGCTCGCAACGGTCGAGCCCCTTCATCGGCGCGGGGCGTCCTGGTTCACTTGGCCTTCACCCAGGCCTGGCAGCCCGAGCTCTTGAAGACCTTGTCCGAGCTCTTGATCGTGACGACGCCCTGTCCGGTCAGGTTGTCGTTGGCGATGATCGACTCCAAGCCGCCGCTGCTGTCCTTGCTCCGCTCCCAGTAGCACAGGCCGAGGCTTCCAGGTCCGGCGGTCTTGTAGGTGCCGGGCTGGATGTCGTCTCCGACCAGGTACGTCCCGCTACCGGGAATGGTGTCGCCGGGAGCGCGGGTGGGCTCCTTGACCGGGGTCTGGACGGCGGCGGGCTCCGTGACGGTCACGGTGGCGGTAGCGGCGGGCGCTGCTGCCGCCGTCACGGTCTGCGTGACGGTCACGGTCACGGTGGCGGTGGGTACCGGCATCGGCATCGGCTTGGCGGCCGAAGCGGACGTGCTGGCGGCACCTTTCCCGCCAGTGGCGATGGCGTTGCAGCCGCCGATCAGTACCAGGCCACCGACGATGCCCAGCGTGACCTTCGTGGACTTGCGCATGCCGGGCTTCGGGGCGGGGGGCTGCTTCCATTCGGGCGGCGTGTCGGTGCTCTGCGGCACCCGGGAGGGGCTGAGTGGAGGCTGCTGGTCAGGGCTGCTCATGCGCGTGTCCTCTGTGGGCGGAGGGAGTCAGGAGGCAGGTCTACAGGTGTACTTGTGGGTACATCAGCTGTTTGCGGAAGCGTTACCTGCATGCTCTGGATCGGGCTGAAGCGCCATGGCAGCCGGGGCGGTCGGTGCCGCTCTCGCGGCTGGGTGCAGCCGCGATGAGCCTGCACCCGGGTGCTCGTGGCAGTGGCCCCGGGATCCCGGCATCCCGAGATCCCGAAGGCTCCCGGCCCTCGCCGGCCCAAACCTTCAGGCGATTGATATTTGACACAATGAAGCATCTCCCCGCATGATTGCTTCAGTTCATCAACTATTGATATGGAGAAGCAATCGTGAGTCACGCACCACGGCACGCAGTCGCGGCCGAGAAGCAGAGCAGCGCCCGGGTCCTGCCGGCTCTCATCCTGGCGATGCTGGCGTTCAGCGTGGTGCAGACCGCGGTCGTCCCGATCCTGCCCTCGCTCGCCAAGGAGCTGAGCGTCTCCGGATCCAGCATCAC
>NZ_JBITGZ010000049.1:22418-35350 GCF_044457565.1 Kitasatospora sp. NPDC050543 | reverse complement strand
GGTCCCGGATGTTCTACAGCTTCCACGTCTACCGTGGCCGCAAGGGTGAGAAGAAGGGCCTGACCTGGCAGGACTACCGGGACCTGCTCATCCGCTGGCGCGCACATCCAGCTCGGCGGCCCGATCGTGCTCGTGTGGGACAACCTGCGTGCCCACCTGATGCCGCCGATGCAGGAGTTCGTTCAGGCGAGCAAGGACTGGCTGACCGTCTTCCAGCTCCCCTCGTATGCACCGGACCTCAACCCACAAGAGGGCATCTGGTCGCTGGTCAAGCGCACCATCGGCAACCTCGCCGCCGCGAACCTCGACCAGCTGGCCCGAGCCGTCAGGCGCAGCCTGAAGCAGATCCAGTACCGACCCCACCTCATCGACGGGTGCCTCGCCTCCACCGGCCTGATCATGGACGGCTGACCACCTTCAGACCGACATCACGAGTTCAACTTCAGTATCTGGTGCTGGTAGGAAGGTTGGAGGTCGCCGGCCTGTGTCTAGAAGTAGTGGCGGCGGCCGCCGACCTCGTGGCCGACCGCACCCATGACCCACAGAATGAGGCCGATGACGACCAGGACCATCCCGATGGTCCACAGGATGGAAATGCTGGCGACGAATCCGATGACGAGGAGGATGACTCCGAGAACGATCACGATGACCTCCGTTTTGCGCCCCCCGTCCATGTGGTCCTCCGTCAATGCGGAGGTGATGTTACGCCTTTCCTGGTTTCGTGGGCCTGTCTTGCTTGTCGGAGGCGGGCTTGGCGGGGTGGTCAGGTGCCGCATGGACAGGTTCTCGGCGCCCACCCGATCGATGAGGTCCCGCACGCGGATATCCGCTCACTGCTGAGTCTCCGGAGCGCGCGGTGTGTTCGGTCGGGCCGACGCATCGCCGCGAACCTGCCCGCGGCACCCTGTCGGAGTGGAATGGTGCAATCTTCACCGGAAGCGGCCCGCAGTGACCTCAAGAAGGGGCGGCCGCCGCTGCGGCCGCCATTCCTCCTGGACCTCGCTCTCGGGGCACGCCCGCGCTCGGCGAAATCCTGTTTGGTCACTTCTAGTGCTTGAGGGCGTCCTTCGCCTTCTGGCCGGCCTGGGCCGCATCGCCCTTGACCTGCTCGGCCTTGCCTTTGAGGACGAGGCTCTCGTTGCCCACGGCCTTGCCGGTCGCTTCCTTGACCTTGCCCTTGGCGGTGTCCGCGGTGTGCTTGATCTTCTTTCCTGCACTCATGCTGTCCTCCTCTGCGGATCAGTCGTTCACCCTGGCGGGTGCCCCCTTTATGTGCAGTTACTCTCAATCTTCGTGGTGAAATGCTTGAGAGTGGGAAAGTCGATGCCCGCTGCGGCCACACTCTCCAGGCCGGGACGTCGGCCGGGTGGGTGCACGGCTGGGAGACAGCGGCACACTCACGCTTCGTCCTCGTCCTCCTCCTCCTCGTACGGCGCCTCGTCCTCCTCATCGGCGACTCCGCCCTCGTCGCTCTCCTCGTCGTACTCGTCGTCCTCAGGTTCCTCGTCGTAGTACTCCTCGTCTTCGGGCTCCTCTTCGTCGTACTGATCCTCAGGGCCCTCTTCGTCGTACTCGCCTGCTTCCTGGTCGTTCTCTGCGGCTTCCTCCTCCATGGCTTCGTCGTGGGTGCGGACAACCTCGCCGTCACGGATCTCACCACGCCAGCCTTCGGCTTCGTCGTTGGTGAGGGAGACGTGCCGCTGGAAGTTCTTGAAGTCCAGACGAAGGCGCCGGCCTTGGGCGCGCCAGATGTTTCCGGTCTTCTCGAAGAACCCCGAGGGGTAGTACTCGACCACCAGGACGATGCGCGTCAGGTTCGGAGTGAGCTCGTGGAAGCTCACGGCCCCGCGGGTGCTGCCCTTGGCCCCCTCAGAGGTCCACACGATGCGCTCGTCGGGCACCTGCTCCTGGACGGTCGCCTTGAAGCTGCGCTTCGAGGGCCCGACCTTGACCTTCCAGTCAGTGGTCATCTCGTCGCCCTGTGAGATGCTCTGAACGCCCTTGGCGAAGCCGCTGAAGTCTTCGTACTGCGTCCAGTGGTCGTAGGCGGTCCGCACGGGCACGCCGACGTCGAGCGTCTCGACGATGTTCAGGAACACAGAAAAGCGGGAGGATGGCGTCAGGCCACGGAGGCCCGCCCGCGCGACTGCGCCTTCTGCCCGAGCCGGCGCCGGTGGAAACCGCCGCGCGCAGGGCGAGGCGGGCGAGGCGCGGCGGCGTCCACGGCCTCGCGTCTCGGCGCCGCAGGCCATGCGCTACGCGGCTGAGCAACTCGCGGAACTACTGGGGCGCGTGCCCGAGTCGGTCTCGGCTCTCAAGCCCACCGAGGACGGCTGGCGGGCCGACGTGGAGGTGGTGGAACTGGAACGCATCCCTGAGACGACCAGCGTGATGGCCAGCTACCGGGTGTCGCTGGACCAGCAGGGCGAACTGGTGGCGTACGAGCGGATCCGCCGCTACACCCGCGGGCAGATCGACCGCCGCACCTGATGGCCCACGCCTCGACGAAAGCGGAACACCCCGCCCCGATGGCGGGGCGGCGAAAGGAGGCACCATGACTGTGGTGCCGCAGAGCTCGGCCAGTGTCTCCCGCAGCGGGAACACCGGGAACCTCTACGACATCCTCGAACTGATCCTGGACCGCGGACTGGTCATCGACGTCTTCATCCGCGTGTCCCTGGTCGGTATCGAGATCCTCAAGATCGACATCCGGATCGTCGTCGCCAGTGTGGACACCTATCTTCGGTTCGCCGAGGCATGCAACCGTCTGGACCTGGAATCCGGGCGAAAGGCGCCGGCCCAGCTCACCGACATCGTCGGAGAAGTGACCGAGGGCGGAGCGCGCGGCAAGAGCAAGGGAGCGATCAGCGGCGCCGTCGAAGCCGTCACCGACTCCCTCCACCTGGGAGGCGACAAGGACGAGGAGGACGAGAAAGAGCCCGAGCCGAAACGAGCAAGGCCCACTCGCCGGCCCACCAGGCGACGGGAGGAGTAACGTGGCCGTCTATATCTACTCCATCACCGCTGCCGCGCATCCCCGCGATCTCGACGGCCTGACCGGCGTGGGCGAAACCCCCACGACGCTACGCACCGTGTGTGCGGGGCCGCTGTGCGCGGTCGTCAGCGACGCACCCGAGGACCTACGGCCCAAACGGCGCGACCTCATGGCACAGCAAGCCGTTCAGGAGCGTCTCATGACCACCGGCACCGTCCTCCCACTGCGCTTCGGCTTCACCGCCCCCGACGACGACGCCGTACGCACCGTCCTAGAGGAGCGCCGAGAGGAGTACACACAGCAACTGACAGCGCTGGAGGGCTGCGCCGAGTACCACCTCAAGGCGGCCATCGACGAGGACGTGCTGCTGCGTCAGATCCTCCACGACTCGCTCGAGGCCAGGCAACTCAACGAGGACATCAAAGCCGGCAGTACCGGCCCGGACCTCCAGCTGGCACTCGGCGAGCTCGTCGCCCAGGAAGTCCTGGCCCGCCACCAGGCCCTGGCTTCCGGAATCATCGAGGCACTGAGCCCGCACACCCGACAGGAACGGGCCTCCGAGCCGACCGGAGACGACTTCCTCAACATCTCCTTCCTGGTGGACGACGAACATCAAGAGCTGTTCCTCGCCGCGGAGAAGGGCCTCACCCACGAGCTCGGCGAGGAGTTCGACTTCCGACTGTACGGCCCGCTGCCCGCCTACAGCTTCGTGTAGAAGAGGTACCCCATGGGCCTGCTCACCCAGATCCTGACCCTCCCGCTCGCACCGGTGCGCGGCACCGTGTGGGTGCTGGAGCGCGTTGTCGAGGCCGCGGAGGACGAGTACTACGACCCTGCGCCCATCGAACGGGAACTCGCCGAACTCGAAAGGGCTCTCCTGGCAGGAGACATCGACGAGGAGAGCTTCGACCGCCGCGAGGACGAACTCCTCGACCGTCTGGACGAGATCAGAGCCCACAGGCGGCGCAGCGACAGCGACATGTGACCCCACACTGCACGCACCCGTCAGCGAAACGAGGTCGAGCCGTGACAGAATCCATCGCCAACCGCCTCGGCTCCCTCCCCTCCAGGTCCACGCCGCCATACGGCCAGTCCTCCGCGAGCCTCGCCGACATCCTGGAACGTGTCCTTGACAAAGGCATCGTCATCGCAGGCGACATCCAGATCAACCTCCTCGACATCGAACTGCTCACCATCAAGCTGCGGTTGCTGATCGCCTCGGTGGACAAGGCCAAGGAGATGGGCATCGACTGGTGGGAGCACGACCCCTCGCTGTCCTCCAGCGCAGGCAGCGGGCCCTCCCTGGAGGAGGAGAACAGGCGCCTGCGTGAGCAGATCGAGGAGAACCGGCGGCTGCGCGCGCAGATCAACGCTCTGCGCGCCGACCAAGAGGCCTTGCCGCCGCCTGAGAGCGTGGACGAGAGCCCCGCGGCCCCCCGCCGCCCGGCCCGCTCGAAGCGAGCGCCAGCCGCACCCCGGACCGTCGAGCGAGGTGAGCCATGACCGCCGGGCCGCTCGCCTACACGTACGCTGTGGCACGGCATGCCGCTGGCCTACCGCAGGCTGTAGACGGCCTCGCCGGAGTCGTCGGCTCGCCGGTGCACCTGGTGCACGCGACGCACAGCGGCGAAGTCGTGGCCGCAGTGAGCCCCGTGCCCGGGAAGGACTTCGACGAGGCCGCGCTCCGCGGCCACCTTGAGGACCTCGGGTGGCTGGAGGCGCTTGCCCGCTCCCACCACGGCGTGGTTGAGGCGCTCGCGGCGTGCACCACGGTCGTGCCGCTGCGTCTGGCGACGGTGTATCTCGACAACGACCGGGTACGGGCCATGCTCGATGACCGGCGAGGCCTGTTCCTGGACCAGTTGTCCCGCCTGGCTGGGCACGTGGAATGGGGCGTCAAGCTCTATGTCGACGCCCCGGCTGCCACGCAGGCCGCACTCCCGCAAGGGCCGGACCTCAGTCCCGGACGCGACTACCTCCGCCGGCGTCGGACCGAGCAGGCATCGCACCAGGACGCCTTCCGCGCGGCCGAGCGAGCGGCCGAGCGGATAACGGCCTCAGCCACTTCCCACGCCGTCGGCCATGTCCGCCACCGAGTCCAGGGAGGCGAGCTGGCGGTGGAGTCAGGCGCGAACGTCCTCAACGACGCCTACCTCGTGCCACTGGACCAAGCCGAACCGTTCCGAGCCGAGGTGCTGCGCTCGACCGACGCCCTGCCCGGGGTCCACGTCGTCGTCACCGGGCCGTGGGCCCCCTATTCCTTCGCCGACGCGGGCCTGGCAGAGGATGACGCGCCATGAGCGCACCCGGTGGCAAGCCGACCGGCTCGGAGGCGGCCGTGCCGCCACGCCAGGCCGCCCTCATCGACCTGCTGGACCGGCTGCTCAGCGGAGGCGTGGTCCTCACCGGCGATCTCGTCCTCTCCATCGCGGACATCGACCTCGTCCGTATATCGCTGCGTGCGCTCATCCTGTCCGTCACCGAACAGAACACCGCCCAGCGCCGGCTCGGCAACCCCCTGCCGCGAGAACAGCCATGACAGGCGACGCCCCCCAGCCCCCCAGCCGCTTCGACGAGGTCGCTGAAGCGGCCGCACGCGCCTTCCGGCTTCTGCCCGCGACATCCCGGAACGTTCCGTCCTCAGACCTCGATACACCACCGGGGCGGCCGCGCAGGATCTCCACCGACCCGGAAACGGTCGAACGGGACCTGATGAAGCTCGTCCTCACCATCGTCGAACTCCTGCGCCAGCTCATGGAACGCCAGGCCATCCACCGTGTGGAGGCCGGAGACCTCAGCGAAGAACAGGAGGAGACTCTCGGAGCAACACTCATGGCCCTCCACGAGCGCATGGGCGAGCTCTGCGCCCGGTACGGCCTGACCATGCAGGACCTCAACCTGGACCTGGGCCCCCTGGGCAGTCTGCTCCCACCCGCCAGCTAGGTGTACTGACCACGGAGGTTCGCGCCCGTCGCGCCTGCACCTGAAGATCGCCGCCACCTGGCCCCGGCAGCAGGATCTGGCCACCGCCTTCGCCCGGCTGGACGACCTGCCCGGGCCCGCCATCTGAGCCGGCGCCACGTCCCCGCCCGCCAGCCGACCGAGGACCCCGAAGACGTCGGCCACCGTGTCGGGCCTCGATGTGCTCAGGACCCGCACAAGCCGGCGGGAGCGGCAGATGCCATCAAGCCCGCTGCGCCGAACCCAACCGAGGCGCGGAGGCTAGTAGGTGCCGAACCCACCTGGACTGAAGTAGTTACTGGACGGCCCGTGGTAGCGCTGTCGCCAGCGGCTCTGCTCGGTGATCCGTGGCCACGGGTCGACCAGCACTCCGGTGAGTTCCTGCCAGGCTTCGGTCTCCTTACCACTCTCGTGCCACTCGCGCAGCGCGAGCCCGGTCTCGTGGGACCACAGGACCACGGTGTACCTGTCCCGCTCCCGCTCCTCGGTGAGCGCCGCCTGGACCTCCTCGGGAGTGAGCCCGGTCTGTGCCACTTCTCTCCCGGTGGCCCGTACCTCGCTGACGGTCTGCAAGGAGATCTCGAAGCGACGAGGGAGGGTGCTGGTGCGCTCGTGCACCGCGTACGCCCAGACGGGCTCGCCGGGAGCACCGGCCATCGCTGCGGCGCGCGCCGCACGCTCCCTAGGCTCGCGCTCGCGCTGTTCCTCCTCCATCTGTGCTCGTAGCTCGCGCATCCTCCGTTCCTGGCGCTCGTGCTCGCCCTGGATGCGCGGGGTCAGGTCACCTGCCTGCTCGCGGTAGTCCCGGTAGGCGGTGAGCACGCTGTGGCGCAGGCGTTCCATGGTGCGGTCATATCTGGCGCGCCGCCTGTTCCCAGGAGCATGGCCGGCATTCCAGAGGGCTCGGGGCAGCATGCCGGGCTTGCGGTACAGAGCTCGAAGCGCCCGACGCTCCTCCTCCACCATGCGCTCCACGACGCCCAGGATCTCGCCGCTGGCGGCGTACCAGCGTTCCGCGTCGGCGGCGGAGGCGTCCAGGTCGCTCCTCCTCCAGTCGCGGCGGTGCCGGGCGGCAAGTTCGCTGCTCACGGCGCAGTAGAGGTCGCGGACCACGTCGACCTCGTCACCCGTCAGGTTCAACGGGTAGACGGGCATCAGATCCCTGAGGCGCGCAAAGTGGACCGTCACCTCAGCGTTCCCGGTCATGACGGCCCTGCCTTCCTGCTTCGGAGTCTGGCTGAGTCCTACCCAGTTCGGCCTCGCTGCCCACCTCGGTCGCCGGTTGGGCAGGGGTGGCCGGTTGCAGGAAGGGCCACCAGTTCTGCTCGCTCGGGTACCGCGGCCGGGCCCGAGGCGGCGTCCCCCTTGGGCGCGCGCGTCTCCTGGGTGAGGCGCGCAAGGAGGCCGGTGGGCACCGGGAGCGCACGGCCGGGCTCCTGTGACCGCCGCTCGGCGGCGCGGCTCGCCGGTACCTCGGGGGCGCCGTCCTGCTACGGCGTGGCCTTCCCGGGCTGAGCGTCCTGCGCGGGGGTGAAGCGGCCGACCAGCCGCTCCAGACCCACCTGGCAGTCGGCGGCCATGGCCAGGGCATGGCTGCCCCGGCTGACCGTCCGAACGTTCAGCTTCCTCAGCGCTTGGCGAACGTGATGGGCCGTCTTGTCACCGTCCGCGGGTTGCCGGTCGAGCCGGAGCTTCCCCAGCCGCGCGGACGCCTCCGCACGCGAGACGCCCTCAGGCATCTCGGCCATCAGCAGCGTCATCACGTCCACGGCGGCGAACTCCCGTGCGGCCTCGGCATCCTACCCAGCAGGTCCATGGCCCGGCCCTTGAGGCAGTCCGTCCAGAACCTCTCGTCGTCCAGCGAGACCCGCTCGGCCGCGAAGATGCCCTTAAGCAGCGTGGCCAGTTCCTCCTCCGGGTCCAGACCGGCGGCTCTGGCGATCTTGCGGACATCGGCGGCGAGCTGCGGATACACGGCGGAGGACGGTCGGACGCGGCGCAGCAGCGCCTCCCCGGAGGTGGCCATGCGGCGCAGCGCCACCGCACGGAAGCGGACGAGATCCGCCTCCGTCGCCACCCCCTTGACGGCCAGCGTGCGCGCCCAGTCCCGCAGGGCCGTGGTGGAGAGGGCATCCGCCCCGGCGTAGGTTAGGTAGCGGCCGTACAGCCGCTCCTTGTCGGCCTCGTCTGCTCCCGGGCGTTCGGCCCTACGGGCGCGCCCGAACCAGGCGGCAGCCGTGTCCTCGTCCTTCGTCTGCAGGGCGAAGTCGGCCATCTCGTCGAGGAGAGTGCTCAGCAGTGCGGGATCGTCCTTCTCCACTTCCTTGAGAACCTCATCGACATCCTTCTTGAAGACGAATACCCAGCCGTGCGTCTCGTCCTCCAGGGCGAGGATCTTCCGGACGGAGAGCTGCTCGCTGCCGGGGTGAGCGGCAATGACTCTTTCAGGGAAGGGGAGTTCACCATCGGCCTGGCGCGGTATGCCGGTGGAGAAGAGGCCGTCCGGCTCCCAGTGCTCCGCGCGCATCAGCAGATCGCGGTACGGGATCAGCTCCTCGGGGAGCAGCTGGGTCAGCGTGTGCCCGTCGAACCCGGTGTAGGTGCGGGCGAACAGCCCGTCCTCCCCCGGCTCATCGGTGAGCCGGACACCTTCGTCCGCCAGTGCCTCCCGCCACAGGGGATCGGCCTCCGCCAGCGCGCGGGGGGCGCTCGATCCTGCCAGCGCCCATGCACGGGCCTGGTCGCGGCACGCCTCGCGCTGTCTGTTCAGGTGCTTGCACGCGCCGAACAGTGCGTCGAGGCCCGGCGCTCCGGCGATCCGGTGGGTGAAGTGCTTGAGCCTCCGTCCCTGCGGATCGCGGTAGACGATCGTCAGATCATCCGTCAGCTCCGCGCTGTATCCGTCCCTTTCGGCGCGCAGTCCCATGCGTCGTCCTCCCCGTTCTCCCCGCTGTGATGCCGGCGGTCGCCACGCTACGTGCTGCCACCGACAGCGCCGCGACGCGGGCGAAGGTCACGGGGTGCCGGCGGCCGCCGGCGCGGGCGCCCGGGAGCCGGCCTCCCGGTGACCGTCGCCCTCGATGTCGACGTGGGGCAGCAGACGGTCCAGCCAGCGGGGTATCCACCAGTTGCCGCGTCCGAGCAGCACCATGGTGGCCGGGACGAGAATGCCGCGCACGACGGTGGCGTCCAGGGCGACGGCGGTGGCCAGGCCGATGCCGAACATCTTGACGACGGGATCCTGCGACAGCAGGTAGCTGAGGAAGACGCTGACCATGATGAGCGCGGCCGAGGTGATGATGCGTCCGGTCCCGGCGAGGCCGCCGACCACGGCGCGGCGGTTGTCACCGCTGCGCAGGTACGCCTCGCGGACGGCGCTGAGCAGGAACACCTCGTAGTCCATGGAGAGGCCGAACAGGACGGCGAACATCAGCAGCGGGACGTAGCCGGGGACAGGCACGGCCCCGTCGAGACCGATCAGGCCGGCGCCCCAGCCCCACTGGAACATCGCGGTGAGGACACCGTAGGCGGCGGCGACGGAGATCAGGTTCATCACGGCGGCCTTCGCCGCGACGACCGGCGATCGGAAGGCCAGCAGCAGGAGCAGTCCGGCGACCAGCAGGACGAAGCCGACCACCAGCGGCATCCGGGCGGCGATCCGTTCGTTGAGGTCGGCCTGGGCGGCCGGGGCGCCACCGACGTGGACGCTGCCGGCGGCCACGGGCGGCAGGGTGTCCTCGCGGAGGCGGTGGACCAGCGCCGTGGTCGCCGGGTCGGTGGGCGCGGTGGCCGGGGTGAGCTGCCAGCGGACGGTGGTACCGGCGGATCCGAGCTGCGGCGCGCTGACCGCGGCGACGCCCGCTGTCGCGCGCAGCGCCTGGGTGACGGCCGTGATCCGCGGATCGGAGGCGTCGGCCGCGGCGGAGGGCAGGCTGTCGGTGATCTGCAGTGTGCCGTTGATCCCCGGGCCGAAGGCGGCGGCCAAGCGGTCGTAGGACGTGCGGCTCACCGTGCCGACGGCGTTGTTCCCCGCGTCCAGCTGACCGAACGTCAACCGGGTCGCCGGCACGGCGAGTACGCCGAGCAGCGCGAGGCCGGCCAGCAGCAGGCGCCAGGGCCGCGTCGCGACCAGCTCCGCGATCCGGCCCCAGCCGCTCGGGCGGTCGGCCGCCGGGCCGGACCGCCTCGGGGCGAGGCGGCGGCCCAGCAGAGCCAGCAGCGCGGGCAGCAGGGTGAGATTGACGGCCAGCGCCGTGAGCACGGCCACCCCCGGCGCGAGCGCGAGCGCGTAGAGCAGTGGCAGGCCGCCGAGGGCGAGGCCGGCGAGGGCGGCGATCACGGCGCTGCCCGCGAACGCCACCGCCTTGCCGGATCCGGAGGTGGTGCGCACGGCCGCGTCCTCGACACCCACTCCCGCTGCCAGCAGCTCCCGGAACCGGGTGAGGCAGAAGAGGGTGTAGTCGATACCGACGCCCAGGCCGATCATCGCGGCGATGGTCTCACCGGAGGACGGCATGTCGATCAGGTGGCCGAGCAGGCCGACCAGGGAGAGCGAGATGCCCAGCCCCAGGACGCCGAGCAGCAGCGGAAGGCCCGCCGCGGCCAGGCCGCCGAGGGCGAGCAGGAGAACGAGGAAGGCGGCCGCGAGGCCGATCGCCTCGCTGCGCCCGACGGATCCCTTGTCGACGGCGGCGGCCAGGTACCCGCCCGGGGTCACCTCGATCCCGGCGGCCGTGGCCGGGCTCGCCGCCGCGACCACCCGGCCGGTGAGGTCGGCGGTGATGTCGCGGCCCGTGACGTCCAGGGCGATGGACAGGTAGGCGGTGTGCCCGTCCGCACTCAGGGCAGCCTTGCCCGCCGGGTCGTAGGGAGTGGTGACGGTGACCACGTGTTCGACGCGTGCGACGGCCGCGGCTGCCTGCTGCACGGCCGCCATCGCCCCGGGCGAGGTGAGCAACTCCCCGGTGGCCCCGGTGCGAAGCACCAGCGGCTGCGTCCCCGACGCCGACCCCGGGAACGCCCCGGCGGCCACATCGTGCGCGGCCTGGCTGTCGCTGCCCGGAATGGACACCGCCTCGGTCGTCGTCCGGCCGAGCAAACCGACGGCGATGGCCAGGGTCGCGAGCAACAGCAGCCACCCGGCCACCACCCGCTTCGGCTTGCAGGCGCACCAGCGCCCGACTGTGGTGAACATCGGCGGACCAGCCTTCCGGACGGTGGCAGGGGTCGGCCCGACGCCCCGCCAAACTTATTGCACTCCTGGTGCAGCCCGTACGTTTGCACTACTGGTGCAATAATGTCAACGAGACGGAAGGAGGTCCCGAGATGCAGCATCCGGAGTCGGCCGGCCGCGCCCCGGACGGTCGGACGGAACGGGGACGGCAGAGCCGCGAGAAGATCGCCGACGCGATGCTCTCCCTGCTGGACGAGGGTCAGGCGCACTTCCCGGCCGAGCGGGTCGCCGAGCGCGCCGGGGTGTCGCGGCGCCTGGTGTTCCATCACTTCGCCGACATGGCACAGCTGGTGGACGTCGCGATCGCTCGGCGGCTGGACCAGCTGATGGCCCAGGTGCGACCGCTGCCGACGCAGGGCCCCCGCGAGCTGCGGGTCACCGCCCTCGCCGAGCAGCGCGCCCGGATCCTGGAGGGGCTGACACCGGCCCGGCTGGCGATCATGCGCCTGGAGAACCCCTCCGAGCGCGTCCAGCAAGTCGTCCAGGAGGTGCTGGACTTCGCCCGCCTACGCCTGGCCCAGATCTTCGCCGAGGAGCTGGACCCGCTGCCCGAAGGCCGCAGGACGGACCTCCTCAACGGCCTGGACGCGGTCACCACCTGGACCGCCTGGTACCACTGGCGTAGCAGCGGACTCGACGTCGGCGCCGCGCGCCACACCATGGCGGCCACGGTGCACGCCCTGCTCGCCTCCATCGACCTGCCCGAGCCCGGCGGTCAGGGATAACGGGCCGGGCCGCTGAGCCCGCTCTGCCTCCGCGCCGCGGCTCTGCGCGCTGCGCCCCTGTGTGCCGCGGTTCTGTGCGCCGCGGCGATGCCGGGCGGTCCCGGGGCATCCCGGAGTGGGCCGGGCGGTCGCGGTCACGGTTGGGAACGGTGGGTGCCGTCGGCGCCAGCGCGCGCGTGCTCAACTCCGGTTGAATCACTGACAACTGATGGAACGTCGGCCAGCGACCCCCTGCCGCCTCCGGGGCAAGAATCGGGCAAGGTTCAGGCAAACGCTCCCTCGCACTGTGGTCCTGCCCGCCGAAACCGGCGGGTGGATCTCCAACCAGTGGGAGGGGCCTTCCATGCGAAGGGCATTGAACCGTGTCACGCCGTCCCGGCTCGCCGTCACCGCCGTGCTGACCGCGGCCGTCTTCGGGGCGCTCGGCTCCGGGGCGGCCCAGGCCGCCACGCCCGGCTCCGGCATCGCGTCCACCGCCAAGAGCCAGCTCGGCGCCGACGCCTGCGGCAAGAACAACAAGGGCTACGACGGGGGTAAGCTCCAGCACAACAGCTGCAAGAACGGTCGGGAGGCGCACGCCTGGTGCGCCGACTTCGCCGGCTGGGTCTGGGCGAAGAACGGCGTGAAGCACGTCGACGAGCTGACCGACGCGGCTGCGAGCTTCTACACCTACGGCGTCAAGCACAAGACCGTGCACAAGACGCCCAAGATCGGCGACGCCATCGTCTACAACTACGGCGGAGGCATGGGGGACGACCACGTGGCGCTGGTGACCGGGGTCAGGAAGAACTCGGCCGGCAAGATCGTCTCGATCACCGTGATCGGCGGCAACCAGGGCGCCACCCCCGGTCACGTGACCGAGCACGCGAACGTCACCCAGTTCAAGGTCGGTGACGCGCCGTTCGGCAAGCCGATCAGCGGCTACGTCTCGCCCGTCGCGGGCTGACCCGGCAGCGGGGGGGGGGGGGGCCCGGCCGCCCCCCCCCGGCCCCCCCCCCCGCCCCCCCGCGCCCGCGTG